>JBDNCL010000015.1:0-21723 GCA_046719655.1 Fimbriimonadaceae bacterium
CCCTCGGCGTGGGGGATCGCCGGGCTCACCAAGTCTTTCAGAAAGAACAACTATTCTTTCTATTTGCTCAACGTATATACGGCTAGACGACCGAAAACGATTACTTGTCGCACTGAATTCATGTAAAGCATTCAAAAACTGTACGGAATCACACCAAATTCCCTGGTCCTGTATAGCAGGACCAGAGGTTGTCGAACCTGGCGCCGACCCAACGGGCGTCGGCGGTCGATCAGGCCGACTGACGGACTTCCGTCTTCCGAGACGGATTGACGGTCAGCGACCACAGCCGCACCGCCCGATCCAACCCGCCGGCCGCGAGCAACCCGCCGTCTGCGCTGAACGCGACGCTGAGGATCGGCCGATTGCTCGCCTCCAGGTGGAGCTGGCCGAGACCGTTGCTCGCGTTCCAGAGGCCGACCGTCCCGTCCCGCGCTCCGGTCGCGAAAAGCCATCCGTTCGGGTGGAAGGCGATCGCCTCGATCGGCTTCGTGTGCCCGAACAGGACCCGCTGCAGAGACCCGTCCGCCAGGCTGAACACGCGCACGGAAAGGTCGGCGGAAGCGGCGACCAGGTATCGGTTGTCCGGCGAAAAGGCGACGGCGGTCACCGTCGTCCGCAAGGCGGTGAACGTGTGGAGAACCTGCCCGGTTTGGGCGTTCCGAAGCTTGACGGTCGCGTCGCTCGAACCGGTCGCCATGTAGCGTCCGTCCCGCGACCAAGCCACCGCCGTCACCGATCCCGCGTGGTCCTTGCGTTCGAAGATGGGCGCTCCGCCCGCCGTCGGGGAGACCACGACCGAGTTTCGGACCGTTCCGGTGGCGACCCTCGACCCGTCCGGCGAGATGGCCACGCAGGCCGCCCATTCGGTGGGCGTGTTGCGCCATCCCTCGGGCCCCTGTTTGCCGACGTGGCAGACGGTCACGACGTTCTCGGCCGCGCCCGCGGCTACGACCCCGTACGAATCGACGGGCTGAAGCGTCGAGATGACGCCGGACTCGACCTTCACGCGGCGGGTCTGAGCGCCCGTGAACGGGTTCCACCAGAGCAACTCGTTGTCGAACGAGCTCGAGATCAGTTCGCCCGTGTTCGGGTTGAAGCTGAGCGCATAGATCGGCGTCTTGTGCTGCTTCAGGCGCAGCTTGAGCTTGATCGTCAGCGGGGCCTTGGCTTCGTGGGCCTCGACCGGACTCTGAACGCCCGCCAGGCCCGCGTGGAGCATGGCGTCGTACTCGGCCCGCCGGACCGGATCGGAAAGCGTTTTGAACGCCTCGTTGATCCGCGACATCAGTTCGTGGCTGTCGGGATCGCCGGAGACGTCGGGGTGGTGCTTGCGGGCCAGCCTCCGGTAGGCCCGGCGCAGGGTTTCGAGGTCAGACGAGGAGTCAACGCCGAGAAGCGAATAGTAGGTCTTCAAAGTCGTCCCTGATTGCGGCAACAGCCAGATTTTGACACGGGTCGGAATATGGACTCTGGGCTTGCTGGGAGCCCGACCGCGCCGTCGCTGCCCTGTCGTCAGAAGCGGCCACGTTTCGACCCCTCCAGCAAAGATGGCAGGACCCGAGATCGGCATCGGCGCCGCACCAACATCCTTGTCCAGCCAATCTTGCCAAGATATTTCTCTCGCCCGATGGCGATTCCTTTCGATTCGCCCCGGCAAATGCAACAAATTCGGGACCATTTTCGCTCCCGTCGCGCCCGCCTTCGTCGACGGGTCGCCGAGACCCCGACCAGCCCGTGAACCTGGCCTCAACCGCCCTCGAGAAGGTTTGTGTAAGCTGAACGTATGTTCACCGGGATCGTGCAGGGGGCCGGGCGGGTTGCCGAATTCACGGGGCCAAAACTTTGGGTCGAGGTGCCCGAGGCGATGCGCTCGGAGCCGTTTTCGATGGGCGAGAGCATCGCCGTGAACGGGTGCTGTCTGACCGTTGTCGGTCAGGAGCCCCACCTCGAATTCGACCTGAGCGAAGAGACGATCCGCCGGACCTCGTTCCGGAACCTGCAGCCGGGCAGCCGAGTCAACCTCGAACGGGCGATGCGCGCTTCCGACCGGTTCGGTGGGCACATCGTCCAGGGGCACGTGGACACGGTCGGCGAGTTCGTCGAATGCGAGCCGACCGACCAGGCGCACCGCGTGCGGTTCCGGGTCCCGCGGGAGTTCGACCGTTTTCTCATCGACAAGGGGAGCATCGCGATCGACGGGATATCGCTGACGATCGTGGAGCCGATGGCAGGCGCCTTCGACGTCTGGATCATCCCCCACACCATGCTGGTCACCAATCTTGCCGAGAAGAAGCCGGGCGATCCCGTCAACATCGAGTTCGACGTGATCGCCAAGCACGTCGAGAAGCTGCTCGCCTGGCGCGCGTGACCCGGGCGGTCAGAGTCGGGGGAACGCCTGCCGAAACGCCTGGGCCACCGCGAGGCCGATCCTCTCGGCACGCCGCCGCATCTCGTTCTGCCGGGCGAGGGCGACGTCTGCCGGCGCCCCTCTGATCTCGCCGCTCCGGGTGGCGCCGAAGTACGCTCCCCCGACGACGGCCCGCGTGCGCGTCGATCCGTCCAAGGCCAAGCGCTTTCCGGCCACGTCGTACACCCAAAACCGCACCTCGACTTCGGTCTCGCTCGGAGGGGCGTTGGGCCGGCTCAGAATCTCGGACGGGCTCGCGTTGCGTTGGCGGATCGACTCGACGGACGCCAACAACACAAAGTCGGGTTTCAGGAGTTCGCCCACGTCCGTCAAAACGGCGCCCCGTCGTCGAGAGTCGGACGGAAAGGCGAGGTCGTTCGCTCGGAGAACCTCCTCGACCACGCTCCTCTGGGCGACCCCGTGCCGGCGGGCGCGGAGCTGGCTGATCCAGGCATCGGTCGCATGGGTCCGGATCGCGTCCCGGACCGCTTCGCGCGACAATCCGGAGACCCGAAAGTCGGAGTCGTCCAGAATCGGCATGACGAGGACGCGAACCGGCTCCGCTTCGGCCGGGGACGGAGGGTCCTGAGCGGACGCCGAACCGACGAGACCGAGCGCGAGGGCCAAAACCCCGAGTCCGACCGAAGCACCGAAAACGTGACGCCTCACATGAATCCGGACGCTTGCGGCCGGTCGGCGGTTCGCCTCAATAGTGCCAGTCGACGCTGCTGGCCTGACGGGCGTGCTTTTCGATGAACGCGCGCCGAGGCTCGACTTTCTCGCCCATCAGATCGCTGAACAGTCTCTCCACTTCCGCGATCTCGGCCGGGTCGTACTTGACCTGGACCAGGCGCCGACGCTCGGGGTTCATGGTCGTTTCTTCCAGCTGGTCGGCGTTCATTTCGCCCAATCCTTTGAACCGCTGGACCGAATAGTTCTTTCTTCGGATCCCCTTGAGGATCTCGTCGAGTTCCTTTTGGTCGGCCGCGTACTGACGGTCGCTGGCTCCCACCTTCACCACGAACAGCGGCGGCTGGGCGAGGTAGACGCGCCCCGCCTCGACGAGCGGCCGCATGTACCGATAGAAGAAGGTCAGCAAAAGGGTGCGGATATGCTCGCCGTCCACGTCGGCGTCCGTCATGATGATGATCTTGCCGTAGCGGAGCTTGCTGAGGTCGAAGGAGGGCTCGTTGACGCGCCCGTTCGACTTTCCGTTCCCGTTGCCGTGTCCGTCGTCCCCGGAGCCGTCGTCGAAGTCTTGCCGACGCCCGAGACTCAGGTCGATGCCGACGCCGAGGGCCCGGATGAGCGCCTTGATCTCCTCGTTGTCCAGCGCCTTGTCGATTCGGGCCTTTTCGACGTTGAGGATCTTGCCTCGAAGAGGGAGAACGGCCTGCGTGATCCGGTCGCGGGCTCCCTTGGCCGAGCCACCGGCCGAGTCGCCCTCGACGAGGAACAGCTCGCATTCTTCCGGGATCTTGCTCTTGCAGTCGGCGAGCTTGCCGGGCAGTCCGAAACTGTCCATCGCCGACGAGCGCTTCACGGCTTCGGCCGCCTTTTTGGCGGCTTCGCGGGCGCGCTGGGCGATCATGGCCTTGTCCAGGATGCGGCGGGCGACGGCCGGGTTCTCGTCGAAGAACGTCGCGAGCCCGTCGCCCACGAGAGAGTTGACGAGACCCTGCACTTCGGGCGTGACCAGCTTGACCTTGTCCTGGGAGTTGTAGCTCGGGTTCTCCAGCCGGATCGAGATGACGGCGGTCAACCCGTCCGACACGTCGTCCGAGTTGAAGTTCGAGTCCTTCTCCTTGAGGATGTTGTTCTTGCGGGCGTAGGCGTTGATGACCCGGGTGAGGGCCTGCGAGAACCCGGAAACGTGCGTCCCGCCGTCGGGTTGGTAGATGTTGTTCGAGAACGCGAGCACGGTCTCGTTGTAGCCGTCGTGGTACTGAAGGGCGACTTCGAGTTCGGTCGTGTCCTTGGTCCGCTTGAAGAAGATGACGTCGTGCAGCGTGTTCTTGGCCTCGTTGATGTCTTCGACGAGTTGCGGGATGCCGCGGGTGAAGTGGAACACCTCGTCATCCTCCGGGTTCTGCTCGCTGACGAACGTGAAACGGACTTGCGGGTTGAGGTAGGCCAACTCCCGCAACCGGGTCTTGATGATGTGGATGTCGTACTTCGACTCGGTCAGGACGCTCGAGTCGGCGAGCCAGTGCTGGGTCGTGCCCGTCTCGTCGCTCGTGCCGATGGTCTGGACGTCTCCGACCGGGACGCCCCTCTCGTATCGCTGGCGGTAGATCTTCCCGTCGCGGCGCACAGTGGTCTCCATCCACTCGGACAACGCGTTCGTGCAGCTCACCCCCACGCCGTGGAGACCGCCGGAAACCTTATAGCCGCCGCCTTCGCCGAACTTGCCGCCCGCGTGCAGGACGGTCATGACGACCTGAAGGGTGGAAACCCCCATCTTCTTGTGGGTCTCGACGGGTATGCCGCGGCCGTTGTCGGCAACCGACAGAGAGTTGTCGGCGTGCAGTCTGACGTCGATCCGGTTGCAGTATCCGGCCAGGGCCTCGTCGACCGAGTTGTCGAGAACCTCCCGGAACATCTGGTGGAGGCCTTTCTTGCCGTTGTCGCCAACGTACATTCCCGGGCGCTTGCGTACCGCCTCGAGGCCCTCGAGAACTTGGATGCTGTCCGCCGTGTAGTCCGACTCGACCACGTTGGCCGAGGTCGCGCTGATCTCCTCGGAAGTCGATTCGGCAGGCTCGGCGGCGGGATCCGACTGAGGATGGATCGGCTTTTCGTGCTCAGGCATAGCTTTACTTCAAAAGTTCAGACGGATGAGGCGCGCCGATGGCCGCGCCATAGCCTGACCGAGCGTCAGGCGGATATCGGCAGTATACCCTGGCCCGGAGGTCCCGTCCTTCGGACGAGAACGGGCAGGAACCGCGGCGGTCGGTCGCCAACTTTTGGGGGAGCAGCCGCCGAAATCCTTCGACGGACATCGTCGGACATTCGGGCGAAGCCGTGTGGACGACGACCGTCCCCTTGTCGCAAACTGTCCTTCAGGCGTAAAGGCAGTCGGCCGCTTACGGATCACAAGTCGATGGCTAGAACTTCCCTTCTCAGCGTGGGCACGCGGTTGTGCCGAATGGGCGCGGTTCTCGTCGCCTTCGTGTTGCTGACCGCGGGGTCGATGGCGGGCGAGCGGGTTCGACTCCGGTTTGTCGTCTGGGACGGCGACGAGGCGATGGTCGCGATCCGGAGGGCGGTCCGCCAGTTCGAGGAGCGGTACCCGCACATCAGCGTCAAGCTCGAGACGGTCACCGCCAACTACCAGGAAAAGCTGTTGGCCCAGGTTGCGGCCAATGTCGCGCCGGACGTCGCGATGATGGACCCGGCGAACTTTCAGAAGTTCGCCAAGCGCGGCGCCTTTCTGCCCCTGAACCAGTTCTTCGACGACATTCCCGGGTTCGACATCGGCGCGTATTACCCCGAGATCGTCGAGCCCCACAGCTACCGGGGCACCCTCTACGTTCTCCCGCGCGACATCGCCCCGATCGCCGTGATCTACTACAACAAGGACCACTTCCGCGAAGCGGGAATCCCGTTCCCCACCAACACGGTCAAGCCCGACGGAACGTGGGACGCGAAGGCGAACTGGACGTGGGACTTCCAGATTCGGCCCGAACTCCGCGAGAAAGACTTTCTCTGGGTCGCCCAACAGCTGACCAAGATCGACCCTCAGACCGGCCGCAACATCCGGTGGGGATATATGCCGGCCTGGCAAGGCATCTTGGCCGTCATGTTCGGAGGCGCCCTCGGCGCCCGATACCTGGACGACTACGAGGAGCCTTCCCGGGTGACGATCGACGATCCGCGCTGGGTGAAGGCTTTCCGGTGGGCCAGCGAGCTGTCTCTCAAGGAACGGATCATGCCCACGTCGACCGAACTCAGTTCGGTCCTGCAGACGAACGCCCGCCAACTCTTCACCCAAGGCCGGGTGTCGATGTTTCAGAGCGGCATCTGGGAGGTTCCCGGTCTCCGGCGCGACCTCTGGGACGCCCGGCAGGGGAAGATGTCCTTCGACTGGGACATCGCGATGGCTCCGGCCTACAAGGACGGCACCCTGATCTTCCCCACCGGCGGATCGGGCTATGCGATTCTGTCCCAGACGAAGCACCCCAAGGAAGCCTGGTTGCTGACCGCCTGGATGGCGGGCGAACCGGGGATGATCGCGATGGCGGAGGAAGGCCTCGCCCAGCCCGCGATCCGAGATCTGGCCCTGCGCGAGCCTTGGATACCCGGCCCCAACACCCAGGGTCTGCTCCAGTTCCCCCAGAACCGGATCATCACCCACTACGCGGTTCCCCACGTTCTGTTCGACCCGACGTCGATGTACTGGGGCGACGTATCGGGGGTGATGTGGCAAAACCACGGCCGAATCTGGGACGGGAGCAGTACGCCGGATCGCGAACTCGCGATCAGCCAGCGCAACGCCCAACAGCGCCTGGACACCCTGCTTCGCGAGGAAAACCTTCCGAAGTTCAACTGGTGGCTCGGGGCGGCGGCCGGCATCGGCCTCCTCGGGATTCTCGCCGCATGGATCTACTGGCCCGAGCGCGGCCGAAAGCGCACCCTGAAGGAGCGGAAGGAGAATCGGGTCGCCTACCTGTTCGCGATGCCCTGGATTCTCGGACTGCTCCTGTTCACCGCCGGTCCGATGGTGCTCTCCCTGCTGATGTCGTTCACCGACTGGGACATCATCCGGTCCGCCCAGTTCCGGGGCTTGGGCAACTACATCGAGGCTTTCACCGTCGAGCAGCGGTTCATGCCGTCCGTGATCGTGACCACGATCTACACCGTCGTGTCGGTCCCGCTGGGATTGGTGGTCGCGCTGGCGCTCGCTCTCCTTCTGAACGTGAAGGTCAAGGGGATCGCCGTGTACCGGACGCTCTTCGACTTGCCGTCCCTGGCGAGCGCCGTGGCCGCCGCCATCATCTGGCGCGCCGTGTTCCGCGCCGAGGGCGGGCTCCTGAACGGGATCCTCTACTCTCCGGTCGGTCACGCGCTCGGAATCCCGAAACTCTTGGAACCGGTTGCGACCGCCAACGGCATGGTGAACTGGCTCGGGAGCGAGCAGACCGCCCTCGCATCCCTCATCATCATGAGCCTCTGGGGGGCCGGGGGCGGCATGGTGATCCTGCTCGCCAGCCTGCAGAGCGTGCCGCAGTTCTATTACGAGGCGGCGACCGTAGACGGCGCGGGGGCCTGGAAGCGGTTCCGGGCCATCACCCTTCCCCTGATCTCGCCCGCGATCTTCTTCAGCCTGCTGACCGGATTTATCGGGTCGTTCCAGGCCTTCTCGTCCGCGTTCCTGGTGACTCAGGGAGGCCCGAACAACGCCACCATGTTCTACATCCTGAACCTGTACAACCAGGCGTTCCTGAACCTGAGGATGGGTTATGGGTCGGCCCTGGCCTGGATCCTCTTCGTCGTGATCCTGCTCGTCACGCTGGTCCAGCTCAAGGCGAGCAAGTGGGTGTACTACGAGGGAGCGAAGTGACCATGGCGCCGAAAGAGAAGAAGCAGGAAGAGGCGAACGCCCAGTCCGCTCCCCCGGTGTTGAGCCCCGAGGGTCGGATCGAAGCCGAACGCGCCTATCGAGCCGCTCGGGCGGCGGAGCGCAACGTCAAACTCGGAAAGGCGGCCGTGTGGCTCGCTCTCGTCCTCGGTTCGATCGTGTTCATGCTGCCGTACTACATCATGGTCACGATGGCCCTGAAGGACGCGAACGAGGTCGCGACCACCGACATGTGGGCTTGGCCGCGGAACCTGACCTTCGCCAACTTCGCCGAGGTGTGGACCAACGAGAACGTCAGCTTCCTTCGGCTGCTTCAGAACACGGCCGCGATCACGGTCCTCACGACGATCGGGGTGACGGTCAGCTCCGGCGTGGTCGCCTATGCGTTCGCCCGGCTGAACTTCGCGGGCCGAGATCGTCTGTTTCTCGTGTTGCTCGGGACGATGATGCTGCCCGGCATCGTCACCATGATCCCGAGCTACGTGATGTTCGCGAAGATCGGATGGGTCAACACGTGGCTTCCGCTCATCGTGCCCGCCTTCTTCGGAAGCGCGTTCTTCATCTTCCTGCTGAGACAGTTCTACCTCGGCATCCCGCGCGAACTGGACGAGGCGGCCCTGATCGACGGTGCCAACCACTGGACGATCTTCTCCCGCATCGTCGTGCCCAACTCCGGCCCGGCCCTGGCGACCGTCGCTCTGTTCACGTTCATGGGAACCTGGCGAGACTTCATGGGTCCGCTGCTCTACCTGAACGATCCCGACCGACAGACGCTCGAGATCGGCTTGAGGACGTTCATGGCTCTGCGGGCGGAAAAGTGGCACCTGATGATGACGGCGTCCCTCATCGTCACGATCCCGCTGATCATCATCTTTTTCGTCGGGCAGCGCTACTTCGTGAAGGTCAGCCTGATGACCGGCCTGAAGTAGGACCGGTCGGGCCTCGCTTCGGTCAGGGCCGGAGCCCCGATCCCCGGAGCTGGTCCAGGTTCTTCAGGCCGTGCTTCTCGAGGAGACCCAGGAGCTCGGCCAGAGCCCGCGGCACCATCGCCGGGCCACCGTACACCCAACCGGTGTAGATCTGGACCAGGTGCGCCCCGCGGGCGATCTTCTCGAACACGTCGGCGCCGGAAAAGACGCCCCCGACGCCGATCAGGATCATGTTTCGGTCACACGATCGCCGCAGATGGTCGAGAAACCGATTCGAGACCTCGGCCAGGGGTCGTCCCGACAGGCCGCCCGCCTCGTTCGGGTCCCGCCGCAGGCCTTCGCGGGAGATCGTCGTGTTGGTGGCGACGATCCCGGTGAGACCCGCGTCGTGGGCCACGCGGACCACGTCGTCGAGGGCACCGAGCGCGAGGTCGGGCGCAACCTTCACGAACATCGGCCGGTCGCGGTCGATCTGCTTCAGCCTCAGCAGGATCTCGAGGAGGCGATCCGCGTCCTGGAGATTGCGGAGATTCGGCGTGTTCGGCGACGACACGTTCACGACGAAGTATTGGCCGAGCGCATGGAGCCGCTCGAAGCAGGCGGCGTAGTCGGCGGCGGCCTGGTCGACGTCGGCCGCCTTCGACTTGCCGATGTTGATGCCGATGGGGATGTCGGCTCGGGACCGGCCGATTCGTCTGGCCGCCGCCCGGGCCCCCGCGTTGTTGAAACCCATCCGGTTGATCAGGGCTTCGTCCTCCGGCAGCCGGAACAGCCGGGGTTTCGGGTTGCCGGGTTGGGCCGCGTTCGTGATCGTCCCGACTTCGGCGAACCCGAAGCCGAGGTTCTGCCAGCGCCCGATGGCGGTCCCGTCTTTGTCGAATCCGGCTGCCAGGCCGATCGGATTCGGGAAGTCGCAACCGAAGCACCTTTGCGCCAGGCGCCCGTCCCGGAACGGCCGGACCCGCACGAGCCCGTTTCGGATGGCCCACATCCCCAGGTTGTGCGCCGTCTCCGGGTCCAAACGGAACAGGATCGGACGCAAGACGGACCGCCACAATCCCATGGCTCATTATGGGTTCCGCCAGGCCGAATGGCCGGGATTCGGCAAGGGACGGGATCGGCGTCGCGCGACGAACGTCCAACGATCAGGCATATGAAAGGCTTCCCTTCGTCTCTTTCGACTTTGATGGCCGCGCTCGCCCTCTCCCTGCTCGCGGCCGGGGCGTCGGCCCAGTCGGCGACGTTCCGTTCGGAGTCTCGATATACGGACGACGAGGGCCGCACGACGACGATCGTGCGTTCGCTCCGTCTCGAGAGCGGGGGGCGGGCCGAACTCACGACCTCCTACCGGAACGAGAAGCCGATTCTGACGAGAAATCTGGTCCGTCGGTACGGCGAGGTGGTGGCGGAGGTCGTTCGACAAGGCAGCGTCCGCCACCTCGGGGGCTGGTCGCGGGAGGGCGATCGGCTGCGGCTCGACCTCGACCGGTTGGAGTCTGGTCGCGAGTCGTTTCGACTGAGGTCTGCCTTCCAATACCGCATCGGCGGCCGCAGTCTGCGCGTGGAGAGGCAGGACACGATCGGGTACGGAATCAGCGAACTCAACTTCGAACGCCAGTCGGGCAACATCGACGACCTCGTGTACAGCCCGTCGGAGGCGGCGGGCGAGTACCACTGGCGATACCGCGTTCGCTGGGACACCGGCGGCTACCTGTTGACCCGCGTTCTGCGCCTGGAGAGGGGTGGACGCGCCGAGATGGTTTCCGAGCTGTCCGGAGGGGGGCCGCTCGAAACGGGGGCCGAACGCGACCGGCTCGGGAGGCTCATGGAACGGTTTCGCCGCGAAAGCCGCCTGCGGCACGTCGGCGAATGGCGTCTCGGCGAGGAGGGCGTCGTGGTCAACCTGAGGAGCCTCGACTCGGGGTCCGGCGCCGACGCCCGAATGGTCTTCGAACTGACTCCGAGCGGACTTCGGCAGCGAACCACGGCCTCCGCCTACGGCAGCACCCGCATGATCATGGGGCGCGGCTCGTCCGGAGTCGTCGACGGCGGCACCTGGGAGGTACCCGGGATCGCCAGGCCCCCGACCGGCGAGACCCCTCGACCCGGATCCAGTTCGAGCCCGGAAACCTACGCCGGGACTTTCCAAGCGACCTTCGAAGTCCGGGGCCGGGGGACCCTCGTCCGAATCCTCGAACTCGACCGCAACGGCACGGCGACGCTTCGGAGCGAGTTCCGGGGAACGACCGAGGCCCCGTTTCCGGCCGAGCTGATCCAAATCCACGGCTCGATCCTCGACATGCTGCGGACCCAGCGGTCGGTGGTCCAGACCGGGAGATGGACGGTCGACAATCGGGTTCTGACGATCCGCTTCTCGCCCCTGGCGGGTCAAACCCAAGGTTCGCGAATGGTCGCTCGCGCAACCGCAGACGCGGGCGCGCTGCAGGTCACCGAGCACGACCGAGGTCTCCTCGGCGCCCGGCTCTTCAACTTGACGCGCCGCTAGGCGAGTTCACAGGTCTCGAGGTGGGACGGCACGGCGACCTCCCACCCGAGCTCTTTCTCGATCACGGCCCGCAGGGTGTCCTGAGCGTCCGGCTCGCCGTGGACGAGGAACGTCCGCTTCGGGGGCTTCTCGAAGTTGCGGAGCCAGGTCAGAATCTCCCGCTGGTCGGCGTGCGCCGACATCGTATCGAGCATCTCGATCCGGGCCCGAACCGGGACCTCCTGGCGCATGATCGTCACCGTCTGTTCGCCGTCGACCAAACGCCGCCCGAGCGTCCCGACCGACTGGTATCCGGTGAAGAGCACCAGGGTATTCGGGTCGGGCAGCCGCTGCTTGAGGTGGTGCACGACGCGGCCGCCGGAGGCCATCCCGCTCCCCGATATGATGAGCATCGGCCCGGGGCGGACGTTCAGCTCCTTGCTCGCCTCGCGGTCGCGAACGAACTCAAGGTAGTCCGGTTCGAGAGGGTTCTCTCCCCGACCCGAGAGGTCTTGGGTTTCGAGGTCGTGCTCCTCGGAAGCTTTGAGATATTCGACCGTGGCGCGGCTGGCCATCGGGCTGTCGACGAAAATCGGAAACCGGGGCAGTCGGCCCGCGTCTTGGAGCGCGCGAAGGTGGAACAGCAGGTCTTGGGTGCGGCCGATCGCAAAGCTGGGGACCAGAACGCAATGCCCCGCCTGGATGGCGCCGCCGACGAGCTCTTCCAGCTGGTCCTGCGGATTTGCATCCGTGTGGAGCCGATTCCCGTACGTGCTTTCGATCACGAGGTATTCGGCCGCGGCGACCGGCGTCGGGTCCTTGATGATCGGCGTGTTGTAACGCCCGAGGTCGCCCGACATGAGCAGCCGCTCCCCGCCGGGGAGCGTGATCTCGGCGAAGGCCGAACCCATGATGTGTCCGGCCGGCAGGTACACCAGGGTGGCTCCCCCCGGAAGACCGAGCCGCTCTCCGTACCGAACCGTCTCGAACTGCTTGAGGGCGTCGTAGGCGTCGCGCTCCGTGTAGAGGGGCAGCGCCGGGCTGAAGCGCGTCGCTCCGACCTTGTTCCGGTACCGGGCCTCCTCTTCTTGCAGCCGCCCGCTGTCCGGAAGACTGAGCCGAGCGAGCGATCGGGTGCCGGAGGTGGAGTAGACCGGACCCCGGTACCCGAGCTTCACCAACCGCGGAAGATAGCCGATATGGTCCGCATGCGCGTGGGTGAGGACGATGGCGTCGATCTCGGTCGGATCGACCGGAAACGGCTCCCAGTTGCGGTCGCGCAGTTCGCGCGCGCCCTGAAACAGGCCGCAGTCCACAAGAACGATCTTTTTCCCGAGTCGGAGAAGGTGGCGAGATCCGGTAACCGTCCTTGCGGCACCACAGAACTGGATAGAGGCCGACATCGGGCTTGAGTATGCCCGAAGTTTCCGGCCGGCAACGCCCTACCAGTACGGCGGAAACACGATGCCGTCTTTGTTGCGTTCGACCGAGTTGGCGATGTCGTAGGTGACGGCCTTCCAGTCGTCCCCGTCTTTCTCGAGCTTCACGCGGACGACGGGACGCTCGGTGCCGCCCCAATCGGCCGGCTCTTCGGTGATGGCGAGCACGCTCGCACGGTCGCCGGTGTACCACACCACCTTGAAGTAGTTGAGCTTGCCCTTGATCCCGGCGTCGTCCACCGCCGACTCCACCGCATCCGCCATGGGACCGCCCACAACGCGGGTCAGGACTTCGATCCCGGCATACGGCGTCACGCCGAGGAAGATGGACAGGAAGATCATCACGCGCCAAGACTTCAGTTCGTCCCGATCCTGGATCGGACGGGACACCAGGTACAGACACGTCAGGATCGCCGAAACGATGAGCACGGCTCCGGTGTAGGCTATCGCGGCAAACAACTCCGACCCCCTGAGGCACCCCAACGCGTGTTGGATGGCGCACCCCTGCAAGGCCTATTCCACATTTCCGGCCCAATCCCGCATCGGGAAATGCGCGGCCCTAGCCTTCGGACACGGCCCAGACTTCGATCTCGCCGACGCTCCACAGCGGAACGCCGGCCGGCGGATCGACCGCCAACCGAACCGACCGCGCTTCCCGGCCGGACTCGATCGGAAATCCGAAATCGGCGGCCGCCCACCGACGCCGGCGGTCTTGGACGGGTTCGTACCACCACCCCACCGGCCGGCCGTCGACGAGGACCCGCGCCCTCTGCCTCCCGTGGAACCGGTCGTAACGCTTCCGAAGCCGCAACCCGACTGCGCCCGCTGGAACCTCGACCAACCAGGACATGGTGTTCAGGTGGCTCGCAACCGGACCGACGCGGAGTTCTCCGAACTCGTCTGGCGCTTCCAGCCAGCCCACGTCGGAGAGGTTCTGGACCTTCAGTCCGCGTGCTTTGCGGGCGGCGACGTCGTCGATGCGGAAGGAATCGATCCGAACACAGGCCGGGCCCGCGCCCCCGACCCGCATGCCCTGGCCGACCGCTTCGACGAACACCGGCACCGGAAACCGAGGCGCGGGCAACGGAGCCGGTCGGCCGTCGACCGACCGGAGCGATTCGGCCGACAGCAGCCAGCCCCGACCTCGCCAAGTTCCGTCCGGCACCCGGACGCCCTCCTCGGGAGCCGGGGGCGTGCCCATTCCGGTGAGCGTCCGCACGCGGCACCGCCCCGGATGAGCGGTCACAACCGTCAAGACCTCGCGAAACGAACCTTCGCGCCGGTCCGACGGTTCGCCGTCCACCCGCACGTCGACCGGGCACGCCGCGTCGATCGCGAAGCGTCCGGATCCTTCGACGTCGGCCAGCCAGCGTCTGCCCCACGGATCGACGGCGAGCGCTTCGTCCCCTTCGAAGGCGAACTCGCGCAGCACGGCGGCGGCGCTGGGAAGCTCCGTTGTCGGCCCGGTCACGGCATCTACGTCCATCCCTCGTCGGCTCCGTCCGGCCCGAAGGGCTCGGCCATCGCGTTTCTCATTTTCGCACGGTCCCGGGCCCCCTTTACGCAACGTTGCGAGTGCGGAACCACCCGTCTCGTGCCGATCTCTAACTTGGTAGGGAAATGAGCAACTGGCTGGCACATCATGGTATGCCGCGATCCGGTTCGGCGCGAAAGTTCGCGACCGAAAATCTGAAGCGCTGTCCCGTGTGCGGGTCGGTCAACGCCCGGCAAAACTACGAGTGCATCACCTGTCGCTGGCACGGCCGATTCGAAACGGACCCCCGCGCCGTCGAACAGGGGTTGGACGAGCTGCTGGACCGGTGCCCCGAACTGAGCGAGTCGTTGCTGGACCGATCGCCGAAGCCTCGCCGGCGTCTCGGCTTCTTGGGCATCCTGCGCTGGCTGTTCTGCGGTCGTCTCGATCTACGAATCTAGACGATCCTTCCGGCCGCCGGCGCCTCGTCTCCCCCTTCCCCGCGAGCATCCGCCACAATGGGCGCATGTCGCTTCGCATCGGGTGGCGCGAGATCGGTATCGGCCTGATCGTTCTGTTCGGGCTCGGCGAAGCGGAAGTCCGGAGCTTCGAGCGTCGGGCCGCCGCCGACATCGCCGCCCAACTCGACGGACCGGACAGGCGGGTGAGGGTCCGATCTTCGCTCGCCGCTCCCCTGAGCGCCGCCTGGGGGGACATCCGCCGCGTCGAGATCGAGGCCGAACGGTTCTCCACCGAGGGCCTGCCCCTCTTCACCGAGCCGCACCGCTCTGCGAAGGGCCGAATCGGCGAACTGAACCTCCAGCTGCGGGAGTTCCGGCTCCGAGGCTTGGCCATCGAGCGCCTGGACGCCTCCATCCCCGGATGTCGGTTCGACCACGCCCTCGCCGTCTCCAAACGTCAGATCCGCCTCAGCCGGAGCGGCGAAGGCAGAGGATCGGTCCGCGTTCGTCAAGAGGACCTGGAGGCGTGGATCGTGGGCAAGTTCGTCGAGATCAAGCGGGCGACCGTGTCGCTGGCAAACGGTCGCGCGGTGGTGGAGGGGTACGGGGAGTTCCTCGTGATCGCCACCGAGTTTCGGGTCGACGCCCGAATCGAGGCTCCCGACGGGCGACGCCTCGCGCTCGTCGACGCCAACATCACGTTTGACGGGAGACCGGCCGACCCGCTCTCGAGCCAGGCTTTGCTCCAGAGCCTGAACCCGGTAGTGGACCTGGACGAAGATCTCGGTCTCTACGGCGCCGTCGACGTCACCGAAATCCGTCTCGAGAACGGCTACCTCGAGGCGTTTGGAACGACGCGCATTCCGACCCGTCCCGAGTCCCACTCGCGGTCGGCAGGCTAGGCCCCGAACAGGCCGCTGATCGACTCTCCGGCATGAATCCGTCGGATCGCCTCGGAGAACAGAGGCGCGATCGACAGCTGCGTGACTTTCGGATGCATCTTCGCCGGTTCGAGGGGGATGGTGTTGGTCGTGACGATCTCGTCGACGTCGTCCAGAGCCGCCATTCTCGGGATCGCATCGCTCGAGAACAACCCGTGCGTACAGGTCAGCGAGAACCGCGTCGCCCCGAACTCGCGAAGCTTCGGGATGAGGGTCAGCATGCTGCCGCCGTTGGCGACCTCGTCGTCGAGCACGATGCAGCGGCGCCCTCGGACTTCCCCCACGATCGATTCGATCACCGTCTTGTCGTCCGAAATCCGGCGCTTGTTGCCGGCCGCGACCGGTACGCCGAGCATCCGGGCGAAGTGCGACGCCTCCTTGGCGTTTCCGAGGTCGGGCGACACGACCGTGACGTCGCCGAGGTCCTGCCGACGGAAGTGCTCGGCCAGCACCTGGAGGGCGTTCAGATGGTCCACCGGCACGGAGAAGAACCCGTGGACCTGAGCGGAGTGGAGCGTCATCGTCAGCACCCGGTTGGCTCCGGCCGTGACCAGCAGGTCGGCCACCATCCTCGCCGCGATGCTGATCCGGGGAGCGTCCTTTTTGTCGGACCGGGCGTAGGCGAAGTACGGGATGACGGCCGTGATGCGGCGGGCCGACGCTCCCCTCGCCGCGTCGAGCATCAAGAGCAGCTCCATGAGGTGCTCCTGCACCGGCGGAACCAAGGGCTGGATGATGAAGACGTCGCTCTCGCGGCAGTTTGCCTGGATTTGGACCCACTGGCAGTCGTTGCTGAAACGCTTGAAGTCGGTCGGGCTGACCGCGAGCCCCAAGCGCGCCGCGATGTCCTGGGCGAGCCGGGGATGCGCCTGTCCGCTGAGAACGGTGATGTTCATGCCGCCGTGATTGTGAAGCAACCGACGGCCGGATCGGCCCGCCGGGCATCGGCAAGGCACGAAATCGGAGCCCTTGGGGACAAATTCCCCACGACCGTCGCCCACCCTCAAAAACCGGAACGGCCCGCACCGGTGCGGGCCGTTCGAAACGGGGGTGCGGGGAGAGGCTTTGAACCTCTGACCTCCGGGTTATGAGCCCGACGAGCTACCAGGCTGCTCCACCCCGCGACGCAATCAGGTAGTTTCCCGTTTTTTGCCCGCTTTGTCAAGGGTCTTCGAGGCGGCGGGCTTGGACTGGGACCTCTTCGCCGCCGAAACCTGCTGGTAGAGCTTGAGCAGAGCGCCCGCCATCATCACGACCTGGGAGATCGACTCGAACCGTCGGGCCGACAGGCTCACGACGCCCTCGAGGTTCTTGGCGACCAGGCGCGCGCGACCGCCGACGTCGTCGACCGTGGTTCGCGCCGAGTCGGCGAGGGTATCCACCTTTTGGCCGATCGACTCCACCCGATCGGTCAGGCGCTTGACGGTCGGCTGCAGCTCCTGGACCGCCTTCAGGGCCCGGACCGCGACCACGATCGCCACCCCGTAGGCGATCGTCCCGAAGAGGAAGAAGAGGCCAGACACCCAGAGCCAGATCGTCGGTATTTCCGTCATTCCTGCACCCGAATCTCGATGTGGGTCGTGCGCGAGGCGGGCAGTTCGATCGGCAAGACCAGTTCCCCGCTGTCGCTCACGTACACTTTACTCCCCAGCAGGAATCGCCGCCCCCAAAGCCCCCGAGCCCGCAGTTCGGTATGGACCGGCCGGTCGAAGGGATTGTCGATCAGCATCTTGGCCCATCGCTTTCGAGCGTCGAGGCGGAGTTCCCGAATCCTTCCGAACCCCAGCTGGAAATCGCACCCGATCTGACGGAGAACGATCCGCCGCCCGACCCCGTCCCACGGGAGCACGGCGTAGCCCTGCTTGTCGGTCTCGAAGTGGCACCCGAACGTGAAGACCCCGTAGTTGCGACTGGGAAGCACATAGGAACCGGTCCCGCGAAGGTAGTGGAACAGGGCGAGACCGACATCGCCGGTGAGGGCGATGGGTCCGCGAAGTCGGGATGCGGGATCGGGACAGAACCCCATCGAGGCGGCCCCGTCGCTCCGGACGAGCGCCCAAGGGGCCATCATGCCGCCAAACGCCAGCCTCAGGTGCGCCTCGGAAAGGTGGCCGTAGTCTCGATCGAGGGCGTCGAAAAACGTCAGGGAGTTCGCCGGCGTGGTGAAGCCGAGCGAAATCTCGCCCCGGTCGATCATGTTGGGCAAGATCGCCCCGTTGGACTCGTCCCAGACCCGGATGTCGCACCCGTACCACCACCAGCTGGCGGCGAGCGAACGAGCCGAAAACAACGCCCGCATCACCGTTTCCTGAAGACGCGGATCTTGCCGGTGCTTGGCGGCGACGAACAGCTCTTCGATGCCGGACGGGTCCCAACCGGTGGCCGTCGCCATGGACAGACCGGCGCTGGCGACCTCCCGTTCCCGTTCCCGCGCCCTCTCCTCCAGAAACGCCGCCTCCGACTCCATCCCCTCGCGCCTCAGGTCGACGATCAGGTCGTGCACCCGAGGGTAACCGTGGACGCCCCCGCCCCGCAGATCGACCCACCGGAACATGGCCCGAACCGTCTGGGCGGCGTCTTTCAGGTACTCGACAGGCGCCCGGCGCGTCGTACCCGTGGTGCGACCGATCCGGTACATCGCGTGATACAGGCCGAAGACGATCGGATAGATCGGGGCCCGCCCGAAGTTCAGGGCGACCGAGCCGAAATCGGCGAACGCGCTGCCCACCGAGCCGTCTCCCGGGTTCTGGACGTCGTCCACCAGAAAGTGGTCGATGAGGTTGTCCAGGACGGCGATCTCGTCCGTGTCCGGGTAGATCGAGTTCTTTTCGGCCAGGTAGAGGGCGTCGGACAGGCCCGACTCGAGACCGAACGGCCCCGTGTACGACTCGGGGTCGGTGATCTTCTCCCCGGTGCGGACGTTCGCCGAGACGATCGCGTGGTGGAGGGAGGACGAGGGGTTGTCGACCACCTGGTGCCCGACGATCCACTTCGCCCGGCTCTTGATCAGCTTTTCGATCGGCTCCACGAACATCAGGTGGCAGTGGCTCAACCGGCCGACCGCGTCCTCGAACGTCAGGCGGAGAGCCCCCGGGTGGCTCGGCTTGACGAAGCAGAAGCCCCCCTCTTCGTCGGAGTCGGTCTCCAGCTCGGCGTCTCGGTTGGCCCAAAACCGGGTCGGCGTGGCGCCGGTGATCTCCACTCCCGCGCCCACCTCGGCCGGCGCGACCGCACTGGGCAGCAGGCGGATGGTCGGCCGCCCACAGGCGGTCAGGGTCAGGTGGAGGCTGTCGGCGGACTGGTTCCCGGTGGAGACAAAACGGGTTTGGAACAGCCGAGAGTCTCCGGGCTCGAGCACGAGCGACGTGTGCTCGTTGTACCAACCGGACCAACCTTCCCTCTCCACGGCGGCGCGGCTGTACACGTAGACGACCGGAATGCCCTCCCATCGGTACGGGGAGTGGAGCGACGCCGGGACGTGGGTTGCCAGTTCCCAGGTCGTCTCGTCTCCCGGGAAAATCAGGAGGCCGGGCGGTTCGCCGCTCATCCGGGTCGCGAAGAGGTAGCTGGCGGCCCCGCCCACAAACTTGTGGACATGGACTCGGTCGTGGAGAAAGGGCTCCCCGACCATGTAGTTGTCCGGCGTGCCCTCGCAAAGATTGTTGAGGGCGAACGGAAACGCCAGCTCGCCGATCTCCAGCGAGACCCGTCCCCGGTTGATGATCCGAAGATCCCAGGCCACCTGGGGTACGGCTCCCGGAAGCTCGTAGAAGCTTCCGACCACCCGGATTTCCGGCAACAGATCGAACACGTATTCGAAGGTGATCGCGGTCGACTCTTCGTCCTCGTCGATGATTTCGGCCGTGCTGTTCCGGCTGAGAATCCAGGGATCTTCGGGCCGGGTCCGTGCGCCGAGCAGGATGGTGCCGGGATGGTAGTCCTCGGAAAACTCCTCGCCGATCGTGACGGCCGGCAAAACGAATTGGAACGGTTCGGTTTCGTCCGGAAGATTTGGGTCCCAAGTCCAGAGCTTTTGCACGCGCCCACCCGTGCCGAACTCGAGCGTCATCACGGTGCCGTTCAGTTCGGGTCTCTCCAGTCCGAATTCGTCCATGGAACGGGGCGATGTTACCTTCGGTCGCCGCCCGACGCGTCGGGTGGGACGATCCCCCGGAATCCCGCGTCAGAAACGATGGTGGAACCGATCCAGATCACGGTTTTGGGGGCGGGAAGCGTTCGGTGCGCGACCCCCGTCGTCGCCACGTTGGCGACCTACTTCGGCGAGAAGCCGATCGAGGTCGCTCTCTACGACCCCGACGAAGAGCGTCTCGATCTGTTCGCGCGCCTGGCCAAAGTCTGCTGCACCGTCGCCGACAACCGATACCCGATCCGAATCACGACCGAGGCGGAAGAGGCTCTCGAAGGCGCCCACATCGCCATTCTCGGCCTGGACGACAACGGGGCGCGGGTCTACCAGCGGGCGGCCGGCCGAATCGGGAAAAAGGACCCCATCGACTCGGACCTTTTCGCCGAGACCGTTGCCGAGATCCTCGCGTTCCTCCGACCGGACGGGGAGTTGCTGAGCCTCCTCCGCCCGAGCGTGCGCATTCCCCGGCCGACCTACTACCGTCTCGACTGGCCTCCCGAGCCCTCGCCCGAAGAGCGGGCCGGACTCCCACACCAGGTTCTGCGGTGGATCAGGGGCGACGAGTACCCCCACGAACTGATGCGGCGGCACGAGCGTTCGCCGCTGAAGGCATGGCTCGACGACCGGTCGGGCGCCCTTCTGGTCAGCGAGGTCTGAAACGCCCGGCATGGGCGGAACGCCGATCTCCCAAGTCGGTAACCTGATCGGCATGCACGGGTCGGAGAGTCGTCGGTGAAGGTCTTGGTACTGGGTTCGGGGGGACGGGAGCATGCCTTGGCTTGGAAGCTGGCCGCCGAGGCCGAGGTGCACGCCGCGCCCGGCAATCCGGGAATCGCCCAGGTCGCCGAGTGTCACGCCGTCGCCTTGTCCGACGATCTCGGCATCGTCGAACTCTGCCGTCGGGTCCGGCCCGACTACGCCCTGGTGGGACCCGAAGCTCCCCTTCTGGCCGGCCTGGCGGACTGGATCCGAGAGGCGGGAACCCCCGTCGTCGGCCCGGGGGCGGAGGCGGCCAGGTTGGAGGGGTCGAAGTCCTTTGCCAAGAGGCTCATGGCGGAGGCCGGCGTCCCCACGGCCGACTTTCGGACGTTCGAGAATCCGCACGAGGCCCGGGAATACGCCCGCCAGGCCTACGGCGCCGGGAAGCGTCTCGCGATCAAGGCGCGCGGTCCCGCGTTGGGGAAGGGAGTCGTGGTGGCCGACGACGTCGACACGGCCCTCGCCGCCATCGACGACATGCTCGTGGCGCGGTCCTTCGGGGACGCCGGAACGACGGTCGTTCTCGAAGAGAAGCTGACGGGTCCCGAGTTCAGTCTGCTGACCCTCTGCTCCGACCGGGGGTATCTCAGCCTGCCGGTGGCGCAGGACTACAAGCGCGCCTACGACGCGGACCAAGGCCCGAACACGGGGGGAATGGGTAGCTACTCCCCGTTGCCCCGGCTCCGCCCGGAAGATATCGCCCGTACGGAGTCCGAGGTGGTGGCGCCCGCCTTGCGCGTCCTGTCGGAGCGGGGGATCCCTTACCGGGGCGTCCTCT
Source organism: Fimbriimonadaceae bacterium (assembly GCA_046719655.1). Classification (GTDB taxonomy): domain Bacteria; phylum Armatimonadota; class Fimbriimonadia; order Fimbriimonadales; family Fimbriimonadaceae; genus JBDNCL01. The sequence continues at coordinate 21,402 of JBDNCL010000015.1, forward strand.
TTTCCGGGTTGCTCGAGCACGAGGGCCGGCCCCACTGCCTCGAGTACAACGTCCGGTTTGGCGATCCCGAAACCCAGAGCGTGGTGCTCCGGCTCGGCCGCGGTTTGGCCGAGGCTCTGAAGGCAGTCGCCCTCGGGGAGGAGATTCCGCCGGTGGAGGTCCGGCCCAACGCGTCCGTGGCCGTCGTCCTCGCCAGCCGCGGCTACCCGGGATCGATCGAAACCGGATTCCCGATCGAGATCGGGGACGTCGGACCGGACGTCCAGATCTTCCACGCCGGGACGAAGGTGGTCGGAGGAGCAACGGTCACGGCGGGCGGACG
>JBDNCL010000150.1:0-7504 GCA_046719655.1 Fimbriimonadaceae bacterium
GCGGTCTACACCCAACTGGCGGGGAACTCGGACGAGACCACGTCGAACGCCATCAACACCCTGTTGCGATGCAAGCGGCTCCATGTCGGAGACAGCGTCCTGATCACGGCCGGTGTGCCCGCCGGCACCCCGGGCCACACGAACCTCATCCATCATCTGACCGTCAAGTAGCAGTAGGAATCGCCGACCGGGCCGGGCGGTTCGCGTCCACCCGGGCCAGGAGGTCGAAACGCTATGGCAGGCAAGAAGAGAGGAAACGGATTTTGGGGAGGCGTCCTGTTCGTCGTGCTGGCGATCGGGGCCGGCGCGGCGATGAGCGCCAAGACGTGGGACGCCTATCATCGACAGCGGGCCGAGACGGCTCGGGCGACGGCCGAAATGGTCTCGGCCGAGAAGCGACGCGAGGCCTTGGTACGGGAACGCGCCTACGCCGAGAGCCCGGCCGGCCGCGAGGCGCTGGCCCGCCAACAGGGGTTCCGCCGTCCGGGCGAGCAGCCGCTCGAACCGGCCCGGTGACGCGATCGGAACGGACGTCCGACGATGAAGGGATTTCTCTCGGTGGCCGCCGTTTCGTGCGGCCTGATCGCCAGTTCGGTCCCGATCGGAACGGCGCGGACCGAACCGCTGCCGGCGCCGCTCCCGCCCCAGGTGGCGGGCCCGCCCGCCTACGCTTTTCTCCTCACCCAGAAGTTTTTCGATCCGGAATCCGGCGCCCTCGACCACGAGTTCGTGTTCCGGCGCGAGGTCCGGCACGTGCCGACACCCCGCGGCGCCGCCCAACCGTCGGCTCAGCGCGAGATCCGGCACGTCCTCGTTTCGATGAAGATGGACGGACAGCCGCTTCCGGTCGGCAAGGACATCCGGCCCGAAATCTGGCGGACCGACGGTTGGCCCAGCGGCGAGATCGTGCGTCCGTCGGGCGACCTCGAGCGGGACGAAGCCCGTATCGAACAGATCTTGCGGGTCCCCGTCGTGCCGACCTCGTCGGTCTACGTTCGGGGCGCGGGGGGCAACGTCGCCGTCGGTCGGCATTCCGCTCAAGGCCGATCGGTCGACGGCCGTCCGGGTTGGACGGTGGCGGCCGAAACCTCCCGCGTTGCGGGCGACGGGTCGGGCGAAGGTCATCGGCCGCCGCCGCGGTCGGTTTTCCGGGTGGTCTGGACGTTTGCCGAGGTCGAGACCGACCATCCGATTCGGGCGAACATGACGGCCTACCTCGACGGCGACGGTCGCCCGATCCTCATCGTCGGCACGGCGGAGAACGCGCCGATTCCGGGCAGCGAGGGGCAACCGATGCGGTTGGAGATCCGAGTCGAAAGAGTTTGACCCGGGTTACGGGCGAACGAGAGAGCGCAGGGTCCGCAGGTTCCGTTCGTGACCTTCGGGGGCTTCGGGCGTCTCGAGCAGGATCGGCACGCTCTCGAAGCGCGGGTCGTTGACCAGGAGTTCGAACGCCCTCGGTCCGATCTCCCCTTCTCCGATATGGGCGTGTCGGTCGACCTTGGACCCGAGCGGCTTCTTGCTGTCGTTGCAGTGGATGATGCGAAGGCGGTCGAATCCGACGATCCGGCCGAACGCGTCGAAGGTCTCGGCGTACGCCTCGTCGGTCCGGATGTCGTATCCGGCCGCAAAGACGTGGCAGGTGTCGAGACACACGGCGAGCCGCGAATGCCCTCCGAGGGCGTCGAGGAGCCAAGCGATCTGCTCGAAGCTTCGGTTCAGCGCCGACCCTTGACCGGCCGTGGTCTCCATGAGGAGGGTGACCGAGTCGGGAGTTTCGTCCAGGACGCGGCGGGTCGACTCGGCGACGACCTTGAGCCCCGCTTCGGGTCCTTGTTCCATGTGGGCGCCCATGTGGGACACGACCTCGGGAATGCCGTACCGGGCGCAGCGTTCGATCTCGGCTTTGAGCCCGACGATGCTCTGCTCCCGGCGGTCGGGGTCGGAGGCACACAGGTTCACCAGGTAGCTGTCGTGGCTGACGACGCGCTCGATGCCGGTGTCGGCCAGAGCCTGACGGAAGGCGGCCACCATCTCGTCCGTGACCGGCTTCGCCTTCCACTGCTGAGGGCTGCTGGTGAAGACCTGGACCGCATCGCACCCGATCGCCCTGCCGTTTCGAATCGCCTTGTCGAGGCCGCCGGCGGTGGGCATATGGGCGCCGAGGTATCGGGGACCGGACATGCGTCAGAGGTTACCGAACACGGGAGTCGCCGATCGGCCGTGTCGGCCGCCGGACGATAGGGTAGAACCTCCGGCATGGGTCAGTACCTGCCGTGCTTCAAGGCCTACGACGTCCGGGGCAAGGTTCCGAGCGAACTCGACAGCGAGATCGCCTACAACATCGGGCGCGCTTTCGCCGACCAGACGGGCGCGAAGACGGTCTGCATCGGATACGACATCCGGCTTTCCGGCCCCGAACTGTACCAGGCCATGGCCAAGGGACTGAACGATGCCGGAGTCGACGTGGTGCACCTCGGCATGGTCGGCACCGAGATGGTCTACTTCGCCACCGCGTTCTACGGCTACGACGGCGGCGCGATGATCACGGCCAGCCACAACCCTCCCGAGTACAACGGCATCAAGATGGTCCGGGCCGAAAGCCGGCCGATCAGCGGCGACACCGGCCTGAACGAGATGGAGAAGCGGGCGTTCGAGCGGAAGTGGGAGCGTACGGGCTCGGGCAAGATCATCCACCAGGGCGCCTACGGCGACTTCATCAAGCACCTGCTGAACCAGGTCGACGTGGCCGACCTGAAACCCCTCAAGATTCTCGCCGACGCCGGCAACGGCGCCGTCGGCCTCGCGCTCGAGGGGTTGCTGCCCCACGTTCCGCTCCAGGTCGAGAAGAGGCTCTTCACGCCAGACGGGAACTTTCCGAACGGGGTTCCAAACCCGATTCTGCCCGAGTCGCGGGCCGGCACCGAACAGAGGATGCGGGAGGCCAAGTTCGACTACGGCGTCGCCTGGGACGGCGACTACGACCGCTGCTTCTTCTTCGACGAGCACGGAACGTTCATCGAGGGCTACTACATCGTGGGCCTTCTCGCCCAGGCCCTCCTGAGCGTCGACCCGAACCAGACGATCATCTACGACCCGCGCCTCACGTGGAACACGATCGACATCGTGAACCGGCTCGGGGGACGCGCCGTGGTGTGCAAGAGCGGACACGCGTTCATCAAGGAGAAGATGCGGGCCGAGAACGCGGTCTACGGCGGCGAGATGAGCGCCCACCACTACTTCCGGAGCCACTGGTACTGCGACAGCGGCCTGATCCCGTTCCTTCTCGTCGCCCATCTCGTGTCGACTTCGGGCAAGTCGCTCGGCGAACTGGTCGGCGAGATGATCGAGAGGTTCCCGTGCAGCGGCGAGGTCAACTCCCAGGTCGAGGACGTCCAGGCGGTGTTGGCCAAGGTCGAAGAGAAGTACGCCGCCCTCGGGGGTTCCGTCGACAAGCTCGACGGCGTCAGCGTCGAGTTCCCCGAATGGCGGTTCAACCTCCGAGGCTCGAACACCGAACCCGTCATCCGGCTGAACGTCGAAACCCGGGGAGATCCGGACCTGATGCGCGAGAAGACGGAGGAGCTTCTCCAGATCATCCGAGGCTGAGGCCTTCGGGGGGATTTCGGCACCGACCTCGCGGCTTTTCCGGGCCGTCCGACGAGTCGCCGGTACAATGCTTCGATACATGGCCCTCGATCTGTTGGCCCAACCCGTGACCGCCGCCATGCGGACCGGGCCGGTTCTTCACCCGGACGACACGGTGGGTCGGGCCGCCCTGCTCCTGCGGGAGACCTCTTCCCGAGTCTTGCCGTTCATCGGATGGAACGGGTTCGCCGGGGTGGTCGACGGCGCCTCGCTGGCCAGAACCTTGGCGGCCGGGTACGGCGCCTCGGCCCCGGTCGAGGTCGCGGTTCGGACCGGGGTCCCGCTCGTCTCCATGCACGCTTCGGGGGCGGAGGCGCTGAGAGTGCTCGCGGAGACGGGGGAGGCCGAGCTCTTGGTGGTCGACGACTTCGGGCACATCGTGGGCGTGGTCGGAGCGCCCGATCTCGTCCGCCGGCGCGACCAGGTCCAGCTGCCGACCCTGGTCGGGGGGATGGCGACGCCCTTCGGCGTGTACCTGACCTCGGGAGGCGTCCGGGCCGGGGCGAAGGGATGGGCCCTGGTGGCGACGGGCGCCCTGCTGTTCGGCATCTATTTCGTGGCGACGCTGCTTTCGTCTTGGCTCGCCGGCGTGGCGATGGCCGCTTCGGCCGACACCCGGTTCGTGCTCGCCATCCGCGACTTCCTGCCCGTCGTCCTCTTCCTCGCCTCGCTCCGCCTGTTGCCGCTTTCGGGAATCCACGCCGCCGAGCACAAGGTGGTGCACGCGCTCGAGCGCGGCGAGCCTCTGGAGGTCGAAGCCGTCCGCCGGATGCCGCGCATCCACCCCCGCTGCGGCACCAACGTCGCGGTCGGGCTCTCTCTGTTCATGGTGCTTTCGAACACGCCCTGGGTTGCGGACCCCTCCCTGCGGACCCTGGCCGCCGCGATCGTCACCCTGTTCCTGTGGCGACCGCTCGGCAACCTGTTCCAAAAGTACATCACCACCCGTCCCCCGACCGACCATCAGATCGGTCTGGGCATCCGGGCCGGAAAGGAGTTGGTGGAGACCTACCTGCGCGTCGGTCCGCGCTACCCGACGGTCGGACAGAGAATCGTCGCCAGCGGAGTCCTCCACGTGATCGCCGGTTCGATGCTCGCGTACACGCTGGTGGCGACCGCGATTCTCCTGTTCGGTCTGAACGTCCCCCTGTAGGACCCAAAGGCTTCCGCGACCCGGTCCGGGCGCACGCCCAAGCTAGAATCAGGGCATGTTCGACGAGTCTGCGGCCGACGCCTGGCGCCTCCGGTACGGCGTGGATGGCCCCGAACTGCCCGACTTGGGCAAGTTCCTGAACCACCGGTCGGTGCGCCGGTTTCGTCCCGACCCGATCCCGGAATCGACCATGGCGGGACTGGTCGCGGCCGCCCAGAGCGCGGCCACCAGCAGCAACCTCCAACTGTGGAGCATCGTCAGCGTCCAAGACCCCGAACGACGCGACGCGATCGCCGAACTGTGCTCCAACCAAGACCAGATTCGGCAGGCGGCTTGGTTCCTGGCGTTCGTCGCCGACGTCTACCGGCTCGGGCAGGCGGCCGCCCAGGTGGGAATCGAGGCGGCCGGAACGGACACGACCGAATTTCTGGTGATGGCCTGCGTCGATGCGGCTCTGGCCGCCGAGAGGATGGTGTGCGCGGCCGAGTCTCTGGGGATCGGCGTCTGCTACATCGGCGCCCTCCGAAACGACCCCGGCGGCGTGCAGAAGTTGCTCGGACTGCCGACCGGAACCTTCGGAGTCTTCGGGCTCTGTCTCGGGTGGCCGGAAGAGCCGCTCACGGCCGAGATCAAGCCCCGGCTGGCCCAGTCGAACGTGTGGCACCGCGAGCGGTACGATGCGTCGGTGGACGTGTCGGAGTACGACGAGCGGATGCGCGCCTTCTACCGGTCCCAGAACATGAAGGGAGAGGTGACGTGGTCCATGCGGTCGGGCCGGCGCGCCGACGGGAGCGAGAAGAGCATGGGAGGCCGCGAGCGCCTGGCCGAGTGGCTGGCGTCGCAGGGTCTGGGTCGCCGTTAGGGACCCGGCGGTCGTCGGCCCGTCGGAGCGGTCAGGCGCCCTGGGCGGCCAGTTGGACGTAGGTTTCCTTGGCTTCGTACAGGAACCGGACCACGGTCGTGCGGGGGACGCTCGGAAAGTCTTCGAGGAAGACGTCTACCGTTTCCCCCGCGTCGAGGTAGTCGATGAGAGCCTGGACCGGTACGCGCGTTCCTTGGAAAACCGCTACCCCTTCTAGGATCTCTGGGTCGATGGAGACCACGCTCACAAAGATCAGTTTACGACGAAGTCTTCTGGCGAAACGAGAAGAAAGAGAGAGCCCTGCAAACATCTTCAGGGTTGCGGGCAGTCGGCGGAACTCGGAGAACGCCGCCGACGAGAATCGCCACAGGGGACCCCGAGAGAAAGCGAGATGAACAGCCCTCCGCACGTTCACGGAAAGCCGCCCTCGCCGGAGATCGGCGAGTTCGCCGTCAAGTTGCTCGCCGAGCTTATGGCCGAGCATCCCCTGGGCCGAGTCCCCGAGATCCACTGGCGCAGCCTTCGGGTGACGGCCGGACTGGCGTACCACCGGGAGCACCGCATCGCCCTCAGCCGCTTGGTCCTGACCGACCGGGAGCGGTTGGAGGAGACGCTGCGCCACGAGTACGCCCACCTGCTCGCCGTCGCCCGACACGGTCCCTCGGCCGCCGGGCACGGCCCGGAGTGGCGTCAGGCGATGCGGGACCTTGGTCAGGAGCCGAAGGTCCACCACTCTTACGAGGTGCGCCGCAACCGCCCGCGCCAGCAGGTTGCCTACCGCTGCGAACGTTGCGGGTGCCTGATTTTCCGGGCGCGCCGTCTGCCGCGCCGGCGGCGCTACGTGCACGTCGGCTGCGGCGGCCGAATACGGTTCGCCTGGGCCCGCCCCGTGACGGAATCCGGGCAAGGTCCGTAGTATGTCGGAGGAGCTGGAAGAAATTGCGCAAACGGAAGGGGTTCACTCTGATCGAGCTTCTGGTGGTGATCGCGATCATCGCGATCTTGGCCGCCATCCTGTTCCCGGTGTTCAACCAGGCCAAGGCGTCGGCCAAGCAGGCGGCCTGCATCTCGAACCTGCGCCAGATCGGCCTGGCCACCCTCATGTACGTCGCGGACGAAGAGGGGTCGTTCCCCTGGAACCTGGGACCCCGCGTGAGCCCGGCCCCGTTCAGCGACACCCTGCCCCGCGACGACGCTTCCGACCGGAGCAACCGGTTCGACGGTCATCCGGTCGCCCTCGCGGTCGCCGCCTACGTGAGGAACCCCGAGATCTGGTTTTCGCCGATCCAGCCCCGCCAAGTCCCGGAAAACGGGCCTTCGACCAACTATCAGGTCAACGCCTTCGTATTTGTAAATTCGATTCCGGAAGCCGGTCGTCCCCACCATGGCATGGTGCGGGAGAGCGATCTTGTGAGCCCTTCGACTCTGATGCTTTGGCAGAACCACTTCATGCGCGGTGCGGGCGCGTTCCGAGGGGGCGGCAACCGGGTCGCCGCCGACGGGCGCGCCAAGTGGGCGCCTTCCCGCCGGACCGGATCGCCGATCCAACTTCGGTGGTGGCAGAACTGATGTGGATATCGACCGCTGAACGCTCTCAGTCTCTGGACCGGCGCGCCACGCACGAGTACGGGATCCCCGTCCGCGTGCTGATGGAGCGGGCCGGACTCGCCGTCTTCGACGCCATCCGCGAGCTGTTGCCCGAGGGGGGCCGCGTGGCCGTGTTCTGCGGCAAAGGCAACAACGGCGGGGACGGATTCGTCGTCGCGCGGCTGCTCCACGAGGCCGGATACTACGTCGAGTGCCTGGTTGCGGCGACGGAAGGCGACCTGACGCCCGACAGA
>JBDNCL010000151.1:0-7380 GCA_046719655.1 Fimbriimonadaceae bacterium
CGCGAGCGGCATGTCGAGCAGTTCGACGATCCGCGGGCCGAGCTGCTCGTCCGAGTCGAAAAGGTAGCCGGAGAGATCTTCGTCGATCATCTCCGGAAGGCCCCCCGTGTGCCGGAGCAAAACCGGGACCGACCGGGCCATGCCTTCCAGGGCGACCATGCTGAATGCGGCTCGGGTGGACGGCACCACCAAGAGGTCGAGCGCCCCGAAAAACCGGTCCTTGTCCGCGACGCGGGAAAGAAACCGGATCTGGGTCGGGTTGGCCGATTCGGAGGCCATGCGCTTCAGAAGGTCCTGCTCCGGTCCCTCGCCGGCCACGAGGAGTTGGGCGCCCGGGTGGCCGTTCCACACCGTTTCCATGGCGTCGACGACGGACCGGACCCCGCGCTCCGGGACCAGCCTCGCCAAGACGCCGACCAACGGCGCCTCGGGATCGAAGCCCAGCCCCGTCTTGGCGGTCGCCTTGGGCGGGGGCGACTCGGTGAGCGTCGCGATGCCGGGTGGGATCACGTTGAGGTCGAGCGCGATGGCCTCGTCCAGAGCCCGAAACACGGCGTGCGACGACACGATTCCGGCCTGAGCGTCGTTCAGCGCGGAAATGAGGAGCCGATGGGTGGTCTTGGGGAGGTCGTAGCCCGTGTACACCCACGCTTCCTTGTGGGAGAACGCGTGCGAACAGGCCCACGCCGAACGGTAGCCGAAGGCGTGGACGAGGTCGTAGGGCGCCGCCATCTTGCGGAGTCGCTCCGACACCTTCTTGTCCACCTTCGGCCCCGTTTCGTTCGGGATCCACGTCGTGGCGTCTTCGATCGAGACGGCGACGCCCCGGGCGCCGAGGGCGGCGGCCAGCGACTCGGAGTGGGTCGCGATGCCTCCCAGAGACTGCCGGCGCAGAAAGAGAACCGTCATCGCGGAACGACTTGGGCGTCGACCAGGCTCGCCAGCACCCGGTCGACGGTCAGACCTTCGACTTCCGCCTCGGGTCGGAGGAGAACGCGGTGTCGGAGGATCGGCAAGGCGAGCTCCTTGACGTCGTCTGGAATCACGAACTCCCGGCCCCGCAGGGCGGCGATCGCCTTGCCGCAGTTCAGCAGAGCGATGCCGGCCCGCGGCGAGCCGCCTACGAGGATGTCGTTCGATTTGCGAGTCGCGGCGACGATCGACTGGATGTACTCGAAGATCTTGTCCTCGACCTGAACCGATCGCACCTCGTCCTGCATCTCGGCGAGCGCGCGGGCGTCGAGGACGGGTTCGATCCCCGCCGACTCGAGGTTCTGAGGCCGAAAGCCGGCGTGATGGCGCTTGAGCACGTCGATCTCGAGGGTGTCGCCCGGATAGTCGACCAGAACCTTCAGCAAAAACCGGTCCTGCTGGGCTTCGGGGAGCGGGTACGTCCCTTCGAACTCCAGCGGGTTTTGGGTCGCGAACACGGTGAACGTCCCCGGCAGCGGGTGGGTCTCGCCGTCGATGGTGACCTTGCGCTCCTCCATCGCCTCGAGCAGCGCGGCCTGGGTTTTCGGCGGCGTCCGGTTGATCTCGTCCGCCAGCAGGACGTTGACGAAGATCGGTCCCTTCCGCAACACGAACTCTCCCGCCTTCGGGTCGAAGATGTTCGTACCGATCACGTCGCTCGGCATGAGGTCCGGCGTGAACTGAATGCGACCGTACTCCAAGGCCAACGCCCGAGCCAGCGACCGCACGGTCAGGGTTTTGGCGACTCCCGGCACGCCCTCGAGGAGGACGTGTCCCCCCGCGAGAATGGCGACGAGCGTCTGCTCCACGACGCGGTCTTGTCCCACGATGGCCCTGGCGATCTGCTCGCGCACGGCGGCGGCCCTGTCAGCGACTCGCATAGCTCTGTGTCTCGAACCGGATGCGCCGCAGAGTACCTGACCTCCCGGCCCGGATCCTGTGCCGGCACCGTGCGCCGGGGGGCGCCGGGGTATCCGCGCAGCCGGGGTGCGACAAAACCCCGACGCCTCGCTAGGAGAATCGGCGCCGACGGCGAAGAGATGGTTTGCGGCCCTCGGGTCGGCAGAATGGGAGGCGGCGAAGATGCGCGTGGAGTTTGTCGACAGTCGAAGCGGGGAAACGATTTTGACCGAATCGCATTGGGATCTGCCGCCGCCGCGCGTCCACGACGTGATGGAACTCCACAACGGCCCCGCCACCCGGTGGGTCGTCCAGGAGGTCGACTGGGTGTTTCAGGACGCGGACCGAGACAAGATGAGCGAGATCCCGGTCGATCATCTCGCCGTGATCGTGATTCCGGAAGACGAGTACGATCCGGCGGCCGAGACGCGGGCGAAGGACCCCGTCTGCGAGTGCGGGCACAAGAAGTCGATGCACGCGACCGCCCGTTGCCTGGGGGACGGCAGCACCTGCATGTGCCAGGGATTCCGGGCGAAGACCCGTCTCGCCCGGTGACGCCGGCCACCCAGCGAACCGGGGGGACGGGGCCGGCGGGCGGGTCGTCCGGGTTGAGCCGGGAGCGAGGGGGTACAACCCTCTCGTCGACCCGGATGGCCCGGACGGATGACGATGCTCGAGGTTCGCGATCTCACCAAAACTTACAAGAGCCTGCGGGCGGTCGACCGTCTGTCGTTTACGATCCGACCGGGAGAGATCGTGGGACTGCTCGGACCGAACGGGGCCGGGAAAACGAGCGCGCTGCGCTGTGCGGCGGGCATCCTGCGGCCGACCTCGGGCACGATCCTGATCAACGGGTACGACCTGGTCCACGACCAGGCGCGGGCCAAGCAGGGGCTCGCGTTCGTGCCCGAACTGCCCGCGCTCTACGAGCTCCTGACCGTCAAGGAGCACCTGCGTTTCGTCGCGATGTGCTTCAAAAAGCTGGATCGGTACGAGTCCGAATGGCCGAGACTGCTGGAGCGCTACCAGCTCGTCGAGAAGCAGAACGCCCTCGTCGCGACCCTCAGCAAGGGCATGCGCCAGAAGCTCGCGATCGCGTGCGCCTTCATCCACGACGCCAACGTCCTGCTGTTCGACGAGCCGATCATCGGCATCGATCCGGCCGGCGTGGCCGAGGTCCGGCGCGAGATGATGCGGGCGCGGGAGGAGGGGTGCGCGATCCTCGTCTCGACCCATCTGCTCGACACCGCCGAGCGCCTCTGCGACCGCGTCGTCATCCTCGCGCGCGGTCGGAAGATCGCGGAAGGCACGATGGCCGAACTGAGACAGTGGGGCGGCGACGAGCGCATGTCTCTCGAAGAAGTCTTCCTGAAGCTGACCGCGGAGCAGAATGAGAGCCCTCTGGTTTTTGAGCTTTAGGAGCTTCGTGAACGCGGTCAACCGCGCCCTCGGCTCGCCGCGCCGGATACTCGGACTGCTGTTCTTTCTCGCGTACCTGGGTTTCTTCCTCGTCCGGCCTTGGATCGTCGCCCGCCCCTCCGAACCGACGCCCCCCGCTCCCGACGGCCCGATCGAGCTCCCGGCCCTCGAGCTGATCGAGAACTTCGTGTTTGTGGGGTTTGCCGGTCTCACCGTCCTCCTGATCGTCAACGCCGTGACCCAGCGGCTCACCTTCAAGCAGGCGGACGTGGACGTGCTCTTCCCGACGCCGATCTCGCCGAAGGTCGTGCTCCTGTTCCGGATGCTCCGGGACTACATCTGGACGCTGCTCCTCCCTCTGTTCGCCGTCTTGCTGACCCTCGGTCAGGCCCGCGCGGAGTCGAACGCTCTTTTCCCCGGCTTTCCCCGGCCCGAGGGTCTCGGTCTGATGATCCGGTTCGGGTTCGTCAGTTGGCTCCTGATGTCGCTCGGCTGGGTCACGCTGACCTACGCGCTCAGCCTGAGCGTGAGCCGCAGCGACCTCACGGCCGACCGAAACCGCCGGATTCTGATCTGGACCATGGTGACCGCGTTCGCGGCGGGAGCGGCGTGGCTCGTCTTCCGACTGCAGCAGGTCGAGGTCTCGGTCCTCGTCACCGAGATCGCGCGATCGTGGGTGGCCCGGACCGTATTCTTCACGGCATCTTTTTCGACGATGCTGACGATGGCCCCCGCGTTCGGTTCGGTGTGGGCCGGTCTGTTCGGGTTGGTCGGTCTGGTCGGGACCATCGGGGCCGGCTTTGGGCTGGCCGTGCGGCAGTCGGACTGGATGTACGACCAGGCGGCGGTGCGGGGGCACGCTTCCAGCACGATCCGAGACCTCCAGCAACGCGGGGACACGATGGGGGTGCTGGCCGAGATGGCCCGCCAGGGCAAGCTGAAACCCGGCCGGGAGCGCTGGATCCACCGCGTCCGCGTCCAGGGCGCCCTGTCCCTTCTGTGGAAGGAGGCTCTTCTCCAGACGCGGGGCCTGTGGGGTCTGTGGTTGGCCCTGCTGCTGTTCGCGACCTTTCTCTCCGTTCTGCCCGCCCTCGTGCCGACCGATCGGATCGACCGGGGTGTGGTCGCGATGTTTTACTTCCTGCAGGCCGCGGCCGCCTTCATGACGGTCACGTCGGTCGGTCAGATGGGCTACATCGAGATGCTGCGCCGGGTCGATCTCCAAAAGCCGCTGCCGTTCCGGCCCGCGACGATCGTGTTCTACGAGGTGCTGTCGAAGTCGCTGCTGAGCCTGGTCGCCTGCTGGCTGGGATGCACGGCCGCCATCGTCGTCAAGCCGCTCCTCTGGCCGCACGCCCTGGCCGCGATGGTCGCCGTGCCGCCCTTTGCCGTTCTTCTCAGCGCGGCGCTCTGTCTGATCACGGTCATGTTTCCCGACGTCGACGACCCCGGGCAACGGCAGTTCCGCGGTTTCGTGACCCTGATCGCGCTCGGTCTGCTGGCCGTGCCGTCGGTCGGCGCCTTTGCCGGTCTGATGATCGCGGGGTTGTTCCCGGTCGCCGTCGCCGTGCTGTCGGGGGCTTTGTCGCTGGCCCTGGCTCTGGGGGTAGCCGCCTTGGCTGGACAGCTGTATGCGGGCTACAACCCGAGCGAGTAGCGCGTTACCGGTAGAATCGAAATCCGACGATCGTCGGAACCGATTCTGGATGCTCGCGGTCGTTTGGGCGAACTCGCGGGCGGAGGATCGTGTTAGGTTGGCTTAGAGGATAGTTCGATGAGATCATCGACCAAGATCGCGATCGGTTTCGGGGTGGTTGTCGGCGGGCTCTGGTTCGGCTACCAGAAGATTCAGGACGCGATGGTCATGAACATCGCGTTCGAGCCGCTTCAGCCGGGCGTCGTCAACCTGGTCGGCGTGAACCCGGGATCGGACTACTACATCGTCGTCGCCAACGAGATGGCTCAGCTGGTCCGCGGCAAGAACCCCGAGTTCTCGGGGCGGGGATCGGGCGTCGAGGAGACCGAGCGGAAGCGAATTCCGATTCGGGAGATGCTGTTGGCCATGACGGGGGACACCCGGGCTCTCAGCTTCTTCGTCTCCTCTCTGAACGACATCTCGGAAGACACGCTTCCGATCTACCCGCAGGTCTGGTCCAGCGCCGACATCCAGAAGGCGATCGACGGCGACCCCGAACTCCGCAAGCGCCTGGAGCGCGACCTGAACGTCCAACTCGACGGCCAGCCGACCGAGTTCGTCAACCCGCGCGCGATCGAGCAAGGGATCGTGATCGAGAGCCCGGTCCAGGTCGACGTCCAGGTCGGAGCCGAGCGCAAGACCCTGACTGCCCTGATCCGGGAGCACTACCATCCCCGACTGGCGAAGAACACCTACGCCCGGTTCGCCGAGAAGGTCACGGTGACACCCCAGATGATCCAGGGCTACTACATCGAGGAGGCCCGCAAGCTGGTGAACGATCCCGTGCAGCGGGAAGACGTCGTGCGTTCCTTGACCGCGTTCTTCGATCCCGGACGTCTGCGGGCCATGGCCGAGAAGCCGGAGCGGGTGATCGCGAGTGCGAGGGTGATCGTCAACGATCGGCTGATCGAGAGCGCGACCGTGGAAGAGGTCACGCTCAACGACGGAAAGAAGGACTACGATTTGCTGCTGCGGCTGACCGACGAAGGGCGGAAAAGGCTCTGGCAATTCAGTCGACGCAACAAAGGGGCACAGATCTTGATGGTGTGGAACGGCAACGCCATCGCCGCGCCGACGATCAAGGGCGACCTCTCCGGCCGCGAAGTCCGCATCACGCGGATCGGCAACGAGGATCTGGCTCGGGAGACCGCGGCGGCAATCAACGAAAACAAAGGGGAAACACAGTGATCGTTTCGAAAAAGTGGATATCGGGAGTGGTGGCGGCCGCCGCGCTGGCAGTCGTCGTAGGATGCGGCTCGGGGGGCGGGGGAACCTACCAGCCCAAGCAAGTCAAGGCCCCGGAGAAGGCCACCGTCGTCCCCGGCCAGGAGGCCAAGCTCTTCCCGCTGAGCAAGGGGAACAGCTGGACCTACGTCGGGGAGGCCGTCCAGAGGGCGGGCAACCAGACCCGCACCGCTCCGTTCGAGTTCACCCTCCGAGTGGCGAACGTCGAGACCGACGCCAACGGCAACACGAATGCGGACATCGAGGTCGTGATCGAAGGTCGAGTCAACGAGCGCCAGCAATGGCGGGTCAACAGCCGGGGCATCTACCAGCTTTCGGCCGGCAACAACCGTACGCCGTTCACGCCGCCGCAGCCCGCGATCCTCTTCCCGATCGACGCGAACCGCACGTTCGAGTGGCAGGGCCGCGGGATGTCGCCCGCCGGGCAGGTGAGCAATTTCAGCAGCTCGAGCCGCGTCCTCGCCCCGCAAGAGGTCGACACCGACGCCGGGCGATACTCGGCGATTCCGGTGGAGAGCCGGGGCCAGATCACCCAAGGCGATCAGACGGGCCAGTACGCGACGACCGCGTTCTGGGTTCCCAACGTGGGCCTCGTCCGCTTCCGACAGGAAGTCGTCATCGGAAACACGGCTCAGATTCAGGTCCTCCGCCTGAAGCAGTCCGTCGTGCAGTAATGTGGAGGATATGACCGAGCGTCTCCTCTCGAAGTGGATCGTCGCGGGCGTCTGTCTGGGCGCCCTGTTGGTGGCCGGTTGCCAGCCCAAACCGGATCCGGGCTCGTCGGCGGTCCCCGAGAAGGCTTCGTCCGAAGCTCCCGCCGTGGGAGGAACGGTCGAAGCGGCCCAGGATTCGGCTCCGGCCCGTCCGGCCCTGCCCCTCAGCAAGCTTCCGGCCACCGCTCCCGCCGAATCGCTCGAATACCTCGGCCTCAAGCGCGAAGAGCCGCTGAAGATGGAGGTCGATGCGGACGGTCAGCCGACGATGACGGGGACGGTGACCAGCCGCCTGATCGAGGTCGACGGCGACAAGTCGGTCTTCGAGGTCGAGCGGTCCGGATCGCTGTTGGGAGCGAGCCGCTGCTCATGTCGGCCAGCGCGATCGCCCAGGAGCGAGATCTCACGCTGCAAGCCGAGTTGCCGACTGACTTG
>JBDNCL010000152.1:0-7341 GCA_046719655.1 Fimbriimonadaceae bacterium
GATGCCCTCCGGGTATACAGGTTTCTATCGATGAAGCGCTCGCCGGACCGCCTCGTTCTCGCCGTCCTGGCCCTCGGGGCAGCGGCCAGCGCGCTCATCGTTCTGCTGGGCACGTCCCGATACGGCATCGGTCTCTTTCCGGATACCGCCGTCTACTTTGCCGGTGCCCGTTCGCTCGCCTCCGGTCTCGGGTTTGCGTCGTTCGACGGTTCGCCGGTGGTGGTTTTCCCGCCCCTGTACTCGATCTTGCTCGCGCCCTTCGCCGGCTCGCCCGCGTCGGGAGCCATCGTTCTGAACATCTTCCTGATGGCGTTGGCCGGCGCCCTGAGCTTCGGCCTCGCCCACCGCTACACCGCCAGTCTCCCGGCCGCGGCCGCGATCATGCTCTTGGTCTTGTTGCTCCGACCCATGGGCGACATCGCGTCCGTGGCCCTGTCCGAACTCCCGTTCGTGGTGGTCGTTCTGGTCTGGATCTGGCTCGCGACCCGGTACCTGGACGCACCGAACGGGAGGACGCTCGTCCTGCTCGCCGGCGTGACCGCCCTCGCCGTGCTCTTGCGGTACATCGGCGTGTTTCTGGTGTTGCTCGGCGTCGCGTTGGCGATGCTGCCGCCCAAGCCCGTCCGCACCCGAGCCGCCCACGCGGCCGCGTTCGCCGTCCTCTCCGCCCTCCCGATTGCGGCCTATCTCGCCCGCAACCTGGCCGTTTCCGGCACGCTGGCGGGCCGTCGGGAGCCTTCCCAAACCGGGCTGCTCGAAAACCTGTCCCTGACCCTGGACGCGGTGTTGGGCTGGTTCTGGCCTCAGATCGCTCTCGATGTCGCTCCCGTCTACTGGGGCTTCGCCGCTTCGATCGCGGTCGGGCTGGTCTGGCTGGCCACCCGCACCAAGACTTCGAACCGCGACCTTCTCGTCCCCGTTGCCGTGGTCGCCGCCTACCTCGGACTCCTCGTGTACACGTCGACGACGGCCGCGTTCGACCCCATCGGCCCGCGCCTCGCAGCCCCGGCCTATGCCCCGTTCGTCCTGATCGCGGGTGCCCTCGTCTGGCGCGCCTGGCCGAATCTCGGTCGCGGCGGACGGGGCATCCTCGCGGTCGGTCTGGCCGTGTGGCTCCTTCCGGCCCTGGCGGACTCCGGCAAGGAGATCCTCGAGCGCATGCGCCAGGGAGCCGGAGGGTACGCATCCTCCTCCTGGCAGGAGAACGGTGCCATTCGGTGGATTCGGGAGTCGCGGCCCGACAGCTTGGTCAGCAACGCCGCCGACGCCGTGTATCTGCTGACCGACATTTCGGCGGAGAGCGTTCCCTCGCGCGGCACCCCCAAGGCCGACCATTGGCCCGGCGGGCGCACGCGGACCCTGGTGCTGTTCGACGACGTCGAACGCCCCTACCAGCTGAGCCTGGACGAACTCCGATCGAAGGCGGACGTCCAGCTCGTCAAGACGTACCCCGGCGCGCAGGTGTTCCGCGTCTCCCCTCGATAGAGCCGAGCCCGCCGGCTCACCCGAACCCCGCTCGGGTTCGGGGCCGGCGGGACATCCCGGCCCGATCGCGGTCCCCTACTTGCCGGACGCGCGCAGGAACTGCAGACACGCCTCGACCGCTTCGAGGGGCGTCATCTCGGCGTCCGACTCGTGCTCGACGATGTACCAGGTCGTCCCCGCCACCGTCTCGCACGCCTCGAAGACCTTCGGCCACGGCACGGCCCCCTTGCCCATCACCGGCCACTTGCCGTTGTCGTACTCCTTCAGATGGGTCGTGATGCCGCGACCCGGGAAGTCGAGGAGGGGTTGAACGGGGTCCGATCCCCCTTGGAGACCGTTGGCCGTGTCCCACTGCAGGATGAAGTCGGAGGGCGTGCCCTCGCCCAGGAGGTACCAAGCCGACTTCCCGCCCTCCAGCGGCTTCACGTCCCCCCCGTGCACGTGGAAGCCGGTGCGCTTGCCGACCGCTCGGCACTTCTCCGTCAGCGCGGTCAGGACCTCGGCCGTCTGCCGGCAGGCGTCGGGCGTGTTGCGCAGCTCCTCGGGGATCCACGGAACGATGAGATTGTCGCAACCGATGGCGTCGTGGAACTCCACCGTTTCGGAAAACTGGTCGTCCTTCAGCGTGTCCCACCCGGTGTGGCTTCCGCAACACTTCAGCCCGTTGTCGTCCAGGCACTTTTTGATGTCGGCGGCCGCCTTGCCGTGAAAACCCGCGAACTCGACACCCTCGTAACCCATCTTGGCTACCTTTTCGATGGTGCCGAAGAGGTCCTCGGCGCAGTCTCTGCGAACCGAGTAAAGCTGCAGTCCGATCGGAATCTTTGCCATGACGGTTCGGGTTTACCTTGGGCCGGGGAGCGGCCGCTTGGGGGTGCGAATCGAGTACCAGCCCCCGCTCAGGACGGGACGCCCAAGCCCTCGGCCGAGGCGTCGTCCGCCTCCGCGCCCGTCTCGAAAGCTCCGACCGCCGCCTGGAGTTCGGGCGCCTTCGCTTCGCGGACCATCCTCTCCAAAACGGGCGGGTCTTCGATGTCGTCGGCCGCCGATCCCTGGAGCCGGTTGAGGTCCCTCGCCTTCGGCAGGACGTTGCGCTCGAGCGACCCGATCACCTCGTTGTACGCCGCGACGCTCCGGTCGAGGTTCTTGCCAAGGTTGCCGACGTGGCCGAACATCGTCACCAGCCCCTTGTACAGATCGGCGCCCCGCTTGCTGATGTCCCGGGCGTTCTTGGCCAGTTGCTCTTGGCGCCAACCGTAGGCGACCGCCTTGAGCAGCGCGATCAGGGTGGTGGGCGTCGCGACCACAACCTTGTTCGCCGCTCCGAATTCGATGAGCGAGGGGTCCTCCTGAAGGGCCGCCCCCCAGGCCGACTCGACGTGCATGAACATGACGACGAACTCGGCGCTCGGGAACTTCTCCCAGTACGACTTCTGGCTGAGCCTCTGGACGTGCTGCCGGACCTGCTGGGCGTGGGCCGCCAGCTTCTGGGCCCGGACCGCCTCGTCGTCCGTCTCGTGGGCGTCGAGATAGGCGTCGAGGGCCACTTTGGAGTCGACGACGATCTCGCGGCCGTTCGGCAGGCGCACGATCATGTCCGGCCGCAGCCGGCCCTCTTCCGTGTCGGCCGAAACCTGCTCGTTGAAGTCGACGTACTCGAGCATCCCCGCCATTTCGACGATGCGCTTGAGGTGGACCTCGCCCCACCGACCGCGGTGTCCCGGGTTCTTCAAGGCCCGGACCAGCTTGGCCGTCTCCTTCAGGAGGATGCCCTCCATCGACTGAAGATTCTTGACCTGCTCCTTCAGGCCTTCGTACGCGCCCACACGCTCCTTCTCGATCTCCTGGACCTTCTCGTCGAACTTCTGGAGGGATTCCCGAACCGGTTTGACCACCTCCTCGATCCGTTTCCCGCGTTCCTCCAAATCCTTCTCCGCCGCCTGCTGAAACTGCTTGAGCTTGTCGTTTGCGAGCTTGAGGAACGCCTCGTTGTTGTTGGTCAGCGCTTCGCGCGAGAGAGCGTCGAACGCCTGCTTGAGTTCGGCCTGAGCCTTCTCCAGAATGGCGGCCTTCTCCTCGAACGCCTCGCGCTCCTTGGCCAGGGTCGTCTCGTAGGTGGCGATCTTCGTCTGATACTCGGCGATGTCCTGCCGCAGGCCCTCTTCGTACGCCTCGCGTCGGGAGATCTCGGCCTTCAGCTCCTCGCTCTGGGCCGCCTGGGCCTCGAACTTCGCCCGTTCCTCGGTGGCGCTCAGCAGCTTCTGATGGAGTTCGGCCACCTGGGACCGAGCCTCCCGCTCGCGCTGTTCGGCCTCGCCCAGCCGGCTCTCCAGAGACCGGGTCTTCGACCGGAACGCGGCCACCGCCGCGCCGGCGCCGACGACCAGACCCGCCACCAAACCCACGATCGACGCGACGACATCCACGGCAACTCCCCGCCGCCTGCCGGACACGGCGGGACCCCATGACCCCGACGGCCGAATAGGCAGACGCTTGACGACTCTAATTCTACATGAAGAACGGTCGAAAGTCTACGTCATCCGTGCCGATAGATTTCGATGTTGGTGTCCCATGTCGCCACGAGCCCTTCGGAGACCATCTCCGACAGCACGGGAAGGAACCGCTCGATCCGCTCCGGACGGTCGACGATCTGAATCACGACCGGCAAGTCCTCCGACAGCCTCAGAACGGAAGCCGTGTGGATTCGGCTGTTCGCGCCGAAGCCCATCACACCGTGCACCACGGTGACGCCGGCCAAACCTTCCTGCTTCGCGCGCTCGACGACGGCCCGATACAGGGGCTTGCCGTGCCACTGATCCGATTCCCCGATGTAGACGACCAGAAACTTTCCCGGACCTTCGATGTGCATGTCAACCTCCCACCCAGGAGCGGTCGGCGCCTTCAGACCCGAAGCATCGCGCGGGCCAGGACCAGGCCCAGAAACGCGGCCAAGAGCCCGACCGAACAGCTGAGCAGCACGTTCGACATCGCCAGGCCGTAGCTCCGCTCGCGGACGAGTTCGAGCGTCTCGAACGAAAAGGTCGAAAACGTCGTGTAGCCGCCGAGCACACCCACCGCCAGAAACAGCCTCCAGCCGAGCGGCGTCGGCGTCTCCGACATCACGCCCAGGATCGCGCCGATCAGGAAGCTGCCCGTCGTGTTGACGGCGAAGGTGCCCCAAGGGAACGTCGTGCCCCAGCGCTCGGAGACCCATCCGCCGAACCAATAGCGCGCGTTCGCGCCGACTCCGGCTCCGACAAAGATGATCACGCCCTTGAGCAACGCCGACACAGAGCAAGTTTCCGTCCGGCGGAGCCGATTCCTGCCCTCGGCGAACGAAACGGGACCGAACCGAACGAGGAGGCTAGCGGCCGGTTCGCCGGAGAGGCGGACGGGCGACCGCCCGCGCCACGGCCGAGGCGCTCTTCGACGACCAGATACGGGAAGCGAGGGACAGGAGAACCGAGACCACGGCCACGTCGTCGATCCAGCCCAGAACCGGAACCGCGTCGGGAGCGAGGTCGAACGGAAACACGGCATACAGGAGTCCGGCCGCCGCCGCCAGCCGCGCCGGGCCCGGGCATTCGCGGTCGAAGAGGGCGCGGAGACCCTTCCAGAGGCTGATAGGGTTTTTCGGGCTGGTCATGGCCGTCTCTTTACAAAACGCCGTTTCCGCGCGAAGGTTTCAACGCGGCCCGACGAACGGCGGTCCGGCGGAGAATCAGGACCCTCGGCCGAGTTCGGTCGCCCGAAGAGCCGCCAGTTCGACCGCTTCGATGAACGCGGCCCGGATCTTGTGCTGCTCCAGGGCGGCGAGAGCCGTGATCGTCGTTCCCGACGGCGTCGCCACGAGGTCCTTCAGCTGGGCCGGGTGCATCCCGGTGTCGATGACCATCCGGGCCGAACCCAGCACGGTCTGGGTGGCCAGCTCGTGCGCGAGCTGGCGGGGGAGCCCCGCCTTCACCCCGCCGTCCACAGGGCCTCGATCACGAGGTAGATGTAGGCGGGCCCGCTCCCCGAAAGGGCGGTGACCGCGTCCATCATCCTCTCTTCGACCTGGACCGCGTTGCCCACCGACTCGAAGATCGCCTTGGCCTGCCCGAGGTGCTCCGCCGTCGCGTACTGCCCGCCGCAATAGGCGCACGCCCCGGTCCGAACCTGGGCCGCCGTGTTCGGCATCGCCCGCACGACCGGCACCGAACCGACGAGCTGCTTCTCGATGCTGGCCGTCGTGACCCCGGCCGCGATGGAGATCACGAGCTGACGGGGGGAGATCGCATCGCGGGCGTCGCTCAGGACGATGGGAACGGTATGGGGCTTCACCGCCAGCACCACGATGTCGGCCCCGGCCGCGCAGGGGGCCGGTTGGGCAAACGTCTCGATGCCGAGTTCCGATCGCATCCGCTCGATGTGGTCGGCGTGGACGTCGCACGCGCTCAGCTGGCCCGCCTCGACCGCTCCGGAGTGGACCAGTCCCCGACAGAGGGCCGAACCCATCGCGCCCGCCCCGATCACGCCGATCTTCTTGCCCGCCAAAACCATAGGAAACCACTATAACACCGCCGCCGCGCCGCCGGCGCGCGGCTTAGGCCAGCTTCCGGAACTGGTGCTTGCCGACGCGCAGAATCCTCCCGCGGAGTTCGTCGACCGCCCAGAGCCGTCGGGGGTCCGAGACCTTGTCCCCGTCCAGAGCGACGCCCCCGCCCTCGATCAGACGGCGGGCGTCCGAGTTGCTCTTCGCCAGACCGAGCCCGGCGATGAGGGCCGGGATCGAAACGCCGTCGGCGCCGACCGCCGACTCCGGAATCTCCACCTCGGGAGCCTCGACCGGCTGCTTCCGTTGGCTGAACGTCTCGAGGAAGTAGCGGTCCGCCTCTTCGGCCGCCTCGGCCGAATGATAGAGTTCGACGATTTCGCGGGCCAGACGACGCTTGACGTCTCGCGGGTTGACGAGCCCCGATCGAGCCTTTCCGCACAGATCCCGGACCTCGTCGAGAGGCACGTCGGTGCAGAGCTCGAACCAATTCTCCATCACCTCGTCCGGAATCGACATCGTCTTTCCGTACATCTCGTTCGGCGGATCGACGATCGACACGTAGTTCCCGAGCGACTGCGACATCTTCTCGACCCCGTCCGTGCCGACCAGAAGCGGGCAGAGCATCACGGTCTGCGGTTCGAGCCCGTACTGCTCCATGAGGTTGCGCCCGACCAGGTTGTTGAACTTCTGGTCGTTGCCGCCCAGTTCGACGTCGGACCGGATATGGACCGAGTCCAGACCCTGGCAGAGGGGGTACAGGATCTCGTGCATCGCGATCGGCTTCTGCTCGCTGAGCCGCTTGGCGAAGTCGTCCCGCTCCAAAATGCGGGCGACCGTGTACCGCGAGCAGAGTCGGATCACGTCCTCGAACGTCATCTTCCCGAGCCAGTCGGCATTGAAATAGACCTCTGTCTTCTCGGGAAGGAGGATCTTGAAGAGCTGGCTCTTGATCGACTCGACGAACCCCTCGACCTCCTCTCGGGACAGCTGCCGTCGGGTCTTGCTCTTGCCGCTCGGGTCGCCGATCTGGGCCGTGAAGTTGCCGATGATGATGCATCCGGTGTGCCCCAGACGCTGGAAGTCCCGGATCTTGCGCAGCACGACGGCCCAGCCCAGGGTGACGTCGCGGGCGGTGGGGTCGACGCCGAGCTTGATCCGGAGCGATCGGCCCGATGCCAGCTTGGTGCGGAGGTCGTCTTCGCTGATGATCTCCAGCGTGCCGCGCCGGAGCAGGGCCATCTGTTCGTCGAGGGTCATGGGAAAGCCGAGTTTACCGAAGGCATCCCGTCGATCCCTGGCCCGGCCGACTCAGGCCTTCT
>JBDNCL010000153.1:0-7269 GCA_046719655.1 Fimbriimonadaceae bacterium
GAAGGCGGACGGCGCAAGCTACGATCCGGAGAAGGTTCAGCCGAGGTTGGGGGGAGGGGTGGGAGGAGCCTGGTCCGGCCCGACCGGCAGCGTCTCGAACGCCCACCAGGCCGCCGACTGGGTCTCTGCGGCGGGCGCCTGGCTCGCCCAGTCAGGCCTCAGAGGCAACGCGAGCACAAACGTCACCACCGCGAAGCCGCCGGTCTCCCGCGAGGACGCGGCGTCCGACGCCTTTCGCGCCGAACACCGGCAAGGCTGAAACTCAGGATCGCCCTCGCGGGGGGCCCGGATCGTGACCTCGCCGGACGGAGCGGCTTCCAAAACGGTCTGGACGGCGGCGGTCGGGCAGTGCCGTCGGGCGGAGTGGATCGGGAAGCCAACGAGCGCGATCACAAATACGAGCGCTACCGCCACCTTCCGGACAACCGGCATGGGTCCCGCCACCGCGCCTCGTCATGCCTCTCTCGTCCGCAAACCTACCACGGATGCCCGATCGAGCCGTTGGGCTGTCCTCAGTAGCTTAGGACCGAGGTGTCGGGCGCCATCTGAACGCGGATCGTCTCGTCGCCGCCCGCGCGAACGCCGTCCATCCAGTCGTCCGGGACCTTGAGTCCGGCCCGCCGGCTGCACGCGCCGCACACGAACACTCGGGCGCCCATCGCCTGCAGAGCGGCCAGATCTTTGTTCGCCTGCTGGAGATCGGCCGGCGGCTCCTTCCGGGCCACCTCGACCGCCCTGACGTTCAGAAAGACGACGACGTCGTGACCCAGTTCGAGCACTTTCTTTCCGTAGGAGAGAGCCATTTCGTTCGTCCAGGCGTCCGACGTGGTCAAGTTCAGGAAAAGGGTCCGCTTGGGTGCCGACTGCAGACCGGTTGCGGTGAAGACGATCGTTAGGAGAGCTACGACAGACAGGATCCAGAGGATCTTTTTCTGCATAGCATTTCGTTTGACGGGGCCGCGGCACCCTCCTGCAAACACATTGCAACGGTCCCGACTCGCGCGCCCGCGGTCGGTTTGCCACTCGAACCGATCGAACGGACGCCGGCCCCAACCTCACGCGATCGGGACGTCAGGGTGGCGGCCGACTTTCGTCGCCCGGGCCTGGCACCTGCCGGCCGCCGGCACCGATCGCCTCGATCCGGCACCCAGGTTCGTCGTCGGACGGGCCGGCCTTTCCCCTCCGCGCATCGGCGGAGCCGGCTTCGCGCCACCGCACGTTGGGAGCGACGCCGAGACGGCGCTCCCTCGTCGTCTTGCCCGACCCTGCGACGCCACCGGTTCCGAACTCGCGGGACGGAGAGCCCCACACCGAAAGCGCGGGAGGCGGTCAGGTACCCTCGTCGGGCTATGCCTGTCCGTCCGAATCTCGTCGTTCTCGTCACCGATCAGCAAAACTTCCGAATGATGGGTTGCGCGGGGAATCCGCACGTGCGCACGCCGTCCCTCGACGCCCTGGCCGCGAGCGGCACCCGCTTCACTCGCGTCTACAGCACCAACCCGGTTTGTTCGCCCAGCCGATTCAGTCTGATGACCGGCCTCTATCCGAGCGCCATCGGGATGTGGGACAACGAGAGCGGCCACCTCCCACCGATTCCGGACTCGGTGCTGGATTCGGGGTTGGGTTGGTGCCTGCGGAAGGCGGGCTACCGCACGCTGTTCGGTGGAAAGGAGCACTTCCCCAAGCGGGTGCGAGCCGAGCGACTCGGTTTCGAATATGTCGAGTCAGACGAGCGCGAGCTTCTCGCTTCGGCGAGCGCCGAACTTCTGCGAGGGTTGTCGGGCAGCCCGCAGCCTTTCTGCTACGTCGCCAACTTCATCAACCCGCATGACATCTGCTACATGGCGATCCGCGACTTCGCCGAGACCGATTCCGATCGCCGGCTTCTGAGAAACGGGGTGACCGAACTTCAGAACTTGGACGAGGCGCTCGCCCAGCCGGATGGGGTGAGCGAAGACGAGTTCTTCGCGGAGATCTGCCCGCCCCTACCCGACAACCACCAACCCCAGATCGACGAGCCGACCGCGATCGGGGCCCTCCTCGATCGTCGGATCTTTCGACGCAGGGCCCGCGAACGGTATACGGAGCGGGACTGGCGTCTTCACCGTTGGGCCTACGCGCGCCTTACGGAAAGAGTGGACGCCCAACTCGGGGTCGTGCTGGACGCCATTGCCGAAACCGGGCTCGACCGGTCCACGGTCGTCGTTTTCACCAGCGACCACGGCGAGCTGGACGCGGCGCACAAGATGGAGCACAAGGACTGCCTCTACGAAGAGGCGTCGCACGTGCCGATGATCGTGCGGCTCCCGGGACAGACGTCCCCCGGAACGGCAGACCCGATCGTCGGCAACGGACTCGATCTTCTCCCCACGCTTTGCGATTTCGCCGGCGCCGAGGTTCCCGAGGGGCTTGAGGGCAGGAGCATCCGGCCCATTCTCGAGGGAGAGCGCCCCGAGTGGCGGGAATACCTGAGAGTCGAGAGCGAAGTCGGGGAGATGCTCGTGGGCCGACGTTACAAATACCTTCGCTACACGCTGGGAGCGGACGAGGAACAGCTTCTCGACTTGGAGACCGATCCCGGCGAAACCCGCGACCACCGTCTCGATCCGGACGCCGAGGCCGCGTTCCGAGACCTACGCCGGCGGTTCGAAACACGGCGAGAGCCGGGGCGCTGACGCAGGCTCCCTCTCGAGACGACCGAGGAGAGTTGGGGACTTTGAGGGTTGCCGAAAGGTGCCCGCCGGGCGGCCGGACCATCGGCAGCAACCGCGTTGAAATGAGGGTGTGTCAGGTACCCTAACCCCTCATGTCGTACCCGCGGGTGATCCAGGGAGGAATGGGCGTTGCCGTCTCCAATTGGCGGTTGGCTCAGGCGGTGGCCTCGCGCGGCCAGATGGGCGTCGTTTCCGGCACCGGCATCGACACGGTGATGAGCCGGCGGCTGCAGTTGGGTGACCCAGGCGGGATCTTGCAGCGCGCGTTCGACGCCTTTCCCGTCAAGGAGATGGCCCGGCGCGTCTGGGACCGCTACTTCATCCCAGAAGGCAAGGCCGACGATGCCGCCTTCCGCTCGCGTCCGGTGATCAACATCCAGACTGGGAAGGCGGCGATCGAGCTCACGATCGTTTCGAACTTCGTCGAGGTTTGGCTGGCCAAGCAGGGTCACCGAGGGCCGATCGGGATCAACCTTCTCGAGAAGATCCAGCTCCCCCACCTGCCGTCGTTGTTCGGGGCCATGCTGGCGGGTGTCGACTACGTCCTGATGGGGGCCGGAATCCCCCGCCAGATCCCGGCCGTTCTCGACTCGCTCAGCCAGCTGGACGAGACCGAATATCGGGTCGACGTGGCGGGCGCCCAATCCGGCGAGGCGTTTTACAGCCGGCTGAAGCCGCGGGAGCTGGCCGACTGGCCTTACGAGAAACTCGTCCGGCCCAAGTTCCTCGCGATCGTCAGCAGCAGCGTCCTCGCTCAGACCCTCATCCGCAAGTGCACCCCTCCCGTCGACGGCTTCGTCGTCGAAGGGCCGCTGGCGGGCGGGCACAATGCGCCGCCGCGGGGTCCGCTGGTTCTCGACGAAAACAAGGAGCCGGTCTACGGACCGCGCGACGTTCCCGATCTCGAGGCGATCCGCGAACTCGGCGCCCCGTTCTGGATGGCCGGCGCCTACGGCGAACCCCATATGCTGGCCAAGGCGCTGGAGGCCGGCGCCCAGGGGGTTCAAGTCGGCACCGCCTTCGCCTTCTGCAACGAATCCGGGATCGACCCCGACATCAAGCGCCGCGTGATCCGAAAGGTGCTGAAGGGCGAGATTCAGGTGCGGACCGACGCTCTCGCCAGCCCGACCGGGTTCCCGTTCAAAGTCGTCCAGATGGAAGGCACCCTGAGCACCGAGGAGGTCTTCGCCGAGCGTCAGCGCATCTGCGACCTCGGCTACCTCCGGACGCCTTACCGAAAAGCGGACGGCACCGTCGGCTACCGTTGCGCCAGCGAGCCGATCGACGACTACGTCGCCAAGGGCGGTCAACTGGAGGACACCGAGGGGCGACGCTGCATCTGCAACGCCCTTTTGGCCACGATCGGGCTCGCCCAGCGCCGCAAAGACGGAACCGTCGAGCCGCCGATCCTCACCGCGGGCAACGATCTCGTCAACATCGGCCGGTTCATCAAGCCGGGCGGAGAGGAGTACACGGTCGACGACGTGCTCGCCCACATTCTGGCGGGTGCCCCGAAAGAGCACGCCTGATCGGACGCCGGTGGGGCCGGATTCCCGGCTGGTCCGCGAGATGCGGGCTTCGGCCGGAACCGCGTCGCCGAGGTGTCCGCATCGCGTACAGTAGGATCATGGCCTTCTGCGCGATCTTGGCCGCGCTGGCGGTGGGACTGGCTCCGGCCCCGAAGCCGACGATGGCCGAGTTCGTCGGCCTCAACACCCACACCGTGCAGTTTCGGACCGAGCTGTATCGGCCGGTCGCCCGTCTCCTCCGGAACTACCATCCGGTCGAGTGGGACCTCGGAAAGGACGCCGGCCACCCGACGACGTTTCCCTTCGCCCGAAACGGCGTGAACTGGGACAACCTGTACGGCGCTTGGCGCCGCGAGGGGTACACGACGACGGCGAGCCTGATGTTCGAGACGCTCGCGCCCGCCCAATGGACGGACTGGTCGCACCTTCGAACCTACGGCGAGGCCTTCGGCCGCCACTTCGGGAAGACGGGGTCGCTCGACGCGGTCGAAGTCGGAAACGAGCCGGGAGCGTTCTCCGACGCCGAGTACCGCAGCGCCTTCCACTCTCTGGCCGGCGGGATTCGGGCGACGGCGCCGTCTCTCAAGATCGCGACCTGCGCGGTTCGGGTCGGTCCGAGCGGGCCCTACCACAAGTCGGTCGACACCGTCAAAGGTCTGGAGCACCTCTACGACGCGCTCGGCATCCACGTCTACGCCGAGGTCGAGCCCTACCCCACCTGGCGAAGGACCAACCCGGAAAACCCCGAGGCCGACTTCCTCAAGCCGGTCCAGAATCTGATCGAATGGCGGAACCGACACGCCCCAGGCAAGGAGGTTTGGGTGACCGAGTTCGGTTGGGACGCGACGACCGCCAGCCCCGACCCCGACACCGAGTTCGCCCGATGGGTGGGATCGACCGAGACGCAACAAGCCCAGTGGATCGTGCGCGCGTACCTGGAGTTTGCGCGCCTCGACGTGCGTCGCGCCTACCTTTTCTGGTTCAACGACGAGGACCGGGCTCACGTCCACGGCTCGTCGGGGCTGACCCGCCGGTACGCCCCGAAACCGAGCTTCTTCGCGGTCGCCCATATGCTGCAGAAGCTGGGGGACTTCCGATGGACCCGCGACGTCCGCCGCGACCCGGGGGTCTTTGCGGCCGAGTTCGCGCAGGCTGGCGATGCAAACCAAAGGGTGTGGGTGGTCTGGGTTCCGACCGAGGCGGGAGAGCCGGCGGCGTTCGAGTTTGCCGACCTGCCCGGCCGGGTCGTGTCGGCCGAACGGATGCCGTTGACTCCCGGTCCGGCCCCGTCCGTGCCGTTCTCGGTCGACGCCGGCCGCCTCCGCCTCACGGTCGACGGCAGTCCGGTGTATGTCAGGTGGACCGCGGACTGAAGGGCCCGCCCGCAGGCACCGGGGCCAAAGCTCTCCGACTGGTTACCGGCTGGGTGCGGAATGCCGGCTTGTGCCCTTCTCACGCTGTTTCTCGTCCCCGTATGACCCCGTACCAGAAGAGGGACGCACACCGCAGACACAACGGCGGCTGCGCTGGCAACAGCCGCTCTCGCGACCGGCGCCCGCATCGTCCGATCCGAAAGGTCCGTCAGCCGACGGGAGGCGTCCGCGACCGATAGCGGAAAGGACGAGGCAGGTTCGCTCGTACCCGCGAAGGGACTCTCGGAGACCGGGCGCGCGTCGTTTTCCCTCCGCAATCGTTGGGCGGGGGAGCGCCTCCTCGCTCGGGGAGATCCCCCGAGGCGCCATACTCGACCTATGGAAAACCTGTCCCGGCGCGACGTGCTCGCAGGCGCAGCATCCGTGATCTTGGGTGCCGGCGCCGCTCCAGGGATTTCCAGCCAACCCGAACCCAAACCGGTCGGTTGGGCGATCTTGGGTCTAGGCTCTTACGCGACGAGGCAGATTCTCCCAAACATGCGGTTCTGCACGCGTTCGAAACCGGTGGCCTTCATCAGCGGCAGTCCGGAAAAGGCGAGGCGGTTCGCTCGGCAGTATGGCGTTGCCGAACACAGCATCTACAACTACGAAAACCTCGAAAAGATCGCCAACAACCCCGAAATCGAGGTCGTCTACGTCCTTACTCCGCCTGGAACCCATGCGGGGTTCACCATCCGATCTCTGAAGGCTGGGAAACACGTCGTCTGCGAAAAGCCGATGGCCTCCAGTTCTCAAGAGTGCCGCGAGATGATCGCCACCGCCAGGCAGATGGGAAAGCGGTTGCAGATCGGCTACCGCTGTCACTTCGAGCCCCACAATCTCGAGGCGATGCGGCTCTGCCGCCAGGGCGCCGTCGGCAAGATTCACACGGTCCGCAGCGATCACGGGTTCAAGCTCGATTGGGATGGCGGATGGCACACCGACGGCAGACTCGGCGGTTTTGGCGCGATCAGCGAGATCGGCGTCTACTCCATCCAGGCTCTCTGCTACCTGACCGGCGAGGAACCGACAGCCGTTTGGGGCACGAGCCACAAATCGGATGCCCGCCGGTTTCGAGAAGTCGAAGATCTCAACCACTTCAATCTTTTCTTCCCGAGCGGCGCCCAAGGGATCGGGGCGACGGCCTACTCTTGGAACGCCAACAACTTCCGGGTGTTGGGAACGGAAGGCAACATCGATGCGGAGCCTGCAACCGGCTACGGGGGGCACGTTTTCCGCCGGAACGGTCGCCCGATCGAGGTGGCGGCCGCCAACCAATGGGCGCGGCAGATGGACCACATGTCCGAGTGCGTCCGCGACCCCCAGAAGACGCTCGTCGCGCCGGGAGAGATGGGCCTGCGCGACATCGAGATCATCGAGGCCGTCCTGAGGTCGGCCCAGACCGGGTCGGTGGTCAGCCTCGCCGGCTGAGAGGCGAGTTCACCCAGAGCCGCGGCCGAAGGCCTGGCCTTGGCGCCTGGTCGGGTCGTCAGGCGCGGGATCGCGCATCGATCGGTCGGCCGGCCGCTCGCTCAGGGCGGATCGGTCGCCGCGGCGGCCAGTTCGGCGACAGGCCGCGTCGGCCGAGCCACCAGGCCCGAGCCAGACCCCCGA
>JBDNCL010000154.1:0-7264 GCA_046719655.1 Fimbriimonadaceae bacterium
CGTCTTGGCCGGAGTTCCGCGCCACGGGCTCGTTTCGAGCTCCCGGATCATCGCCCGCGTGGTCCGCTCGACGATCTCCCCCTGCATTGCGTAGCTGTTGAAGTCGCAGTAGCCGCACTTCGACGGGCAGAATGGGGTGTGCACGTAGACGGCGATGGGTTCCGGCATGGCGACGGTCGAGGATGATCGGCTGTGTCCTTCCGGGAAGGCCGACGGCCCGCCGGCCTCCTCGTCGGCACCGGGCACGTCGCGGGTACCGGTCACGGATCTTTCCGGTCCGTCACCACGGCGAGAATGCCCATTCCGATCCCGATCAGCACCGGCACCGCCGAGTTCTGGCACGAGATACACGACGATCCGATCACCTTCATCAGAAGGTGGTACCCGAACCCCAAGCTTCCGCCGATGACGGTTCCTAGCGCGATCTTTCCGATCATGTCGACTCCATCCGCCGGTCGAGGCGGTTCCGCTCCGTTCCTACGATTCCATAGGAGTCCGGTTCCCAACGAAAGGATTCAGACCCGTTCAGGAGACGGCTTCCGATTCCCGCTCCATCCGCTGGGGCGCCGAAATTCCGAGAAGCTCGAACACGGCGACGAGTGCCTGCCGGGCCGCGACGCACAGGGCCAGGCGCGATTGGGTCTGCTCCGGATCGTCGGGCTGGATGACCCGGCATTCCCCGTAGAACAGGTGGAACAGGCGGGCGAGTTCGAGGGCGTACGTCGTCAGTCGGTGCACGCCGTAGTCTTCGGCGCATCGCCGCACCTCGTAGGGCAGGTCGAGGATTTTCTTGATCAGGGCCGACTCCCGGGGATGGCCGATCCGTTCCGGATCGACCTCGCCGGCACCCGCCGGCTCGAAACCGGCCTCCCTCGCCCTCTCCAAGATCGAGCAGATGCGGGCGTGCGCGTACTGGACGTAGTACACCGGGTTGTCTTCCGACTGCTTTTCGGCGAGGTCGAGGTCGAAGTCCATCGCCGTCTCGTGCGAACGCATGAGGTAGAAGAACCGGGCCACGTCCTTGCCGATCCGGGTCTGCTCGGTCCGGTCGGCGTTGGGGGCGGCGTTCCGGCCGATCTCTTCGACGAGGTCCCGGAGAGCGTAGATGTTGCCGTCCCGCTTGCGCATGGGAGCGGGCTTTCCGTCCTTCACAAACCGGACGATCTGGAAGATGACGACCTCGAGCCGGCGCCGGGCTTCGGCCAGGGCGGCGCGGCACCGGTCGCGCTCCTCGGCCGAGCGGTAGAGCCTGGACTCCACTTCGTCGAGCGGTCGAGGGTCGGGTTCGAACTCGGGCACCAGCCCCTCGCTGAGCAACATGGCCGCCACGACCGCGGTGAGGCGGCCGATGTAGCCGTGATGGTCGGGGCCGAGGATGGTCAGGAGCCTGTCCGCCCTCTGGGGCTCGGCGCCGGGCTCGGGGCGCGTGCCCCGGTTGAACTTGTCCTTGTGGTAGGCGACATCGGAGGCGATGTAGGTGAGTCGCCCGTCGCGGCGCCGGAGAACGCGGTCCATGTCGTCGCCGAGCTTGGTGGACCTCAGCCACAGCGTCGCGCCGGCGTCGGTCGACGCGGCGGATTCGGCGACCCGACCCTCATCGTCGACGTCGCCGGTCTGGGGCTGAAACTCGACGTCTTCGATCCGCCCGCCTTTGGCGAGCTTGAGCGCCGTCCGCTCGGGGCGCTCGTCGGCGATCCCGGCCCGGGCGAGGGCGTCGATCTCCTCGGCGACCTTGCCGCTGTCGTGAAGCGACTGTTCCGAAAACCAGGTGTCGAACACGACGTCGAACTCCTCGAGGTCGCGTCGCTGGCGTTCGATCATCAGCTTTTCGCTGTGCGACTTGAACCAGTCGACGTCGCGTTCGGGCCCCGCCCCGGTCAGTTCGTCCGCGACGGCCTGAACGTAGTCGCCCCGGTACGCCCTCTCCGGCAGAGGCTGCCCGAGGGCCAGGCAGCGCACCGACTCGGCGAACATGCGCATCTGTTCGCTGTTCACGCCGTCGTTGATGTAGTACTCGCGGTGCACGGCGTGCCCGGCCGCCTCGAGCACCCGGCACAGCGTCGATCCGAACGCGGCCCCTCGACCCGAGCCCACCGTGATCGGGCCGTTCGGGTTCACGGAGACGAACTCGACGTTGATCTTCAGGGGCTTGTCGGCGGCCGACCGGGCCAGGGAAGAGCCCCTCTCCAGCGCCCACGAGACCCCCCGCCCGAACGCGGACGGCTCGATCCGGAAGTTCACGAAGCCGGGACCGGCGATTTCGGCGCGGGCGACGAGACCGTCCCGCCTCAGAGCGCCGACCAGCTTTTCGGCGATCGTCCGGGGGTTCAAGCCCGCCGCCTTGGCCGCGGCCAGGGCGAACGTCGTCGCGTAGTCGCCGTGCTCGGGCGACTTCGGCTCGGCGACCTCGATCTCCGGCAGGCCGGCGGGGAGATCGCCCGAATCGACGAGCCGGTCGACGGCATCGCGAAGGCGGCGTTGGAGTTCGTCTCGAATCAAAGCGGCTTGTTGGTACCCGTTTTCCGGCGGAAGGGCTCGGGATTTGGGTCGTGGGTCCGGGCCCGGAAACCGCCTCGAGAGGCTCGCGACCCGAACAATTTGTCGCCTTCGCCGCGTCAAAGCGACATCGTTCTGGAAAACCTTGCGTCAGCAAACCGGCGGTTTGTTCTAGAATAGTGTGTCTCGGGCCGGGTGGCGCTGCGTCTGCCGCCGACAGAGACCCGGGCTCGGAGTGGGTGGAGTTCAGATGGCGTTAACGCGGATTCCAATGGTTGAGTACCTCCTCAAAAAGGGGTACCTCAAGCAAGAGCAGCTCGCCGAGGCCAAGAAGGTCCAGGAGCAGACCAAGGAGGTCGACCTCGGCAAGGTGCTGGTCCAGTTGGGCATGGTGGGGGAGCGCGAGGTTCTGGAGGGCAAGGCTCAGGAGATGGGCTATGCCTTCGCCAACCTCGACAACATCACCATCGACAGCTCGGCGATCAACGTCGTGCCCGAGCGGATCGCCAAGAACCATGGCGTGATCCCGGTGCGCAAGGACGGGACGACCCTTTGGCTGGCGATGTCGAACGTCAACAACATCCAGGCCCAGGACGACGTCCGCATGGTTTCCGGCTGCCGGGTGATCCCCGTCATGGCCGTTCCCGGCGCGATCGAGGACGCGCTGAAGAAGTATTACGGCGGTTCGGCTGCGAGCGGCGGGTCCGAGTCGCCCCTGGCGTCGGCGGCGACCGCCGCGAGCGCGTCCGGTCCGATGGCGATGGGGGGCGCCGCCGTCGGCACCAGCGTCCAGAGCGAGATCCGAGCCGCCATCGCCGGCGCCCAGGTGGCCCGCGGCCGCGAGGGCGAAGCGGAGGAGGTCGGCGACGACGGCGAGAAGATGGCGGAGCAGGCCCCGATCATCCGCCTCGCAAACGCCCTCATCCAGCAGGCGATCTTCGACCGGGCGAGCGACATCCACGTCGAGCCGCAACAGCGTTCGGTCCGGGTCCGCTACCGAATCGACGGCGTTCTGATGGAGGCGATGACCGTCCCCAAGACGCTTCAGGCCGCCCTGATCAGCCGCCTGAAGATCATGGCGGACATGAACATCGCCGAGCGACGGGTCCCGCAGGACGGCCGTATCGAGGTTCGGCACCAGGGGAGCGACTTCGACCTCCGCGTCAGCACGATCCCGACGCCCTTCGGCGAGAAGGTCGTCATGCGTATCCTCGACAAGGGGTCGGTCCTCATCGGTCTGGGCAAGCTCGGTTTCACGGAAGAGCTGCAGCTCAGAATCGAGGAGCTCACGGCCCAGCCGAACGGAATGTTCCTGTCCACCGGACCGACGGGTTCCGGAAAGACGACCACCCAATACTCCGTTCTGAACCGGCTCAACACGGTCGGGGTCAACATCATCACGATCGAAGACCCGGTCGAGTACCAGCTGAACGGCATCGCGCAGGTTCAGGTCAACCGCAAGGCCGGTCTGACGTTCGCCACCGCCCTCCGCGCCTTCCTCCGGCAAGACCCCGACATCATCATGGTCGGCGAGATGCGCGACCTCGAAACGGCGGAGATCGCCATCGAAGCGGCGCTGACCGGGCACCTCGTCCTTTCCACGCTCCACACGAACGACGCGCCCTCCGCCGTCGTCCGTATGGTCGACATGGGCGTCGAGCCCTACCTGATCGCGGCGACCGTCATCGGCGTTCTCGCCCAGCGGCTCGGCCGACGCATCGACCAGGAGAACAAGGAACCTTACGAAGTGCCGGCGATGGACCTGCGCCGCTTCGGCTTCCAGCCGAGCGACCCGAACGAGATGATCACCCTCTACCGGGGGATCCCGGCCGAGAACAACCGCATGACCGGCTTCCGCGGACGCGTCGGCCTTCACGAACTGATGGTCATGAACGACGAGATTCGCGAGCTGATCGTCCGCCGCGCGCCCCTGACCGACATCAAGGAGGCGGCGAAGGCCAACGGCATGAAGGAACTCCGCGAGGACGGCCTCATCAAGGTTCTGGCCGGAATCACGACTCCGGACGAAGTCATGCGCGTCGTCTTCACGGCCGGCTTCGGATAGGATCGCGCGGGCAGGTGAAGCCCGCCGGTTCGTCGACGGGAGTGCCGACATCGCGGCGGTCCGACGCGGGGCCGCCGCTATAACCTAGCGACCAGATAACAACATGAGCGAGAACCCAACCTTTCAGCTGTCAGCCGAACTCGGAACGGCCCCGACCGTCAAGCGCCCGGAGGGCGGTCCCCAGCCTTCCGAAAACCTCCACATCGACGACCTCCTCCACATCGTCGTCGATCGGAACTGCTCGGACCTCCACGTCAGCGCGAACTGCGAACCCGTGATCCGCGAGGACGGCGCCCTCAAGCGGCTGAACTACGAGAAGCTTTCGGCCACGACGACGCAGCGGATGATCTACGACATCCTGTCCGACGATCAGATCCACCGCTTCGAGACGACGCTGGAGCTGGACTTCTCCTACGCTCTGCCTCGGCGCGCCCGATTCCGCGTCAACGTCTACCGGGATCGGGGTTCGGTCGCGGCCGCGTTCCGTCTCATCCCGCAGCGGATTCCGACCGTCACCGACCTCAACCTGCCCAAGACGTTGGAGACGATCACGGAGCGCCCGCGCGGTCTCGTCCTCGTGACCGGACCGACCGGTTCCGGAAAGTCGACGTCTCTGGCCGCGATGATCGGGCACATCAACACGAACCGGGCGGTCCACATCATCACGATCGAAGACCCGATCGAGTACCTGCATTCCAACAAGGCGTCCGTGATCAACCAGCGCGAGCTCGGCATGGACACCAAGTCTTTCTCGAACGCCCTGCGCGCCAGCCTCCGCGAAGACCCGGACGTCATCCTCGTCGGCGAGATGCGCGACCTCGAGACCATCCAGCTCGCCATCACGGCCGCCGAAACCGGCCACCTGGTGTTCGCCACCCTCCACACCAACAACGCGGCCGAATCGATCGACCGCATCATCGACGTCTTCCCGCCGGGACAGCAGGAGCAGATCCGCATCCAGCTCTCGAACAACATCGTCGCCATCATCTCTCAGCAGCTGCTGCCGCGAGCCTCCGGTCCGGGGCGGATCCCGGCGATCGAGATCATGATCGCCAGCCCCGCCATCCGCAACCTGATCCGGGAGAACAAGACCCACCAGATTCCATCCGTCATCCAGACCAGCAGCGCGGTCGGCATGGTCTCCATGGACCAGTGTCTGCGCGATCTGTATCTCAAGGGGCAGGTCACGCTGGAAGAGGCGATGCTGCGCGCGATCAACATCGAAGAGCTGAAGAAGATGATCGCCACGCCGGCCGGACAGCCGGGCGGCGGCGTTCCGCCGCGGCGCTGAACCCCCGGCCTCCGGCGGAACGGGCCGGAGGCCGCGAATCAAATCGGGATTTTGTGCGTCCGTAAGGTGAAGCCCGGGTCATGTCTCGGGCCGTTCGCGCTACACTAGATTCGGGATCCGATAGCCACGCAACCGAGGAAAGCATGCCGGTCTATTCCTACACCTACCGAGATGCGACGGGCGGCGTCCAAAAGGGCACCGCCGAAGCTGAAAGCGAAGACATTCTCCGCCGCCGGTTTGAAGAGCAGGGATTCACGATCACCGAGATTTCGATGATCAAGTCCCGCGGCACCCGCCAGAAGAGCTACGGGCGCGTCAAACTCAACAACCTGGCCGTCTTCTGCCGGCAGTTCTCGACCATGGTCGACGCCGGCGTGTCGCTGGTCCGCTGTCTCGACGTTCTCAGCCAGCAGCAGCAAGACCCCCGCCTCAAGAAGATCATCATCGATGTCGGAGAGAGGGTCGAAGGAGGCGAATCGCTCTCCCGAGCCATGCAGCGGCACCCGAAGGCGTTCAGCAACCTCTTCATCGGTCTGATCCGCGCCGGAGAAGTCGGCGGCGTCCTGGAGGAATCTCTCCAGCGCCTCTCGCACTTCTTGGAAAAGGACGTCGAACTCCGCCGCAAGGTAAAGGCCGCCTTGACCTATCCGGTCTTGGTTCTGGTCATGGCCACCGGCATCACGATCTTCCTCGTCTACTGGTTCGTTCCCCAGTTCGCGAAGATCCTGTCCGACCTCGGTCTGCCGGACGACGCGATGCCCGGTCCCACGAAGTTCCTCATCGACCTCTCGCACGGGCTGGAGAGGAACTGGTGGATCTTCGTCCTCGCCATCATCGGCATCGTCGTGGCGTTCAAGGTCTTCGCGGCGACCCGCTTTGGTCGGCGCGTCGTGGACCGGGTGAAGCTCAAGGTCCCCGTCTTCGGGAAGCTCCACCACAAGATCTGCATGGCTCGTTTCAGCCGAACGCTGGGCACCCTGCTGACCTCCGGCGTGCCCATCCTGCAGGCGATGGAGACGACGGCGGGCGTCGTCGGCAACACCATCATGTCGGATGCGGTGATGGAAGCCCGGGCCCGTATTCGGGAGGGGGACCGAATCGGCGACCCGCTCGAGACTTCGCGCCTGTTCCCCCCGATGGTCGTCCACATGATCGGCGTCGGCGAAGAGTCGGGCTCGCTCGACTTCATGCTCCAGAAGATCGCCGACTTCTACGAGGCCGAAATCGAGGCCACGCTCGCGTCGCTGACCGCCGCCCTGGAACCGATCATGATCCTGCTGATGGGCTTCATCGTCGGCTTCATCGTCATCTCCATGTTCCTGCCC
The DNA here is from genome assembly GCA_046719655.1 of Fimbriimonadaceae bacterium. Taxonomy (GTDB): domain Bacteria; phylum Armatimonadota; class Fimbriimonadia; order Fimbriimonadales; family Fimbriimonadaceae; genus JBDNCL01. Next base: position 7,178 of record JBDNCL010000154.1, read on the forward strand.
TTCGCCAGCGTCATCAGCAACCTGTCGGGCGGCGGCGGCATGGAGTAGAGCCCTCGGCCCGAAACGGCGAGCGCGCGCCCCACCCAC
>JBDNCL010000155.1:0-7147 GCA_046719655.1 Fimbriimonadaceae bacterium
GTTCGGAGCCGCCGGATGCGGGTCCTTCTGGGTCTGAAGTGATGCCGCGCGACTTCAGCGGAGCTTTGGGCGCGTTCTTCCTGTTGGCCGGTCTCGGTTGGTTGGCCTACAAGGCGTCGTTTCTCGCCATGGCGGTCACGCCGGCGAATTGGGGCGATCGGGGCGAAGGGTTGGGCCCGGCGAGCCTTCTGATCGTCGGCCCGGGTCTGGCCGGAGTGGCGGCCGGTTGTTGGATCTTGGTTCGGGTAGTCCGGCGACGCCGCTAGCCGTCGCCCGGGACCGATCGTCGGAAGTGTATGGCGTGGAAGGCGACGACGGCGGCGGAGACGTGAACGTTCATCGAACGGCCCTTGCCGCGCATCGGGATGAACACGGCCGCGTCCCGGTGCTTCATCACCGCCTGGTACACGCCCCTCTGTTCGTTGCCGAGAGCGAAGCACACTCGTTTCGGGTACTCGAACTCGTCGTAGGCAACCGCGCCCTCCGCCATCTCGATGGCGACGACGGCATAACCCTTCGCGCGGGCCGCCTTGGCCGCATCTTCGTGGCGGTCGAACTCGTGATACGGGATCCGTCGGTGGTGACCGAGGGACGTCACCGACACCATCGGGTTCGGGGGCAGGGGGGTGGATCCGGACACGAACAGCTCGAGCGCCCCGCAGGCGTCCGCCACCCGGAACATGCCGCCGACGTTGTAGGCGTCCGACCAGTCTTGCAGAAGGAAGGCGATCTCGATGTCGGAATCGTGCGTCCGCCGAATCTCCCGGTGCAGCTTGCGCACGGCCGTCTTCCCGGTCAGGGTGCGCGGGCGGTCGGGATCGTCGGGGGCGCGGTGCTTGGCCATTCCCCTATTTTGCCGGGCCCCACAATTCCAGGGTGCCCGGCGGCCGAACCGCGGGCACCCGAACGCTCTCTCGAATCGGCCGATCAGCGGGAGGATCGTCGTCGCCGCCGATACGCAAGCGCGGCCGCGCCGAGACCGAGGGCGATCAAGGAGCCCGGCTCGGGGACCGTTTGGACGATCCAGTCGGAGTTGGACGCAGCCGTGAGGTCGACCGCAATCCCGACACCGAGGCCGAACGTCGCCGCGCCGTTACCGCCGGCCGGGACGGGAGGCGCGTCGGTCCCGCCCGACGTTCCGATGAGCGAACTGACGCCGATGAGGCGGAAGTCGCCGCCTCCGACGTCGACCAGCCAGGCTCCGCCCGAGTCGCCGGCGAGAACGCCGCCCTCGTTGGACGTCGCGCCGCCCAGACCGTAGATGTCGCGGCGGTACGGACCGACCGGGGTCATCTCGCTGTGGTAGTCGAGGTCGTACGCGATCGCGGCGAAGGTGCGGACGCCGGTGGCGCCGCCGAAGTCGAACGAGGCGGTGCCGGACGCCTCGATTCGGTTCGTCGCCGACCGGCGGATGCCGAACGAACGCGGGTCGCTCTGCGGCAGCGGGTTGTAGCCGAGATGATCGGACCGGTAGGTGGCCGAGTTGCCGTACCCGACGAGGTGGACCTCATACGACAGCAAAGGGCCGGTGAAGATCGGGTAGAAGCCCCCGAACGTGTGGTTGAAGCGCATCAGCCACAAGTCCGAAGTCGGGTGGTCGTACACCTCGGCCGCCGTATAGGTCGTCCCGTTGAGAGTGAACTGGTTGCCGCGCACGTGAGAAGCGGTCAGAACCCAGTTCGGGGCGATGACGGTGCCCGAACCGTTGTTGCCGACGCGGCCGACCCACTGGAAGGTCGTGTCCTCGGAGTCGGGGCCGGTGTTGATGCCGTAGACGGCCAACGCCGGAACGCAAGAAGCGGCCCATGCCAAAACCAAGAGAGAGCGTTTCATCGTTCCTCCTCCAACACAGAGCGGCGGGCCACATGCCCGCTGAACCGCTATCAAGATACACCGTTGGGATCGCCCAGGACAAGACGCGGGCGACCGAGACCGGCAAGTTTGCCAGTTCGAAGAAACCGACCGGCGTCCCGGGGAGACGGGCCCGTTCCCCGAGACGCCGGGCCCTTGCCTGTCCGTCTCGGAGCCGAGCTCAGCCCGGCAGCTCGGCGACGATGGCGTCGGCGAATCCGCTCGTCGTCGCGTCTCCGCCGAGGTCGTACGTCTTGCCCCCCCGTTGGAGAACGCTCTCGAGCGCGCCCTCGATATCGGCGCGGGCCTTCTCCTCGCCCAGGTGGTCGAGCATCAGCGTCGCCGAGAGAAGCAGAGCGGTCGGGTTGACCTTGTTGAGTCCGGCGTACTTCGGGGCCGAACCGTGGACCGCCTCGAACATGGCCGCCTTGGTCCCGTAGTTGGCGCCGGGCGCCACGCCCAGGCCGCCCATCATTCCGGCGCACAGGTCGCTGACGATGTCGCCGTAGAGGTTCGGCATCACGAGAACGTCGTAGTTGCGCCAGCGGGTGACCAGCTGCATGCACATGTTGTCCACGATGACGTCGCCGAACTCGATCTCGGGGTAGTCCTTGGCCACCCGCTCGCACGTCCGCAGGAACAACCCGTCCGCGACCTTCATGATGTTGGCTTTGTGCACGGCGTGCACCTTTTTCCGACCGTGCTTCCGCGCGTATTCGAATGCGGACCGCGCGATTCTCTCGGTACCGAACTCGGAGATGATCTTGACAGACTGCGCGACCTTCTCGGTGACCATGTACTCGATCTGGGCGTACAGGTCTTCGGTGTTTTCGCGGAAGATGACGAGATCGAGGTCGGTGAACGGGGTGTTCACGCCGGGAAGCTGACGGACCGGCCGCACGCAGGCGTAGAGGTCCAGCCTCTTCCTCAACGTGACGTTCGGGCTCACCGAGCCCTTTCCGATCGGGGTGGTCATCGGGCCCTTGAGGGCGACGCCGATCTCCTTGATCTTTTCGATGGTTTCGTCCGGCACGATCGGTTTGCCGGCTTCGACGCATTTCAGACCGGCTTCGACATCGACCCAGTCGATGGCGACGCCGGTGGCGGCGATGATCTTCTCGACGGCGGCGACCAGTTCGGGGCCGGTTCCGTCTCCACGGACGAGAGCGACTGTGTGCGGCATGGCGGTAAGTCTCAGTTCGGTTGGGGCAGTCGTGACTTTGGCGTTCAGCCCGTCCGGTTCCGCCCGCGGGCGACCGTCCCGGGCGCGTCGCCTCAGTAGGGTTCGGAGTACTGGTTGACGCCGTCCTTTCGGAAAAGCTTCTGCGCCTTGGTCCACTTCCAGCCGAGGCCGGTCAGGTGGACGAGCAGCTGGTCGACCTGGTCGTCGGTCACTTCGGTCTCGCTGACGTACCGGCACCGCGGCCAGTCGAGGAGGTCCATGTCGGGCGCAGGCGGCGGGTAGACGCGGGTTCCCCGGTTGGAGATCAGCTTGAGGGTGAACGGCCCGATTTCGGTCGGCAGTTCGGGGGTTGTGGGCGTCCAGATGTAGACGTCGACTCCGTGGAGGTTCATCATCGAGAGAGGTTCCTTGGTCGGGCGAGCGGTCGCCGATCAAAGACGGATTATGGGTTCCCGACGCCCCGTAAGTCAAATTCGCCGGGCGGTCCCGGTCCCCGTTCCCTTACTCTCTGGCGGCGGCGATTTCGGCCTTCCACTCGGCCACGACGTCCGACTTCGGCCGCCAGCCGGTGCGGGCGGTGAGCTTCGACGTGTCGATCGGGGTCGGACTCTCGCCGAACGACTCGGGGATTTCGGGGTAGTCGGGAAAGGCGGCCGCCAGGTATTCGCGTACCGGGTGTCCGCTCAGGATGCCGGCCGCGGCGACGTTGTACGCTTCGAACCCCCGCATGTCGGATTCCAGAACGGCGCGGATCGCTTCGGCGAGGTCGGTGGCGGTCACGTACGTGGCCATGCCGTCCCGCGGCTCGAGGGACTCCAGCATGAAGCGAACCCATTGGACCGACATCCGGCCCCATCTTCCGTACACGTAGGGGAACCGCATCGCCGCGACCGCCATCGGCGTCGACTCGGCGATCATCCGGCCGTAGGCCTCGTTGGCGACCTTCCCGGCCGCGTAGGCGTTGCGGGGATGCAGATCGTGCCGTTCGTCGATCGGCAGGTAGTCGGGCCGCCGCACCGGATCTCCCCAGGCTCCGTAGACCTGGCACGAGCTGGCGTAGACCGCCTTGGCGAAGCCGAGATCGGCCGCCGTCTGCAGGACGCAGGTTCCCGCCGTCGTGTTGTGCGAGAAAACCCGGTCGGGCGGCATCGCCCCCATCAGGTGCGGTATCTCGCCCAAATGCACGATCGCCTCGTAGCCTTCGAGAGCGTGCCACACCTGATGCTTGTCGGTAAGGTCGACGTAGAGGTAGGGCGATTTCACCGAGTCTCGATCGGTACGGACGTCGAGGCAGCGCACCTCGTGACCGTGCTCCGCAAGCAACCGGATCGTATGCTGACCGACAAACCCGTTTCCGCCTGTGACGATGACTTTCATGACCGCTGAGCCTGAGTGTACGCGCCGTTCTGCTAGGCGCGCGCGAGATCGGGACGGCCCGACCGGAGTGGACCGCGATCGGACGGCGGCAACCCTGCCGACACCGGGAGTAAACTCGGTCAATGGCTTCGATCCATGAATACCCCGTGACCGTGCAGTGGAGTGGGGGCCGCGATGGAGGCGGCACCGTTCGCCCCAACCGTTCCGGCGTCGAGAGTCCCCTCAGCGTCCCGCCCGAGTTTCAGGGCCTCGGCCAAGGCACCAACCCCGAGGAACTTCTGACCAGCGCGATCGCCGGGTGCTACACCATCACCTTCAGCATCATCGCCGCCAACCGAAAGCTCCCCGTCATGAACGTGCACACCGACGCCGTCGGCGAAGTCGAACAAAGCGGGGCCAACTTCACCTACAAGTCGATCACGATCCGCCCGACGATCACCCTCGCCGTCGACGCGACCCCCGAACAAGAGAAGCTGACGGAAGAGATGGCCCACAAGGCGGACAACTACTGCATCGTCACCAACGCGGTGCGGGGAAAGGTCGAGATCAAGATCGAACCCACCGTTCAGAAGGGCTCCTGATCGGTTTGGCCGCGTCCGGACGAAGCTCCCGAGACCGGGATGAGTCGGCAGGACTCAGATTTGGAGAAACATGCGCAACAAACTTGTCGCCGCCAACTGGAAAATGCACTTCACCGTCGCCGAGGCATGCGCGACGGCCGAGTCGCTCATTCGGCACGTCGAACGCAAGCCGAACGTCGACGTCGTCATCTGCCCGCCCTACACGGCGCTGTCGAAGCTGCACGACCTGCTGAAGGGCACGGGGATCGCTCTCGGCGCCCAGAACGTGTTCTGGATGGAGAAGGGCGCGTTCACCGGGTGCGTGGCTCCGGCCATGCTCGTCGACCTCGGCGTCACCTACTGCATCGTCGGACATTCGGAAACGCGAGGCCGCTTCGGCAAGCTCGAGATCCCCGAGTCGACCCTTTCTCTCTTCAGCGAGACGGACGAGACGGTGAACCTCAAGATCCGGGCCCTCCTCTACCACAACATCGCGCCGATCCTTTGCGTCGGCGAGACGCTCTCGGAGAGGGAAGCGGGGAAGACGGACGAGGTCATCCGCCGGCAGCTCCGAGCCGGCCTCCAAGGGATCGACGCCGCCGAGCTCCACGGCTTCGCCGTGGCCTACGAGCCGGTCTGGGCGATCGGTACGGGTCAGACGTGCGACACGCCCGAAGCCAACCGCGTGTGCGGGATGGTGCGGAGCGAGTTGGCGGCGATGCTCGGCGATGAACTGGCGTCGAAGACGCGGGTCCTCTACGGCGGCAGCGTCAAGGCGGCGAACGCGAAGGACCTCTTCGGCCAGTCCGATATCGACGGGGGGCTGGTCGGCGGCGCGAGCCTCGATCCGCAGGAGTTCAGTCGCATCATCATGAGCGCCTGATCGATGTCGGAACTCTCTCCCCGTACCGTCGGCTCGACCCGGGTGGAACTGTCGCAGTTCGTCGAGCCGGACGACGCGAACTTCCTGGGCAAGGCGTTTGGCGGGTCGATCCTGTCGCTGATCGACCTCGCCGCCTATGCGAGCGCCACGAAGTTCGCGGGCAACGTGTGCGTCACGGCGGCGTTCGACCAGGTCGACTTCCACCATCCGATCGAGGTCGGCGAGATCGTCAGCTGCATCGCGCACGTCTCGTTCGTCGGGACGACCAGCGTGGAGGTGACGATCGAGGTGTTCGCGGAGGACATCCTGACGGGAGCCAAACACCACACCAACACGGCCCGGGTCACGATGGTCGCCCTGAAGGACGGTCGACCGACGCCGGTGCCGCGCCTGATCTGCGAGACCAGAGAAGAGAAGCTTCGGTTCGTGCAGGGGCGCGTGCGTCGGGAACTCCGGACCCGCCAGCGGCAGCAGGTCCTCGATCGGTTCGCCGAACTCGAATCGATGTCCGAGGAACAGCTGGACGCTCTGATCGCCGACTGAACCGACCCGGCGCCGCCTCGGTCTCTTTCCCGGCCACCGTGCCCGGCGATGATGAAGAGCTGTTAAGAAACGGGGCTCCGTGCCTCCGTTTTTTTCGAGGGTGCTTCCTTTTGGAAACAATCACCGTATTCTGATTCATCATGAGCGGGCAGAGCAGTCGGTGGATGCGTTGGGGAGTCCGGGTGGCTCTCTTGGGTGCGATCGGGGGCACGGCCTTCGCCCTCTTCAAGTCGACTCAGGTCGACCCGAGAATCGATAACCAGAACTACGATGTTCTGTACGAGAAGCCGGAAAACTGGAACGTCCTCCCCGTCAGCATGATGGCCGAGTTTCTGTACCAGAGCCCGGAGCGGAACGCCTTCATCCGGGGCTCCTTCCAGCAGACCTACTCGTCGATCAACCCGACTCCCGATCAAACCGCGCGGAGCCTGGCCGAGTACTACGTGGCCACGACTCGAGAGAATCTCGACGGCTGGACGGCGGAGATCTACGACGAGGTCGAGGGGGCGGACACGAACTGGGTGATCGCTCGGCGGCGTCGGAGCGACCGCACGCTCTACAACGCGTTTGCGTCGAAGGGGAACACGACCCTCGTCGTGACCCTGTACGGAACCGGCGAAGATGCGGACAGCGTCAAGCAGTACCTTCCCATGTTCAAGCAGTTTCTCAGCGAGATTCGGCTCGTCACGCAGCCTCCGCGCTACGTCGACAACCGCTAACTGGCCGAGGTGGCAAAGAGGGGGGCGTCGC
>JBDNCL010000156.1:0-7138 GCA_046719655.1 Fimbriimonadaceae bacterium
CCAGCGGATCGGGCACCTGACGTCGCTGGGGATCGACGCCATCTACTTCAATCCGATCTTCGAGTCTCCGGCGAACCACCGGTACGAGACGACCGACTTCCGGCGCATCGACCGCCGCCTCGGAACCAACGAGCAGTTCGGCGAGCTGACCCGGCGCTGGCGGCGGATGGGGATCCGGGTGGTTTTGGACGGCGTGTTCAACCACACGGCGACCAACTTCCCGCAGTTCGACGACATCGTCCGGAACGGCGAGACGAGCCCGTACCGGAACTGGTTCTTCATCCGGTCGTTCCCGGTTCGGGTCGGCGACCCGCCCAACGATGAGGCCTGGTTCGGTTTCCCGTCGATGCCCAAGGTCAACCTGGAGTACCCGCCGGCTCGAGACTACATGCTCGACGTCGTGAACTTCTGGAACGAGCGCGCCGAGGTCGCGGGTTGGCGCCTGGATGTCGCCAACGAGGTTCCCATGAGCTTCTGGCGGCTCTTCCGGGAGCGGGTCAAGGGGCTGGACCCAGACATGTGGATCGTGGGCGAGGTGTGGGGAGACGGATCGCCTTGGCTGAAGGGCGACCAGTGGGACTCGGTCATGAACTACCAGTTCCGCGAGGCGGTCCTCCAGTACGTCGCCAACGGAAGCATCACGCCGACCCAGTTTATGGACCGTCTGATGCGGGTCCACCACGGCTACGGCCCCCAGGTGTCGCGCAACATGATGAACCTCCTCGGCAGCCACGACACGCCGAGATTCCGGACCCTGGCCGGGGGGAGAGAGGACCTGTCCATGCTCGGAGCGACCCTGCTGATGACCTGGGTCGGTTCGCCGTCGATCTACTACGGCGACGAGATCGGCATGGAGGGCGGGCGCGACCCCGACAACCGCCGGGGGATGGAGTGGCACCGCGCGACCCCGGACAACCGGATTCTCGACCACTATCGTCGGCTCATCGCGATCCGCCGACAGTCGCGGGCCCTTCAGTCGGGCGATCCGTTGGTGCTCCACACCGACGATGCCCGTCGGGTCGCGGCGTTCGCCCGGATCGAAGGGTCCGACCTCGCCATCGTCGTCGCCAGCCGTTCGGAGACTCCGGTGACGGTCGACCTGCCTCTCCCTCGAAGCCTCGTTGCCCGCCACGGTTCCGTGCTTCCCCGACTTCAGGATTCCCTGGGCGGGATCCCGATCCGGAGGCTTCCGAACGGAAACTTGCGGCTCAGCCTGCCCCCCCTCGGATCGGCGGTTCTCACCCCCGGACCGGCCAGCCGCGTCTTGTCGTCTTCGATCCCACCGGCCGCAGAATCGCGTTCCGGCAGATCCTCATCCCAAATCTTCTCCAGTACCAGGTGAACCACATGCACAGTCAGCGACGATTGGGCTTTACGCTCATTGAACTTCTCGTTGTCATCGCCATCATCGCGATCCTCGCGGCGATTCTCTTCCCTGTTTTTGCTCAGGCGAAGAACGCGGCCAAGAAGACCTCGGGCCTCAGCAACATCAAGCAGCTGAAGCTGTCTCAGATCATGTACAGCGCCGACTACGACGACATGGTCGTCGTGCGGTTCCGCATCGGTTACGGTCCGACCTACAACGGCGGCGACCCGACCGACTCGATGAGTTGGGACAAGCTCATCCAGCCCTACCTCAAGAACTCCGGCATCCTCATGTCGCCGGTCGATCCCAACGTCCGGTACGACACGCCGATCGGTCAGTTCCGCCGCTCGTACGCGGTCGCGTCGAACTTTGCCCGCGGTGTGCAGGTGAGCGAGGCCCGAAACGGCTCCGGCTGGCCGCGGATGGCCGCGCTGTCGTACACCGCGGTTCCGGAGCCCGCTTCGACGATCTCGCTCGGCGAGCGGCGCCAGTGCTCGGACCCGTCCGTCCCGGCCAACCAGGTTTGGGCGCACGACTCGTGGTTCTGGTGCTCGACCTTCGAGACCACCCGCTCGACCACGGCCCAGTATCCGTTCGGCGTGCAGGGTGAGATCGCCAACACGATCACCGAGGGTGCGGTCTGGGCGTTCGCCGACGGCCACGCCCGCTTCGTGCGCATGAACGGCAACCGGCGATCGGACGGCGCCCGCGTCGGCACGATCTTCCCCGGCTACCGCGAGGCGGGCGCCTGGTGGGTCGGCAGTCCGGACGCGTTCTGGGACACCGGCTTCAGCTGCACGGACGCGGGCTGGAACCAGAACGACCGACCCTGCCCGCTGCCCGGAGAGCAGTGAGATCGAGCGCCTCAGGAGGGCCTGACATGAAGAATGAAATTCCGAAGGGTCTTGCCGTCAGTCTGATCGCGGTCGTCGTGGTCGTCGTCGCCGGATTGGGGATGTACTTCACCGGCGTCGGTCCGATCGGCGCGAACCGGATTCCGGAGAGCGAGCGCATCGACCGCCAAGCGGCCACGTACGCCGCCCAGGTGAAGGAACAGGAAGCGCGCGCGGTCGCCGGCGGCCCGGGCGGGACCGAATGGGAGGCCCGGCAGAAGATGGCCCAAGAGCAGGCGGCCCGCGGCCAGGCGCCGCAGTAGGTCGGTCGGCTCTCGGCAGACAAGGCCCCCAAGCGGGGCAAACTGGCGACGCGAGGCGACGCTCCGCTGAGCCAGAATCAGGGGGCCGGCGGCATTCGCCGGTCCCCTTGCGGTTTCGGACCGCCACAACGGCTGAAGGAAGATGTTTCGACGCGCTCTGGCGACTCTGATACTCGTGGCGACGGCGGCTTTCGGCATGGCCGGGCCGACCACGATCACGGTTTGGGGGACGGGTCTCGGCCCCGACTCCAAGGGGCTCGAGGCGGTCATCCGCGAGTTCGAGAGGCGGAATCCGGACATCCGAGTCCGGGTCCTCAGCATGGGGGCGGGGGCCATGAACCCCCAGAAGCTGATGACGGCGATCGTCGGCCGGGTGCCGCCGGACGTCATCAACCAGGACCGATTCACGATCAACGACTGGGCCAGCCGCGGCGCGTTCATGCCTCTCGACGACTTCATCAAGCGCGACTGGGACGACCCGCTGACCCCCCGGCCCGAGCAGTACTACGAGGCGCCCTGGCTCGAGGCGACGTACGAAGGCCGGGTTTACGGCATCCCGATCGGCGCCGACACCCGCATCTTCTACTACAACCGAAGCCTCTTCCGGGCGAAGGCGGCCGAACTGAGGGCCGCCGGTCTCGACCCCGAACGCCCGCCCCGGACGTGGGAGGAGACGCTCGCCTACAGCCGGGTGCTGACGGAGCGGAACCCGGACGGAACGCTCAAGACGGCCGGGTTCATCCCCAACTTCGGCAACTCGTGGCTCTACCTCTTCGCGTTTCAGAACGAGGCGTCCTTCATGTCCCCCGACGGCCGGACGTGCACGCTGTTCACGCCGGAGGCGATCGAGGCTCTCGAGTACATGGTCGAGGGGTACCGCATCCTCGGCGGTTGGGACGACGCCCAGAAGTTCACCTCCGGCTTTCTCGGCAACGAGAACGACCCGTTCATCATCGGCAAGGTCGCGATGAAGGTGGACGGGGACTGGATTTTGAGCGGGCTCAACCGCTTCGCCCCCCGACTCGACTTCGGGGTCGCGCCTCCGCCGGTGCCGGCCGCCCGGTTGAACCGCGAAGGTCGGTTCGCCGACGTCGACCACGAGTACATCACGTGGACCGGCGGCTTCAGTCTGGCGATCCCCACCGGCGCGCGCCATCCCGAGGCGGCCTGGCGCTACATCCAGTTCGCCACCAGCTTCGAAGGCCGGATGATCGAGGCTCGGGCCCAGGCGGCTTGGGAGCGGCGGCGCGGCCGCGCCTTCATCCCCCGGATCTTTGCGCACCGACAGACGAACGAGCAGCTGTTCCGCGAGTTTCGACCCGCAACCGAGAACTTCGCCGACGCTCTGAGGATGCACATCGACCTGGCCTCGGCGAGCCGGGTTCGACCGGTGACGGTGGTGAGCCAGGTGCTTTGGGACGAGCACGTGCGGGCGACGGAAAACGCGGCATCGGGTCGGATGACGCCGAGCGACGCTCTGCGCGCCGGACAGCGCAGCGTCCAGAGGGAGCTGGACGCGCACTTCCGGAAGGAGTCGCTGCCCATCTTCAACCTGCAGCTCCCGTTCGCGGTGGCGGCCGGGCTGGTCGCGGCGGTGGGGATCGGGTTTGGGATCTACCTCCGCCGCCTGAAGCTCGGTCGGCTGGCGCGGACGGAAACGGTGTGGGCGTTCCTGCTCATCGCACCCTGGCTCGTCGGTTTCCTGGCGTTCACCCTCGGGCCGATGATCGCGTCGTTCATCTTCAGCTTCGCCCATTACAACGTGCTCAGCGAGGCGCGCTGGGTCGGCCTCGGCAACTACGCCGACCTGCTCGGGGAGGACCGCGAGAACATCGTCAAGGCGTTCTCGAACGTGTTCTATCTGGCGGGCATCGGGGTGCCGCTCGGGTTGGTCACGAGCCTGGCGATCGCGATGCTGTTGAACGCGTCGGTCCGGGGAATTCAGGCGTATCGGACGTTCTTCTACATGCCCTCGATCGTTCCGACTGTGGCGGGAGCCGTCCTGTGGGGCTGGATTCTGACTCCGGACGCGAGCAAGGGACTGGTCAACGCAGGTTGGGCGGCGTCGATCGGACAGTGGTTCAACCTGCCGCCGCCGGGATGGCTCACAGTCGAGGACTGGGCCAAGCCGGCCCTCATCCTGATGGGACTGTGGGGTGCGGGCGGCGGCATGATCCTCTGGTTGGCCGGTCTGAAGGGTATCCCCACCCAGCTATACGAAGCGGCGAGCATCGACGGGGCGACTCCCGGCAAGACGTTCTGGGCGATCACTCTGCCCCAGCTCAGCCCCGTGATCTTCTTCAACACGGTCATGGGGTTCATCGGGGCGATTCAGGAGTTCGACCGGGTGTACGTTCTGAACCTCGGTACGGCCGGTCCGGGCGACTCGCTGCTGGTGCCCGTCCTCCACCTCTTCGTCAATGGGTTCAACTACTTCAAGATGGGCTATGCGAGCGCGCTGGCGTGGATCGTGTTCGCCCTGATCTTGGTGCTGACCCTGATCCAGTTCAAACTCGCGCCGAAATGGGTGCACTACGAGGCTGACAAGTGACACCCACCCTCGCCCACGCGATCGGAACTCTGGCGTTTTGGGTCGCCGTGGCCGCCGGACTGCGCGGCCTGTGGCTGGCGGGTCGGCATTACGCCGACCGCAACCGGGTCGGTGCGCCCAACCTGTTGCCCGGCCTGCTCGCCAGCATCGTCGTGACGCTGGTGGCTCTGGGCCTGTACGGCGCGATGCGCCCGCTGGCCGGTCTGACCGGCGGCCCGTTGCTCGTCTTGCCGCTCGTCTGGCCGGTTCTTCCGGTGCAGGGCTGGCTGGCCGCGCTGGCCGGTCTGATGGGCGCGGTTCGGCTCGTCCAAGCCGTGATCCCTCCCCGTCCCGACGAAGGTCGGGCGAAGTTCGCGAGCGCGCTGATCTGGTTGGCGTTCGCCGCTCTTTTCGTGTACCTGGCCCAGGGGAGCCGAACCGACCCGACTCTGTTGCGGGGGACGATCGCGCTGGACGCCACAGGAGCGGCCGTTCTGTCTCTCGCCGCCGTGGGTTCGGTCTTGGCGATGGCGTTGACGGCCCGGGCGGTCGCAGCCCGGATGAAGCTGGCCATGTTCGCCCGGCAGCTGGCTCTGATCTCAGGGTCCATCGTGTTCTCCATCCCGCTGGTGTGGCTGGTGATCACGAGCTTCAAGGAAGACCGAGACATGGCCTCCCCGACCGGGATCGTCTGGGTGCCGCGGGTGACGGAAGAGGTCCCGTACTTCGATCCCCGGGACCCCCTCTTCGAGACCGAGCACATGGGGCGACGGGTGCAGGTCAACGTTATTGACGAAGAGCCGGACGGCCGGCTCCGGGTGAACATCATCCGACCTGCCGCCATCGGCGGGATCAACTTCGTGACCGATCGTTCGGCTCTGCGCGAGATTCCGAAGAGGGTTCCCGTGGTGACGGCGAAGATCGACGGGGTGCCGGTGGTCGGAAAGGTCGTCGAAGAGCTGCGGGACGGTCAGAGGCGCATCCAAGTCCTCGAGCCGGAGTCGATGCAGGGCCGGACGGCCGTGTTTCTGCCGGGGGACGTCGAGCCCGTTCGCCACATCGGACTTCGATGGCGAAACTATCCGGATGCGCTGGAGTTCCTGCCCCCGGAAACGAACATGGGCCTGGCGTATGTGCAGAACACCCTGTTCCTCGTCGTGATGAACGTCGTCGGCACCTTGCTCAGTTCGGCCCTCGTGGCCTACGCGTTCGCCCGTCTGAGGTTCCCGGGCCGAAACGTTCTGTTCACGATCCTGCTCAGCACGATGATGCTGCCGGGCGCGGTGACCCTGCTGCCTCAGTTCCTCATCTTCCGGGAGCTGGGGTGGATCGACACGCTGAACCCGCTCTGGGTACCCGCGTTCTTCGCGTCCGCCTTCAACATCTTCCTTCTCCGACAGTTCTTCATGCAGATCCCGTACGAACTCGAGGACGCGGCGAAGATCGACGGTTGCAGCTATCTGAAGACGTTCTGGTCGATCCTGATGCCCCAGATCAAGCCCGCGCTGGCCGTGATCGCGATCTGGACGTTCATGGGGGCGTGGAACAACTTCATGGGGCCGCTCATCTACATCAATTCGCCCGAGAAGATGCCGATCGCCTACGCCGTTCAGCTGTTCCAGGGCGAGCGTGCGGGCGAGCCGGGTCTTCTGATGGCGTTCGTCACGATGTCGATGGTTCCGGTCCTGGCTCTGTTCGCCTTCGCCCAGCGGTACTTCATCGAGGGCGTGACGCTCTCCGGTCTGGGCGGGCGTTAGGAGCCGATCGGGGGCTCAGCCGGGGCCGGCGTCGGGATTTTCCGACGCCGGCTCTTTTTGTCCGGACGGCTTTTTTGGTGAACGACGGCGAGGACCCGGCGTACTTACCAGTAGTATCGAGGACCGTATGCTCGCCTTGACTGCCCTTCTCGCTGTCTTCGCACCGTCGGCGGCCCAACCCGCGGACACGAGTCCCCACAGCGAGGCGTCGCTCGTCCCGACGGTCCGCCAGGCGGCGCCGGGGATCTCGTTCATGGTCGGGATCCGGATCGAGCTGGAGGAGCATTGGCACAGTTACTGGCGCAATCCGGGCGATTCGGGCATGGCCA
>JBDNCL010000157.1:0-7089 GCA_046719655.1 Fimbriimonadaceae bacterium
GTCTAACAAAAACGCCCGGAGCAGCTCGGTCCCGCCCGGGGTGTGCGTCACCTCGGGGTGGAACTGCACCCCGTAGACGCGGCGTTCGTCGTCCTCGAAGGCGGCCACCGGACAGGACTCGGTCGACGCCGTGATCCGGGCCCGGGGCGGCGCCTCGACGACCTGGTCGCCGTGGCTCATCCATACCGAATGGGAAGCCAGCGCCCCGACCAGGCCGTCCGCCGCCCGAACCGTCAGCTCGCGCCTGCCGTACTCCTTGTCGCCCGCCTTGGCGACCCTTCCGCCCATCCGGTGGGCCAAAAGCTGCAGCCCGTAACAGATGCCCAGGACCGGAATTCCGGCCAGCACCTCGGGATCGATCGTGGGCGCGCCCTCTTCGAGCACCGAACGCGGGCCGCCGCTCAGGATCACCGCCGCCGGTCGGACCGACCGGATCTTCTCCTCCGCCGACGTCCAAGGAACCATCTCGCTGTAAACCCCGAGCTCGCGCACGCGGCGCACGATCAGCTGGGTGTACTGCCCCCCGAAGTCGACGACGAGGACGGTCTGGTGCAACATGGATTGGGTTCAGTTTGGGCGAACCGCCGAATCGGGCGCAAGGTCGGCCCCAGATCGAAAGCCCCCGCCGACTCCGCGGTCGACGGGGGCCTGGCCCGCAGACGAAGACGGGACCGTCAGTCCTCGTCTTCCTTCTTCTGCCGCAGATATTCGTTCACGAGGTTCTGCTGCTCGTTCGGCGGCATCTCGTCGTAGTGCGACAGCTCCTGCCGGAACCGACCGCGGCCCTTCGTGAGCGAACGGAGGTCCAGCGCGTAGCGCGTCATGCTCGCCATCGGCACCTGCGCCCGCACCCGGGTCTTGCCGGGCGCGACCGGGTCCATCCCCTGCAACCGTCCTCGCCGACCGTTGAGGTCGCCGACCACGTCGCCGACCGTGTCGTCCGGAACGTCCACGTCCACGTTGAGGATCGGTTCCAGAACGACCGGACTCGCCTGCTCGGCCGCATTCTTGAACGCGAGCGATCCGGCGATCTTGAACGCCATCTCGCTGGAGTCGACTTCGTGGTAGCTGCCGTCGTACACCGTCGCCTTGACGTCCACAACCGGATAGCCCGCCAGAACCCCCTTTTCCATCGTCTCCCGGATGCCCTTTTCGATGGCCGGAATGTAGTTCTTGGGGATCGCCCCGCCCACCACCTTGTTTTCGAACGCGAAGCCCTCGCCCCGGCCTTGCGGCGACAGCTCGATCCAGCAGTCGCCGTACTGGCCCTTGCCGCCCGTCTGCCGCTTGTGCTTGCCCTGCGCCTTTGCCGCCTTGCGGATCGTCTCCCGATACGGCACCTTCGCCTCTTCCGTGTTCACCGAGACGCCGAAACGGGCTTTGAGCTTCTCGATCGCCGAATCGAGGTGGATGTCGCCCATCCCCTCGAGGATGTCCTGCCGCAACGCGGGGTCGCGGTGGTGCCGAAGCGTCGGGTCCTCCTCGAGAAGCTTCTCGAGGGCGGGTCCGAGCTTGTCTTCGTCCGCCTTGGTGGCCGGCCGGATGGCCACCCGGTAGATCGGATCGGGAAAATGCACCGACGGGAGCTTGATCTTGTCCTTCGCCGTCGAGAGCGTGTCCCCGGTGTGGGTGTCCTGAAGCTTCGCCAGAGCGCAGATGTCGCCCGCGACGACCTCGGTCGCCGCTTCCTGCGCCTTTCCGTGCGGATAGTAGAGGTTGTGCAGCCGCTCGTCCCGCTCTCGGTTGACGTTCCAGACGTGGTTGTCCACCCTCATCTTCCCGCTGAACACGCGCACATAGCTGATCTTGCCGACATAGGGGTCCGCCGTCGACTTGAACACGAACCCGACGAGCGGACCGTCGGGATCGCACCGGATCTCCATGTCCTCGATCTTGTGCGGCACGTCGGTCGGTGAAGGCAACTCCCCGATGATGCGGTCGAGGAGCGTCGCGACGCCGATCCCGCTCGCCGCCGACCCCAGAAGGACCGGTACGACCTTGCCCGTCTTGGTCCCGACCAGGAGGCCCCGTTCGATCTCTTCCGCCGTCAGCGGCTCGCCTTCCAGATACTTCATGGCGAGTTCGTCGTCCCCCTCGGCCGCCGCCTCCATCATCTTTTCGCGGCGCTCGGCCGCCTCCTCGGCGTACCCGGACGGGACGTCTTCGATCTCCACGCCGCGGTCCTTCCCCTTGTACACCTTCATGTTGAGGAGGTCGAGAACGCCCGAAAACGCGGCCTGATGCCCGATCGGAATCTGTACGCCGACCACCTTGCGCCCGTAGCGCAGGTGGAGGGTGTTCATCAGCCCCGAGAAGTCGGCGTTGTCGCGCTCGAGCTTGTTGACGAAGATACAGGTCGCCAGTCCGTGCTGCTCGGCGACTTCCCAAGCCAGCTCGAAACCGACGTCCAGGTCGGACTTCGCCTCGCAGACGATGATCATCGACTCGACGACCCGGGCCACCCCGTGCAGGTCGCCGATGAAGTCCGGGTAACCCGGCACATCGATCAGGTTGATCTTGTGGTCGTGCCACTCGAGCGGCACCACGCTGGCGCTGATGCTGATCTTGCGGCGGATCTCGAGCGGGTCGAAGTCGCTGGCCGTGTTGCCGGCGTCGACCGTGCCGATTCGGTCGAGAGCGCCGGCCGTGTAGAGCATGTGCTCGACCAACATGGTCTTGCCCGAACCGCCGTGTCCGACGATGGCGACGTTGCGAATCTTGTCCGGTGTATAAGACTTCACGCAGTTCCCTCCGAGGGATGCACCCCCCGGACGGTCTGTCGAATTCCGAGCGTCCGACGTCGGTTCGCCCGGGAGCCGGGGGTTAAGGGCCGGTTATGCGACCCTTGCGAAAGGATAGCACCTGGCATCGTCGGTCGGCTTGCCCCCACTCGTGCCGACCGCCGGCGGCGGGCGACCCTCACAAACCCGCCAAGATCTGCCGCACCCTCTCCGCCTGATCGGGCGTGTCCACCGCCAGGGGCGTCGCCCTGCCGAACGCCATCTTCATCCGGTACCCCTTCTCGAGGAACCGCAGCTGCTCGAGGCTCTCCGCCGCCTCCAGCTTCCCGACCGGCCACGTCGAGAACGCCAGAAGCGGGTCGCGCCGGTAGCCGTAGATGCCGATGTGCTTCTTCAGCCCGATCGGACGGGGATTTCGCGGAAACGGGATGGCGTGCCGGCTGAAGTAGAGCGCGTACCCGGCTTCGTCGGTGACGACCTTGACCACGTTCGGGTCGTCCTCCTCTTCCGGCGGACAGTCTCCGTACACGCTGCTGAGTTCGGCCGCCGGATCGTCGAGCAGGGCCCGCGCGCACGCCCGAACCGTCTCCACCGGCATCAGGGGCTCGTCCCCCTGAACGTTCACGTACACGTCGGCATCCAGCTTCTGCGCTACTTCGGCGATCCGGTCCGTGCCCGACGCGTGGTCCGGGCTGGTCAGAACCGCCTCCGCTCCGAACGCGCGGCACGCCTCGACGATCTCCTGGTCGGGTGTGGCGACCAACACCCGGTCGGCGACGTCCGCCTTCACCGCCGCATCGAACACCCACCGGACCATCGGCTTGCCCATGAGATCGACGAGAGGCTTGCCCGGGAAACGGGTGCTCCCCATCCGGGCCGGAATCACGATCGCGCACCGCATCGGGAGTCAGGATATCCGCCCGACCCACCCCGACGCCGATCGACCCCCAAAACGACGGGAGCGCCCCGGCCGATCGAACCGGAGCGCTCGAAATGCCCGAGGAGCGAGGGTTCATCGCGGACCCTGGCTCGCCAGGTTTTGAGCTAAAACCCTAGGGCCCCTCGGTTGCTAGGATCACTACTCATACGTCTCACACACCTCCTCTCTCAAGATATCTTTAAGACGACGTTTCCCCGCGATCCGTTGCTCGGGCGACGGGGATTCCCGCAAAAATCACCCGCCCGGCGGGGCGCCTCGGGGCTCCGGCTTCCGCCGTCCTTACAACGGGTCTCAGAGGCCCGCTTCGGGTTCGACCGCCCCGCGACGCTCGTTCCAGATCTCGTCGGCGCGGCGGCGGTCCGAAAGCGCCCAACTCGGGCTCATCCGCAGGGCGTCCATGGCCGACTCGTCCCCGATCGCCAACGAAATCGTCAGTCCCGCCTTGCCCCGGGCGGCGCAGATCATCAGGCGGTGCCCGTTGTCCTCCCAGAACCAGTACCGGGCCGACGGCCCCGGAGGTACCACCGTGGGCTCGAGGAAGCCGTACTCGGCAAGATAAACGTCCAGAAACTCCTCTTTCAGCGTGCGCTCGTCCGCCCCCTGAAGGGTGTACAGAGCCAGCACGACCCGGTTGTCGTAGCTGATGATCGCGAACGACTCCGCCTCCGACTCCCAACCCTTCGACCGGTACTCTTCGGGAAAAGCGGGAGGCCGGTCCCGCAAGACGAACGTCCGCGCCGGCCGATCGAAGAACTCCAGCGCCTGGGTCGCCGGGTCCCCCACCCGCAGGCGACGCCCCGGTCCCATCAGAGCCAGTCGGCTCCGTCGCGAGAAGTCGGGGGGATCCTGCGGCGCGAAGGTCGCCAGCGAGGTGGGATCGATCTCGGTGCCGGCCGGAGCCGACGCCGACGCCTCGGCCCGCGCCGGCGCGTCCTTGGCCGGACCGCCGCAACCGGACAGCCCGCCGACCGCGCCGACCGCCGCCAGCGCGAAGAGCGCCAACCCCGACCGCCGAACCCGGTTCATAGCCCTAATCTACCGCGAGGATCTTGTAGCGGTTCGTTCCGCCGGGAGCCTCGACCTCGACGACGGCCCCCGTCTGCTGACCGAGAAGCGCCTCCCCCAGCGGCGAGGCGATGGAGATCAGCTCCTTGGCCGGGTCGGCCTCGAACGAGCCGACCAGCGTCACCGTGAACCGGTCGCCGAACTCGACATCCTCCAACTCCACCTTCGAGCCCAGGTGGGCCATGTCCCCCGACCCTTCCGGCCGCTCCACGATCTTGGCGATCTGAAGAACCTTCTCGAGGTCGGCGATCCGGCTCTCGTTGCGCTCCTGGTTGAGCTTGGCTTCGTGGTACGCCGCGTTCTCCCGAAGGTCGCCGTGCGACTTGGCCTCCTTGATGGCCTCCGCGATCCGACGCCGGATCGGACCCTTCAGCTCCTCGAGTTCGAGCTTGAGCTTCTCGTAACCGTCTTTCGTGAGCAGCACTTGCTGTGGCATGGGCAGGCCGATATTGTAGCATCAAGGGCGTGCCGGATCCGGAAATCTCTCCCGACAATTCGGATGCCGCCCCCTCCGTACCGGCGGCCGACTCGGTGGCCGTCGTCGTCGTCAGCTTCAACACCCGAGAGAAGCTCCGCCGGTGCCTGAACGCCCTCCCCGAATCGGTCGAGCTGATCGTCGTCGACAACGGCTCCGACGACGGCTCGGCCGACATGGTGCGCCGGGAGTTTCCGGACGCCGCTCTGATCGCCAACGCCGAAAACCGGGGATTCGGCGCCGCCAACAACCAGGGAATCGCCGCCGCCACCCGACCGCTCGTTCTCCTTCTGAACTCCGACGCCTACGCCGAACCCGGCGCCCTCGACGAACTGGCGGCCGCGTTCGCCGATCCGAACGTCGTCGCCGCCGGCGGCCGCCTCCTCAACCCGGACCGGACCCTCCAAAAATCGACCGCCGGGCCGCTCACCCTGTGGGCCGTCTTCTGCGAGCAGACCCTGCTCGAAAAGGCCTTCCCCCAGATCCCCTGTCTCAACCCCTACTGGAACACCCACCGCCTCGACGGACCGGCCGACGTCGAGCAGGTTATGGGCGCATGCCTGATGATGCGGCGCGGACTCGAGACCTTCGACGAGCGGTTCTTCCTCTACTGCGAAGACACCGAACTCTGCCGCCGGCTGCGCCGTCGCGGGCGAATCCGATACGTGCCGAGCGCCGTGTTCGTGCACGAGCTGGGTTCGAGCAGCTCCGGCGAGCGTTGGCGGTCGGTGGCCCGCTACAACCGGGGGAAGGAGCTCTACTTCGCCATCCACCACGGCGCCGGGGCCGCCGCCGCCTGCTGGATCCTCGACCGCCTGGGGGCCTTGATCCGGCTGGTCGGATGGCTCGTCCCGACGATCGCGACCTTGGGAACCCGCCCGCGGTTTCGATCGCAGGCCGCCCTCTTCTGGCGGGTGCTCACCGCCCCTCCGGCCGGCCCCCCATCTCCGATTCGTAAGCCTCGATGACCGGATCGGGCGCTCCCTGCATCGCGATCCGACCGTCCTTCAGCCAGACCACCCGGTCCGCCACCTTCCGCACCGAATCCATGTTGTGGGAGACGAACAGAATGCTCCCGCCGCCCGCCCGAAAACCGTCGATCTTGGCGTAGCATTTGCGCTCGAAGTTGAGATCGCCGACCGCGAGCACCTCGTCGACCAAGAGCACCTCCGCGTCGACGTGAACGGCCACCGAAAAGCCGAGCCGCGCCAGCATCCCGCTCGAATACGTCCGCACCGGCGCATCGATGTGGCTGCCCAGCTCCGAAAACTCGACGATCTCGTCCAACCTCTCCCGGATCTGCCTTCGCGTCAATCCGAGGATGATGCCGTTGAAGAACACGTTCTCCAAACCCGAAAGATCCTGGTGGAAACCCGCCCCCAGCTCGAGAAGGGGGGCCACTCGGCCGTTCACCGAGACCGTGCCCGACGTCGGTTTGTACACCCGCGCCAAAAGAGACAGAAGGGTGCTCTTCCCCGCCCCGTTCCGGCCGATGACGGCCACCGACTCTCCCGGATGGACCTCGAGATCGATGCCCCGCAACACCTCCAGATGCTCGTAGGTTCGGCGCCTCCACCAGAGCAGAAGCGTCTTTACCGATCCGATTCCGGAGTGGCTCAAAAGAAACTGCTTGCGCAGGTCTTTCAGGACGATTCGGGCTTCGCTCACGGCCGCTCCACGAACCTCCACTTCATGCGGTTGAAAAGGTGGTAGCCGGCGACCAGGATCGCGAAACTGACCACCCCCGCGTAGGCCACCTGACCCCAGTCCATCGGCAACGGCGGGATGCTCTCCCGACCGAGAACGATCTCCTGCGGCGGCGCCAGCAACACCTTGCGGTAGGCGGTGCACAGCACCGCGATCGGATT
>JBDNCL010000158.1:0-7060 GCA_046719655.1 Fimbriimonadaceae bacterium
ATACCCGCTGACGTTCGCCGACGCTCATCTCGTGGGGAAGCCACGTACGCTTGCGCCACACGCCGAGAGCTTCGAGAAGCTCGTCCGCATGGTTGCGGGCATCCTCCCGCTCTGGCGGGGCCGAGACCATCACGTTCTCCATGGCGGTGAGGTAGCCGAGCAAAAAAGGCTGCTGAAAGACGAAGCCGAATTCTCGCAGGCGGACCCGGCTCCGCTCGGCGTCCGGCAGACTCGACAGGTCGGTGTCCTGATACATCACGCGACCCGAAGTGGGGAGTTTGAGGCCGCTGAGGATGTAGAGCAGCGACGACTTCCCCGATCCCGACGGGCCGAGGATGCCGACGAACTCGTTCTCACGCACCTCGACGTCAGCCTGGTCGACGGCGAAAACCTCCCGCCCGTGATCGGCGTAGCGCAGGGTGGCCTTTTCGGTCCGGATCATACGATCCTCCTCTCGACCACGCCGACCGGATCGAATCGACGGAACCGCCCCCAAACCGTGCCGACCGCGACGGCGAGGATGGCGAGGGGGACGGGCACGGTGTACAGATACGCGGTTCGGTCGAGGGTGTCGATGGCAAAGGCGTTCGGGTGCATGAGGACGGCGTCGACCAGACTCAGGAGGCCGAAGGCGACCGCGCACCCGAGAAGCCAACCGAGGACCAGAACGGCGGTCGTCTCGCGGACCACGCGCCCGATCAACTCCTTCTTTGTGTAGCCGATGGCTTGGAGAAGCCCGAATTCGACGATACGCTGAGAAAGATAGATGTTCATCAGCATCCCCATCATCACCGTGATCACGAGCACGAGGGTGCCGATGACGACGTTGAGCACCTTGTAAAGGATGTCGAACATTTCGCGCGTGTCCTTCTCCAGCAGGTGGAACGCGAAAACCTGGGCCCGCTCGCCTCGGAACGTGTCTTCGGCCCAACGCCCGAGGCGGTCGGTGTCGCCCGGGTCTTGAGTGAAGATCACGATGTTGTCGACGGGCGGAAAGTGGAACTGCCTCTGGTACTCCAGGTCGCCGATCATCAGCCACTCGCGGGTTTGGGCGATGCCGACGACTTTCACCGGAAACGGGGAAAAGGCGTCCGGATTGTCAGGAGCGAGGAGGCTGTCGCCGATCTTCAGCCCGAGGTTGCGGGCGACCGGTTCGCTGATGAGGGCTTCGGCCTGGCCCGATGCGGGGACCCGTCCTTCGATGGCGCTCATCGGCACCCCCATCCGATCGAGGTAGTAGGGCACGTCGTCCGGCTTGAGTCCGATGACGGCGAAGGGCCACTTCCCGACGATGCTCCGCACCGTCCCCCCGACGGCGCGAACCTCCAGGACGCGGTCGAGGGGCACGGGAGCCTCGGTCTCGACGCGTCGCCGGATCTCCGGAATCTGGGACGAGTCTCCCCTCGGCCCGATCGCGACCATGTGCCGCGAGTAGGCGTAGATCGTGGTGATCGACAGCGGGATCGAGTTCATCATCGACACGATCCCGGCGATGAGGAGAACGGCGAGCACGATCACGCCGGCGAGCGGAAGCGTCTTGCCCAAGTTGCGGCGCACATAAACGGCCGGAGCCAGCGGCCGATCGGAGATGCGCCGCATCCGGCCTCCCGTCTCCCGGATGGCTCCGCTCGGGGAGGTGGAGGCGCCGGTCGCTTCGGTTTCCGGCGTGGAACGCGATTCGGCGCGGGGTCTCACTTCTCGCCTCGCCTCCGGCGGTAACGCAAGAACACTTCGTCGCCGATCGGGTTGGCGGAAAGGAGACGATAGCCTTGGAGCCGTCCCTTTGGGAACGGCTTTCCGCCCGCGTAGGTCGGGGCGTCCGTGCCGAGTCGAATCTTGGGGGCGACGGTGAGAAACACCTCGTCGACGAGGTCGTGCCGGATCAGAGAAGCGTTCAGCTCGCTGCCCCCTTCGACGAGAAGGCGCTGGATTCCGTGGTCTCGGCGAAGCTTGCGGAGGAGCTTGACGAGGTCGAGTTTCTTCTTTCCGGCCCGAACCGCGGCCACGCCTTCGGGGAGTTCCGTTTCTTTCGGGCACGCGACGAGGGCGCGGTCGGGATCGTCGGTGAAGAACCGATCGTGGAACGGCAACTTCCCGCTCTGGGTGGCGACGATTCGGAGGATCTCGCCCCGGTAGTTCAGCCCGGGCGTGGCGCGGAGGGTCTGGGCGCCGATCATGACGGCCTGCGCGTTGGCCTCGATGCGACGCATCGTGGCGTGGTCGAAGGCCGATCCCAGGTCCATGACCGTCTCGTCGCGACCGCCCGAGGTCGTCTTGCCGTCGATGGTCGCGACCATGTTGACGAACACGGTGGGCCGGTCCTCGGGGGCGGGCGGAAGATCGAGCGAGCCGTAGAGCTGGACGCCGTCCGGCGCCGACCGGCCGAGCCAGGCGGCGACCGCCTCGCGGAGCACCGCGTACGGCTGCTCGGCGTACGATACGCCGTCGATCCAGAAGTTGGGCACGTTGTAGACCCCGGCCCGGTACGCGTCGTCGTCGAACGGGACGATACGGTCGCGGTACCGCTTCTCCTTCATGGCCGACTTGAGGTCCCTCTTCTTGAGTCCGAGTCCGGCGCCGATTTGGGCGATGACGTCGGGATCGTCGATGTTCCGGCCTTCGGTCCAACCGGCGATGTAGAGTCGCTCGACCATTTCCCAGCCCAATCCGCGGTCCTTCGCAAATTCGGCCGCCTCGAGGGCGTTGTGGATTCGACGGCAGGCGGGCGAGGCGGGAGGACGACCGATGCCCTCGGCGGCGTAGGCGAGATGGAGGCGGGACGGTGTTTTGGGCCGCGGCGGCATGCCGTCGTCGGGCGGGGCGGGCTTCGGCGTCGGGGGCTCGGGAAGGGGCAGCTCTTCGGGAAAGAGCTCGTAACCGACCCATTCGATCTCCACGCCGAACTCCTGACGCAGGCGCCGGGCTTGCGACAGGCCGATCCAGCACCACGGGCAGGTGAAATCGTGGGCGACGACGACTTTGGCGGGCATATGTCCAAGGATGACCTACGTCTCCCGACGCGCATACGTCCCAGAGGACCTTTTCGATCCCGGACCCCGGCCCGAGGCGGCCGAGCGGCCCGGACCCCCGCGCGATTCGAGGCAGTTCGCGCCGAGACGGCATTCGGCGGACCCTTTCCAGGGTCTATAATCCGCTCCGATGGCCGAGGTCGCGCAAGTTTGGCAGAACGTTTTGCCTACCGTGAAGAACGGGGTCACCGGCGTGGGCGTGTGGACCGCCTTGAACTCCTGCGTGGCCGTATCGCTCGAAGACGGCACCCTCGTTCTCGGCCTGCCGCACCGCGACGGCGAGTTGGCGGGGCACCTCCGTATCCCGCAGACCCAGCAGCTCATCGAGTCCGTCGTTTCCCGGGAACTCGGACAGCCGATCAAGGTCCGCGTCATCGAGGGCACGACCGCCCAGGACTGGGAGAACGTCAAGCGCCGCGACGAAGAGGCCCGCCGACTTCAGGAGGCGGCCTACCAGAAGGCGCGCGAGCAGATGGAGGCGCGGTCGGCGTGGGACTCGCTGTACGAGAAGCTCGGGCGCATGTACGCCGGAGTCGGCAACAAGTCGCTTCCGCAGAATCGAGCCAAGTTCTTCGCCGAGGCGACGAAGCTCCTCGCCGAAGCGCGACAGAGCCACTCCGGGCGCGACGACCTCAGCGAGCGGAACTTCGCGCGGTGCATCGAACGGGTCGCGCAGTACACGGAGATTCCGAGCGGGATGATCGCGGTCGCGGTGCTGCAGCAGACCGGCGAGATCTGATGGCGCACGCGATCGTTCTCGGATCGGGCACGAGCAACGGTGTGCCGATGCTCGGGATCGACTATCCGGACAGCTTTCTCGCCAACCCCAAGAACCACCGAACCCGCTCCAGCCTCGTGGTCTGCGGTCCGAGCGGCAACGTTCTCGTCGACTGCTCGCCGGAGATGCGGCTCCAGCTCCTCCGCGAGGGGATCAAGCGGGTCGAGGGCGTGATCGTCACCCACACCCACGCCGACCACGTGATGGGGATGGACGACTTGCGCTCGTTCTGCCTCGTCCAGAAGATGGCGATGCCGGTCTACACGCTCCCCCAGTATCAGGACGACATCCGGCGCATCTTCGCCTATGCCTTCGTCGAACACGCGGACGGGATCTTTGTTCCCCGATTCGACCTGCGCGACGTGCCTCCCGTACTGGAACTTGCGGGGCTGCGCTTCGAGACGTTCACGGTGTGGCACGGTCCCTGGCCGGTCGTGGCTTTCCGGGTGAACGGTTTGGCCTACATGACCGACGTCAACCATATCCCCGACTTCGCGGAGCCGTTTTTGGAAGGTCTGGACACCCTGATCCTGGACGCGGTCCGCTTGAAACCGCACCCGAACCACTTCCACTTCGAGAAGGCGATCGAGGTCTCCGAGCGCATCGGGGCGAAGAGGACCTATCTCAGCCATCTGAGCGCCGACTACGACCACGATCCGGTCAACGCGGCCCTGCCCGCCGGAATCGAGTTGGCGTACGACGGATTGCGGATCGAGCTGGCGGACTGAGTTCCGAGCCGGGCTAACCGCCGGCCCGAAGCCGCCGGCCGACCGCCAACCCGAGTTCGAACGCCTCGAGATTCGTCTCGGCCGTGCCTTTGGGCGCCCGCGACTGCACCGCCGAACGCATCGCATGATCCGGCAGCAGCTGGGAGAAGCCCGCGATCACCCCGACCGCGACCACATTGCCGAAAAGCCGCCGGCCCAGATTCTCTTCCGCGATCCGGAACAGAGGTACCGGCTCGACCCGGACGCCCGCCGGCCGGGGAGCGCTCGCCAACGACTCGTCGATCAGAACGATGCCGTCCGGCTTGAGGTCGTGGTGGTAGGCCATGAGCGACTCGCGCGTCAGCGCCAGCAGCAGATCCACCGCGATCGCCTTCGGGTAGTCGATCTCGTCGTCCGAGATGATGACCTCGGATCGCGAGACTCCGCCCCGGGCCTCGGGGCCGTAGGATTGGCTCTGGGTGGCGTTGAGTCCGGCGTAGATCGCCGCCGCCTCGGCCAGCACCTTGCCCGCCAGCACCAGCCCTTGCCCGCCCTCGCCGCTCAGCCGAATCTCGTAGCGGAAGCTCACTTCGACCTGCCTCCCTCGTTGCGGATCCGCTCGCACATGGCCCGGTACTCCTCGCCGAACTCGGGACGGGGCTGGTCGACGAAGACGCCGGTGACGATCTTGCCCTCCAGCTCTTCCGGCGACATCGTTTTCGCGGCCGCGATGGGGACGGCCGACTCTTTCTGCCAATGCAGCATCTCGACCGGGTCTCCCTCCCGGTTCTGGCGGCCGAACGAGGTCGGACACGCGGCGACGACCTCGATCAGCGAGAAGCCCTTGTTCTTCAGCCCCTTCACGATCATCCGCTCGCACTCCTTGGCGTGGTAGGTCGTGGTTCGGGCGACGAAGGTGGCGCCCGCCGCCTGGGCCAATCCGCTGACGTTGAAGTTCGGTTCGGACTGGCCGTAAGGGGTCGTCGTCGAACGTTTGCCGACCGGCGTGGTGGGCGACGCCTGGCCTCCCGTCATGCCGTAGATCAGGTTGTTCACCAGGATGACGGTGAGGTCGAGGTTGCGTCGGGCGGCGTGGATGAAGTGGTTGCCGCCGATCGCGGTCGCGTCGCCGTCCCCGGTCACCACGACGACGTTCAGCTCGGGTCGGGCCATCTTGAGACCGGTGGCGAACGTCAGGGCGCGGCCGTGCGCGGTGTGGACCGTGTTGAAGTCCACGTAGGCGGAGATCCGGCTGCTGCAACCGATGCCCGACACCACCGAAACCGAGTCCTGAGGCAGCTCCAGCTTCTTGATGGCGCGGATCATCGCCTGCATGACGATGCCGTTGCCGCAACCGGCGCACCAGATGACGGGAAAGTGACAGAGTCGGAGATAGTCGGCAACGGCGCTCATCGGGCAAGCTCCTCGATTCGGGCCAGAACGTCGCGCGGGTGGATCAGCTCCCCGTCGACCCGGGTGAGGGAGTGGACCCGGCGTCGAGACTCCACCGCCCACTGGACCTCGTGCGCCAGCTGGCCCATGTTCATCTCGACCACCAGCCACCGGCGAACCTGATCGCGGTAGGACTCGAGTTCCCGATCCGGAAACGGCCAGATCGTCTTCGGCCGAAGCAGCCCGGCCTTGATTCCCTGCCTGCGAGCCTCCCGGACCGCAAACCGTGACGCTCGGGCGGCCGAGCCGATCGCGACCACGCCGACCTCGGCGTCGTCCATGTGGAATTCGTCCACCTCGACGATGACGTCGCGGCCGATCTCCAGCTTCCGGTGAAGCCGGCGGATCAGGCGCCCGATCTCTTCCGGTTTGTTGGTCGGAAAGCCCGTCTCGTCGTGGGCGAGACCGGTGACGTGGTGGCGGTACCCCGTTCCGAAGTCGACCATCGGAGGGACCCCGGATTCGTTGTGCTCGTACGCCAGGTACCGCTCGGGAGGAACGTCGGGGCGCGGCCGATTCCAGACGACGATCTCGTCCGGATCGGGGAAAACGACCTTCTCGCAGACGTGGCCGATCGTCTCGTCCAGCAGCAGGATGACGGGGGAACGGAAGCGCTCGGCCAGGTTGAAGGCCCGAATGGTGAGTTCGTAGGTTTCCGCAACCGAATAAGGCGCCAGCACGATGATCGGGTGGTCGCCGTGGGTGCCCCATCGGGCCTGCATCACGTCCCCCTGCGCCGGCAGGGTCGGCAGTCCGGTGCTCGGCCCGCCGCGCATCACGTTTACGACGACGCAGGGAACCTCGGTCATGGCCGCGTAGCCGATGTTCTCCTGCATCAGGGAGAATCCGGGGCCGCTCGTGGCCGTCATCGACTTCACGCCGCCGAGCGAGGCCCCGATGATCGCGCCCATCGAGGCGATCTCGTCCTCCATCTGCAGGAAGACGCCGCCGATCTTGGGCAGACGCCCCGACAGGTATTCGGCGATTTCGGAAGACGGCGTGATCGGGTAGCCCGCGTAAAAGCGCATGCCCGCTTCGAGGGCCGCCATGGCGCACGCCTCGTTGCCGCTCAGAAGACCGATCTGCCGCATCCC
>JBDNCL010000159.1:0-7049 GCA_046719655.1 Fimbriimonadaceae bacterium
GCGTCCGCGACCGCAAGGTCGACCTGCGCGAAATCCCGCTGTTCCCGATCTGCGCCGCGTACTACGTCTACCTCGTGGAGACGGACACGATCGGGCTCGAAGAGGCGGCCGCCGCCCTGACCGCGCTGGCCTACCTTCTGGAACGCAAGGCCTGGTGCCTGCTGCCGACGGCCGACCCGGAGCCGGAGATGGAAGATCCGGCCGAGTTGCCCCCGCCGACCGTGCACGAGTTCCGTCCCGCGATCGAATACCTTCTGGCCGGGCACGAGGAGCGCACGCGCACCTTCTTCCGGCCGACCGGGTCGGGACCGGACCCCTACGAGATCCCGTACACCCTCGGGGAGGCCACGGCCGAGGACTTGGCCCGGGCCCTGGCCAAGCTCCTGGAGCGGGCGGCGCCGGAAGTCGAGATCCTGAGCAAGCCCCGGCGCTCGCTGTCCGAACAGATGGCGGTGGTGCTCGCGGCGCTCGACCGGGCGCCGCTGCCGCTCGAGCAGCTGGTGCCCGAACCCTTCACCCGACAGGAGGCGGTCTGGTGGTTCCTGGCTCTTCTCGAACTCGTCCGGCTCGGGCAGGCGTCGATCGCCGTGGAAGGCGGCGAGGTGCTGTTCGGGCGGTCGCTTCGGGAGGCGGCGCGCTGAACATCGTCGACCGGATCGAAGCCCTCCTCTTCGTCGCCGATGCTCCCGTTCCGCTGGAAATCCTGGCCCGGGCCTTGGGGGCGACCGAGGGGCAGACCGAGCAGGCGCTCCAGGTGCTGGCCGAGCGACACGAAGAGCGGGGGAGCCTGCGGGTGGTCCACATCGCCGGCGGATATCAGCTCGCCACCAAGCCCGAGTTCGCTGAAGTCGTCGGCGACTTCCTCAAACCCCAGCGCCAGAGACTGGGCCGGAGCCTCCTCGAAGTGCTGGCGATCGTGGCCTACCGACAGCCGATCACGCTGGCCGAGATCGATCAGGTTCGGGGAGTCCAGAGCGACTACAGCGTCCGGGCTCTGATCGAGAGGCGTCTCATTCGGGAAGTGGGGCGCAAGCACGCTCCCGGGCGACCGGCCCTTTTCGGCACGACCCAGCAGTTCCTGCACGCCTTCAACCTGAAGAGCCTCGACCAGTTGCCCGCCGTCGAGTCGGCAGCTTCGATCCCCGTTCTCGAGGCGTCGCCAAAGACCCTGTTCGACTGACGACGTCTCAGGCGGCGCCGGCGCTCACCAGACGATCGAGTTTGGCCCGGGAAATTCGACTGATCGTGTCGATCTTCATGCCGACCCGGCAAGGCTTGGCTTCTCCGCCCGCCGCGCAGTAGACGATCTGGCCGCCCGCCCCGATCGCGCCGCAGCAGCTCTCGAACTCGACTTCGACCCATTCGCCGGGTTCGACCGGCTGCTCGATCTCGAACGCCAGACCGCTCAGGGAGGCGTCGAGCACCTGGATCGCGACCTCGCCCTGCGGCGTTCTCACGCGTCCGGGCAAGTTCGGCAGCTGAACGCGGAACGGATCGGTCGAGTTCTCCACCCTCACCCTCGGAGGCATCGCGAACGCCACGACCGATCCCATCTTGAGCTTGAACTCCGCCATGAAGTCGGCGCGGTAGCGGGCGGTGGCGAGGTGGAGCTCGCAGACCTCCAACGCCATCATGCTCGGAGGATCGGCGGACTGAATGCGGACCTCGTGCGCGTTGATGGAATGGACCCAACCGTGCCAGATCGAGCCCTCCGAGACCCGGTCGATCGTCGCGCGGGTGTTCAAGAATCGTTTCATGGTGCAGGGACGCCCGACACCATATCCTTCGTCAGAAAGGGCTTCCGACTGGAGTGCGGGAAGACGTTTCGAGTCTCCGGAGAAGAAAAAATCCGGCCGATGGGTACAAGGGGTCGGCCAGGAACCCGAGTCGGTCGGGCGAGGTTGAATGGAGAGACTGCGACAGTCCACGTTGGATGGGAGGTTCGGCCGGCGTGCAGGACCCCGTAAATTGCGGAGTGAGACGCAAAAAGCGTTTCGAACCCTGCGCGGCCTGAAGGACCGGGCCAACCTACCAACAATACATGGCACTAAGCGAGCGAAGGCGCGCCGCCTAAAGAGCACGCCAAGCAAAGCGAGCCAAGCAGAAACACCAAGATTGACGCCGGGCCGGGCTCTCCTCCTTCTCGCCCCCCCGGCGCTTTTTTTCGTCGGGAGACCGATCTCGTCGGGCCCGCGGGGCCGCCTTCACATCGGACGCAGAGGCATTCTTCGAACGACGGCCCGAACCGGCCCCGAGCCGGTCCGGACCTCCACCGTGTCGCCGTCGTTGGCCGCTTCGTTGCGCAGTTCGGCCCCCGCGATCCAACCCAGGGCGGGCGACCACGCCGAACGCGTGACGGTCCCCGCATCGGGACGGGACGGGTGCGAGACGGCGTCGCCCGATGCCACCGGGCCTTCGCAGATCAGCCCGGACCACGTCCGGTTCGTGTGACCCCGACTGTGGATCCGCATCAACACCTCCTGCCCCGTGTAGCACCCCTTCCGGTACGAAATGCGGCTCGATTCGAACGCCGACCCGAGCTCGGGAGGCAGGGTTCGGGCATGGGTGTCGACCCCGGGCACCGGTATCCCGGCCTCGAGGGAGGCGATCCGGACCGCCTCGTCCGGGACGTTCGGGATCTCGGGCGACGGTCCCCCGTGGCCCACCACGTCCCAACCCGGACCGCCGACCCGGTCGGACCGCAAGATCCAGACCCCGTCCGACCGGTGCACGTCGCCGGGAGTCTGGGCGACGTCGATTCCGAACCGGCTCGCCACCCAGTGGTCGGCCATCGGCCCCTGCACCGAGTACCACGGACCGGTCAGGCGGGCCAGTTCGACGTCCTCGAGCACGACCGCCATTTCGACGCGGCGTTCGACCGATTCGGCTTGAGAATCGGCCACCGCGATCAAGAGCCGGTCGTCGGCGGCCCAGATCCGCAGGTCGGCCAGGAGCTGCCCGGTGGGGCTGCAGAGGCAGGCTTGACCGGACGAGCCGGACGTCAGCCCCGACAGGTCCTGGGTGATCTGCCCCTGGAGCCACTCGACCCGGTCCGCGCCCGTCAACTCGAAGAAGACGCTGTCGTCGATGTTGACCCGGCCGACCGACTCGCGCAAGGCGCGGTAACCGGCCAACCCCTCGTCCGAGATGTGCGGCATGGCCGGAGTTTGGCCCAAGCCGGGCCCCGACGACGGACCCTAGACCCTCAGAACGAGAACCGGATAGCTCTCGTTCGAGACCTGGTGGAACGAGACGCTGCCGAGGGTCAGTCGCTGGACGACGCCATGCCCCTGCGCCCCCAAGATCAGCAGCTGGGCCCCGGTCTCCCGCATCGCTTCGGGAATCGCCTCGTACGGCGGCGCCCCGACGACCCGCGATTCGCACTCCCAACCGGCGGCCGAGAGCCGGCCGATCAGTTCCTGGTTGTGCTGGTGCAGGTGCTCCTCGATCCACACGGCCGGGTTCAGGGCGAAGTCGGGAAGGGTCGGGCGTAAGACGTCCATGAGGCTTCGGGGGTACGACGTCAGGACGGTCAGCTTCCGAAGACCGCGCGGGCGCATCTCGATCAGGCGCTCGATGCACTTGTTGCAGTACTCCGAGTGGTCGGTGGCGAGAACGGCGTGGACCGAGTCGCTCGGCTCGACCTGCCCCTTGGCGATCAGCAGGTTGGTCTTCGCACTCACCACCAAGGCCCGACTGACGCTGCCCAGCAAGAACGCGGCGAGGGGCTTCTTCTCGGCCGCGTCGACGGCGATCAGGTCGGCCTCGGTTTCGGCCGCCCGGGCGAGAATCTGGTCGGCCACGTAGCCGGTGAGGAGGGTCCGAGGGGCATCGGGCATACCGGCGCTCTCGACCGCCTGCTTGAGGATCTCCTGCCCTTCGTCGCTCCTCTCCCGATAGGCTTCGGCGAAAACGTCGGGCGACAGCCAGCTCGCGTGCCCCCACCCGGGAACCTGCATGCTCTCGATGACATGGACGAACTCCATCGAAAGTCCGGGAAAATCGAGGTTTTTCAGGAGCTGAACGGCCGATTTGCCCAGTCGGGCGCGTTCGATACCGACGATCGCGTGCATGGTTGACCTCCGTACCCGGAATTCGCCACCCGATCGCGACGTCCTACCGGCTCGGCGGGGTGATTTCTGACGGGTTTGTCTCCCGAGTCTGGGCCCGACCGGTTGACGGCGGGGCCCCGGGCACACGCATGCCCACAGTGCGCCGTCGAGGCGGCCGTCCCCGAACGGGAGCGGCCCCCGTTCGGCCCGCGGCCGACCCGGCCGCCGGCGGCGGGAAAAGCGCCGATCGCCCGGCATGAACCATGATCTGAATACGTATTCACAACTCAGTTCGAAAGAACCGGAGGAACTTTTATGCTGAACCGAGTCCCCGTCGCCCCCCACCCCGTGCTCGAGCTCGAAGGTCCCTTGATCCCCATCGGACGCGTGCTCCGAAACTGCGCGTGGACGTGGATCCCCGAGTGCCTCGCCGCCGTGCGCGCCATCGATCCGGAGCGGTTCGACCAGGGCGAGAGCCCGATCCGACTCCTGGCCGACCCTTCCCGGGCCAGACGTTTGGCGGCGGACGCCGAGTTCTTCAAGATCTCGGCCCGGGCCGAGGAGGTTCTCGACAAGTACCTCCGATTCGTTCCCGATCCGCCGGCAGGAATTTCCGCCGACGCTCCCGTCGCCTATTTCTGCGCCGAATACGCCATCCACGAGAGCTTTCAGCAGTATTGCGGGGGCCTGGGGATCCTGGCCGGCGACCACGTCCGCGAGGCGTCCGACATGGGCCTGCCGTTCGTCGGGATCGGTTGCTTCTACCGGCTGGGCTTCTTCCGCCAGGACCTCGAACCCAGCGGGCGCCAGCAGCACGTCTACCCGAGGTTCGACCCGATCGACCATCCGCTGGAGAGGGTCCTCAACCCCGAGTCGGGGGCCCCGCTGACCGTCTCGGTGCCCTTTCCCGGCCGGAACGTGGCGGTCGCGGTCTGGCGGGTGGCGGTCGGCCGGACGCCGCTTCTGCTGCTCGACACCGACCTCCCCGAAAATCGGCCCGTCGACCGGCCGATCACGGCCCAGCTCTACATGCTCGGACGCCGGATGCGGTTCTACCAGGAGTCGGTTCTCGGATTGGCGGGCGTGAAGGTCCTGGCCGCTCTCGGCATCGAACCGTCCGTCTTCCACATGAACGAGGGCCACTCCGCCCTTCTTCTCGTGGAGAGGATCGCGGCCCGGATGCGGGCCGGGGCCGCCTGGCCCAACGCCCGAGACGCCGTCCGCCGGGAGGCGGTGCTGACCATCCACACCCCGGTTCCGGCCGGCAACGAGCGATTCGACGCCAAGATGGTGGCCGAGATCCTCGGACCGACGCTGGCCGAGGCCGGAATCGACAAAAGGCGCGTTCTCAAGCTGGGCCGAGACTCGGTCGACGACAAGAACGTGTTCGACATGACCGCCTTCGCGCTGCGCCTCTCGCGGGCCGCCAACGGGGTCAGCATCCTCCACGGTCAGACCGCCGACAACACCTGGCGCCCAGTCGTCGGGACGCCGGTCGGGGCAGTGACCAACGGCGCCCACCTCGCGACCTGGCTCGGTCCCGAGATGCGGGCCCTTTACCGGGAGAACGGCTACGAAGTCGGCACCCACGCGCGCCCGAAGCTGGAACCGCGGACTCACCGGCGGCCGCTCTGGCTGGGTCTGGCCGACGTCCCGCCGGAGCGCCTCTGGGAGGCCCACCTCGCCCAGAAGCGGTCCCTGGCCGCGTTCGCCAACGACCGTCTGATTCGTCAGCACGTCAAATACGGCTGGAGCCCGGAGGAGCTCGAGGAGGTCGGGTCCCAGATGAACCCGGAAGCGTTCATCATCGGTTTCGCCCGAAGGTTCACCCCGTACAAGCGGCCGGCACTCCTCTGGTCGGACGTCCGCCGCCTGCAGAAGCTCCTCGGCCACGCGGAACGCCCCGTGCAGATCGTTTTCGCCGGAAAGGCCCACCCGGCCGACGGCGAAGGGCAGCACACGGTCGCCGAGGTCTACCGCCTGACCCGCGACCGCAAGTGGCGGGGCAAGGTCTTCTTCCTCGAGGAGTACGACATGGCGGTCGGCCGGCACCTCGTTCAGGGCGTCGATCTGTGGATCAACAACCCGATCCGACCGCTGGAGGCGAGCGGCACGAGCGGTATGAAGGCCGCCCTCAACGGCGTCCCGAACGCGTCGATCCTGGACGGTTGGTGGGACGAGGGCTTCGAGAACGACAACGGCTGGGCGGTCGGCCGGCGCGAGGCCCAGTCGACCCGCCGCCGGCAGGACCAGTTCGACTCGCAGTCGATGTACGACGTTCTCGAAAAGGAAGTGCTGCCGCTGTACTGGACTCGGAACGAGGCCGGGGTCCCCGAGGGCTGGGTCGCATTCATGCGCCGCGCGATCCAGACGAGCGCGTGGGCGTTTTCGACCCGCCGCATGCTCGAAGACTACGCCGCCGACCTGTACGCCTGACCCTCGCCACCCGACCCGTTTCCAGGCCGGCCGCGCCCCGGCCGGCCTGGGACGGGGCCCCGACGAGGGCCGGAACCGCCCGCACCCTCGAAGGCGTCGGCGAGGCCGGCGATTTTGGTTCCGTCCGGGCCGCCGACCGCATCGGCTGGCGTCCTCCCCGGCGCCCGGACCGGTGTCCGAGACCCGGCCGACGCCCCCCGCGGCAATCGAGAACAGGCGGCAGAGGCCGACACGGCGCCCGACCCTCCAGGCGGCTCCCCCGCATCTGCGAACCGGTCTCGAGGCGTTTCTCCTCCACACCGACCGATCGCACTGAACTATGCCGCCGCGTCCGCGTCCTTGCCGAACAAGGACCAAGACTATGACCCTCGTTCCTCATGCAATTCCCTTTCTTGCTTACATCGACGGCGGCTCGGCCAGCATGTTCTTCCAAGCCCTGATCGGCGGCGCGCTGGCTGCCGGCTACTTTGCCACCGCCAAGATCGGCTCGATCTTGTCAAAGTTCCGACCCGCCGCCCGCAAGTCGAATTCCGACGGGCGATGACCGGCGCCCCCGAGCGG
>JBDNCL010000016.1:0-21461 GCA_046719655.1 Fimbriimonadaceae bacterium
CCGCGAACCAAATGGTCCTCGCGGACGTCTCAAAACTCACTCTGTAGCGGGAAAGCCCGGCAACAGAGAATTCCGAACCGGAGAGGAGTTCTAGACCGCAATGGATCACGACCCGAAAAGCGTGGGTCCGTTGGAGTCCTTCTTCCGCGAAGCGGTTCACGAATCGCTCGTCCACCGCTTGGGATTGCCGGACGCCGAGGACCTCGAAAACTATCTGGCCCGACTGTTGGGCACCTTCCTCCACAACGAGGCGATCTTCGCGATCCGAGACTGCCACGGGCGTCGCGTCGAGACGATCGCCGAGATGCTCGCCGAGGGCGATGTCCGTCTGAACGCGGACTCTTTCGAGCGCGAGCGCGCCGTCCACCGCCACCTGGGCGACTTCCTGCTCTTCTGGTCCGGCATCTTTCCCGAGTCGCTGGGCCGCATCAACGGGCTGGGGGGATCGACCCCGGTCGAGGGAGCCATCGTGCTCGGACGGTACAGCTACTCCGTGGTGGGGAGTTTCGACCACCCGCCCTTCGACCGAGAAGCCCCGACGTTCCAAAAGCTCAGCCAGTGGTTCGAAGCGTGTCGGGACGGGCTGACCATGGTTCGCCAGCGCTTCTCCGGTCTGCCGATGCTGCCCGACACCGGCAATGCCTGACCGCTTCGGGTCATTGGACCGTAACCGGCGGCCCGCCCGCGCGTACACTCACCAAATGAGTGTTGTCCGTGGCTCGGCCGCGGCGCGGGTCGGATGGTTCGTCGCGTTGCTGGCGGTCGTTGGTGTTCTGTCGGGTTGCGGCGGGTCTCTGACCGTCGGCGCGAGGGGCGAGATCTCCGGCTTGGTGACCGACGTCCAGGGTTCGCCGGTCGCGGGGGCCCGAGTGTTCGCGGGCGACCGTCAGACGACGTCCAACTCGGCCGGCTCCTACGTCCTCACCCAGGTGCCGGTCGGCATCCGGACCGTCCAGGCCGAGTACCGCGACGGTTCGCTCCGATTCACGGGCCGAAACGTGGTCCGCGTGTTTCCGGACGAACGGTCCAAGAGTGCGAACATCACCGTCGTCCGGGACAACCAGCAGGCGGTGATCCGGGGCACCGTTCGGACGTCCAGCGGCCTTCGCGTACAGGGCGCCCGCGTGTCGGCGAATTTCGGCACGTTCAGCAGCTCGATGGCGCTCACCGATTCCAACGGCGACTACGAGATCCGCGCTCTGGCCGCCGGTGTGGAGTACGAAGTGAACGCCAGCGCCGCCGGCTACAACAGCGACATCGGTTCGATCACTCTCGCCGCCGGCGAGAACCGTCGGATCGACTTCGTCCTGCGGAGCCCGACCGACCCCCTGATTCCGGCCCCCGAAAACCTCGAGGCGGTGGCGTGGACGTCTCCGCGCGAGGTCACCCGATCCCATCAAGACGAGATGGCGTTCGAAGCGATCAAGCGGGAGTTTGATCCCCGTCGGACGGAGGCGCGGGCGTCGAACCGCAGCACGATCCTCGGAAACTACATCGAGGTGAACCTGTACTGGGACCGCCCGCCCGTGAGCTTCGACGACAACCTTCTCGGCTACGGCATCTACCGCGCCACCACCCCGAGCGGACTCAGCACCGCCGTCGACTTCTTGCGCGACCCGATCGCCACCTTCTACCAGGACCTCGACAGCCGTCTGAGGGAGAACACGACCTACTACTACGAGATCACCGCCCTCAACACCCGGTTCCTCGACGGTACCGGCAATTCGGAGAGC
Source organism: Fimbriimonadaceae bacterium (assembly GCA_046719655.1). Taxonomy (GTDB): domain Bacteria; phylum Armatimonadota; class Fimbriimonadia; order Fimbriimonadales; family Fimbriimonadaceae; genus JBDNCL01. The sequence goes on from JBDNCL010000016.1 coordinate 1,734, forward strand.
GATTTCAGCAACCGCTACGGCGTCCGCACCCTCGGCGATCTGACGCTCCGGTCGCCGCTCCAGGGGCCGCTCACGTTTCGGTGGAATCCGGCCGTCGGCGCGACCGAGTACATCGTCTACCTGTACGATCGGTTCCCCGGGCTCGGTGCGACCTCGATCTGGTCCAACGTCTCGACCCGCACCACCAACACCCAACTCGTCTACACGGGGCCCTCTCTGATCTCGGGCCGGACATACTATTACGTCGTTCTCGGTTTGGCCAACGGGGACGACAGCCGCACCATCAGTCCGATCGCCTCGTTTGTGGCGAACTAGTCCGGCTTTTGCCCCGGTCGGCAGAATAGGTTCCGGTTGCCCGCAACGCGGCCGGAACCATCCTCCAGCCAAGGTGTCCCATGTTTCATCGCTCCCTCCGAATCGTCCGCGGCGCCACGCTCGTCGCCGTCGCCCTCGTCGGCATCCCGACCGGTTCCGCCGCGACCCTCGACCTCGACCTGCTCGCGTCCCGTTCGCTCGACTCGCCCGTGGCCCAGGCTGACCAGGCCGTCCGCGCCTTTGCCCGCAACGCGGCCCGCCTGACCGAAGCCAACCGGAAGGCGTGGCACCGCGCCGGTCGGGGCGACGCGCGGATCCCGTTTTCGATTCCGACGACGGTGCGGTTGCGGGCCGGCGGCCAGCTGCTTCCGGTCTCGGCCGGCGGACCGGCTCCCCAGAGTCCCCTGGTCCTCCAGTTCGACGGGGCGGGACCCGGGGCTTTCCCGCCCGCCGAGCGCGCGTTCTTGGAGGAGGTCTTTGCCGCCGCCCGCGGCACGATCGACGTCGTCTTCGGTCCGCCGTCCCACGCTCTCCCGGTACGGGTTCGGAACTTCGATGCCGAGATCGGGGACCGCGACGCGATCGCGGGCGGCTTCGTGCTGCCGAACAACGGCGCCGGTCAGGTCGAGATCCGATTCCCGATCTACCAGAACCGCGAGGCGGCGGCCGTGAACTTCGTCCACTGCCTCCTGTTGGCCTACCTCGGACCGAACAGCTACGATTTCGACGCCTACCAGGAAGGTCTCGTCCGTGCCGCCACCATGCGGATCGTCCGCACGCCGGGCGCCTTGCCCGCGACGCTGAGCCCCGACCTGATCGAAGCCGTCCTCGAGAACACGTACGACGTGGGCAGTTTCTACGACTGGTACAACCAGCGCGGTCTGGGGGGTCGGAGATTCATCGCCGAGAACCTTCGGCTGGCCCCGTTGCCCGCCGGCGGGTCCCTCGGCGGCGTCTACCTGCTCCGCTACCAGATGGCCGGCTCCGCCTGGCAGAAGGTGCTGGTCGAGTATCCCGGGTTTGCGGCCGCGTTCAACGGCGCCTTCTACGCCGACACCTCCATCGCCGGCAACCCGGCCGCCCTCAACGCCCTCGCCCAAAGCGTCATCGACACCCTCGCCGGCTCCCCCGGCGCGACGGTCGAGGGCCGCCCGTTCGCCGAGTGGGCCAGACGGCAGGCGATCCTGGAAACCCGAGACGCTCCCGGACTCAAGCTGATTCTCCAGCCCGTGCCGCTTCTCGCCGACGCGGGTACGAGCGACTTCGGCGTCTTTCTGATCCAGGCGACCCTCTTCCAGACGCTCCCCAACGGTCACGAGGTCCTCCAGAGCGGCGTCAGCTACCCGATCTTCTGGTCGGCCGCGTTCGACCGGGTGTTCCCGAGCACTCAGGAAGACCGGATGGACATCGCCGGGGCCTACGGGTCGGTCGTCCCCAACCTCCCGAACTTGACCGGAGGCACGCCGTACCGCGCTGCCGTCGACCTGCCGGTACAGGACCGGATCGCTCGCGCGTTCCTGCCCGCCGGGGCCTACTCGACCGGCTCCAGCCCCGCGGAGCGCGACCTCGTCGGCACCGTCGTGGGGGTCCCGCTCGGGTCCGGCGCCTCCCTCCGGGTGCGGCTCACGTTCGGGCCGAACACGGTCGACCACATTCCGGTCACGGACGGGGCGTTCGGGGCCCGCGTCGCCCTGACCCACCCGAGCTGGCTCAACGCCCAGAGGGTTCGGGTGGAGGTCGTACGCCGGATCGGGGGCGTCGACCAGACGCCCGCCGTCATCGACCGCCGGGTGAACAAGGGACCGGGCATCCTCGCCCTCGATCTGCGCGTGCAGGACGGAGAGGTGTCCTTTTCTCCGCCGGGAGGGCTGCCTCGCGGTCTGTCCGCCTTCGGCGTCCCGACCGAAACGCTCGCCGCCCTGCCGACCGACCTTGTCGGCTTGGCCGCGAACCAGCTCCTCTTCGCCCGATGGAACGGGGTGCGCGCGGCGTACGACATCTTTCCCGACACCGGCTACCTCGAACCCGGTGCCGGCTACTTCGTACGAATGCCGGCCGCGGTTTCCGGCTTCAGCTTCCTGGGGCGCACGTCGCCCGGGCTGCCCGTCTCCATCTCGCTCCGGCCGGGCTGGAACCTGGTCGCCTCGCCGCTGACCGAGTCCACCCCCGTTTCGCGCATCCGGGTCACCCGTTCGGTCGATTTCCCGAAACCGTACGCCGAGGCGGTCGGTCAGGAACTCGGAGCCGAGTTCTTCACCTTCCAACCCGGACCGAACGACGCCGCGACCGGAGCGCCGGAAACCGGGTCCATGGTGCCGGCGACCGTCTTCGAACCGGGGCGGGCCTACTTCGTCCGCGTGCTCGCCGCCGAGGGGGTTACGCTCACGTTCGTGCCGTCCTCCCCGGTTTTCGCCCCCCTCGTCGGTCCCGGCCGCGGCGTGTTCGCCGCGTCGGCCGCCGGTTCGAGCGTCGCCAGCCCCGCGCCCGACCGCAACCGCTGGCGGATGCGGATTCGGCTCACCCAGTCTGGGCGCCAGGTATGGGCCGAACTCGGGCAGAGCGCCGTGGCCACCGACGGCTTCGATCCTCGGCAAGACGCCGGGCTGGCCCCCGGAGCCGGCGGTCCCCAGGTTCAGATCGGAGTCGCCGATCGTCTGTATCGCGACATGCGCCGCACCGGCGAGAACTCGCGCTACCGCGTCAAACTCGAAAACCTGAGGCCGGGCACCGCCTACTCCATCCGGTTCGAGCGGGTGGAAGGGTTCCTGCCCCGATTGACCTACTGGGACACCGCGACTGGGGCGAGCATGCGTATCGTGGACGGCACCTCTCTCACCTTCCGGGCTCGTTCGACCGAGCACGTCTTCGACGTCGCGGTGAGGTGGCCGTATTGAAGCGGGTTCTGCTTCTCGGGGCGGGTTTGGCGGTCGCGTCGGCGGTCCTCACGGCCTGCGGCGGGGGAGGTGGCGGAGGGGGCGGCACGTCCACCGTCGTCGGACGGGTCGTGTCCGTCGTGACCGGCGGCCCCCCCAATCCGGCCTCCTCGGTCCAGATCGGAGCCCGCAGCACCCTGACGTCGCTCGCCGACGGGTCCTTCCAGCTGCCTCGTTCGGGCGCGTCCGTGCTGACGGTGGACTCCCTCGGGCTCGGATTTGGCGTGTTCGCCTTCGCGATCCCGCCCGGTTCGGGAGTGGTGGATGTCGGCGATCTCTGGATCGGTCCCGAGCGCGTGACCGTCACCGGCGTCGTCCGAAACGCCACCGACAACGCGCCGATCGCGGGGGCGATCGTCAGCTTCGCCGGCCGCCAGGGCACCACCACTGCCGCCGGCGTCTTCACCCTCGAAGAAGTCGCCTACTCCAGTGCCAACCAAGCCGCGTTCTGGGGCATCGCCGGCTCGGCCCGCGCCCCCGGATTTTTCCGCCGCGAGTTCTCGGCTCAGCCGAACTTGGCGTCCGGCGGGGTCGTGAACGTCGGCGACATCCTCCTCACCCCCACCAGCGACCCGAACCCGCCCGGATTTCCGTTCAATATCTGGGGCATCGTCTCGGCCCCCGGAGGCGCGGTCGGATCCGTGGTTCGTCTTCGGCAGGGCGGAGTCGACGTCCGGGTGACCAACGTCGGACCGGATGGACGGTACTTCTTCTTCGTCCTGCCGGGGAACTATCAGATCGTGGCGTCGAAAGGTGCGAGCACGGCGCCCCCGATCGACGTCACCCTGAACGAGCCGAACGAGGTGATCCAGCGCAATGTCGTCATCCCTTAGACTCGCGCCCGGCGCCGGTATCCGGCCGAATCCGACGGGTCCCCGTCAAGCGGCCGGATGGTGGCGGGCGCTGGTCTGGGTTGTCGGTCTCGTGACCGCCTCGCTCGCCTTGTACTCCTACGGGCAGTGGCTCATCCAGTTCGATCCGTTCGCCCGCCTTCGCGGAGTCGGCGCCAACCCCCTGGGCGAGAACGTCGTCGTCAGGCTGGAAAAGGTCGACGTTCGGGCCTGGCTCGGTTCCCGGCAGATCGGTTCGACCATGGTCGAGCGGATCGACGTCCGGCAGGACCGCCAGTTCTTCACCATGACCGGCCTTCGGGACGGACTCTACACCGGGGACCAGGGCCGTTTCGCGTTTGAGGCCGACGTCGCCACCTACGACGCGGTGGCCAAGCAGTTGCGGGTCGAGAACGGCGGTCGCGTCTGGAACGAGGAGATGGATCTCGCCGTCGATCTCGCCGTGTACGAGGAACGCGAGCAGATGCTCTCGGTCGAAGGCAAGGTCCGGGGTCGGCTGCTCGGGGGCGAAGTCGAGGTCGAGGGCCTCCGGTTCTCGACGCGCGATCGGTCGTGGCGCACGGGTCCGATCCTGTGGACCGGCGAGCTGACCAACATCGCCGAATTCGGGCAGACCCGCCCGGCGCCGAGTCGGCCCGCCCCCAATCGCCCGCCACCGAGTCGCCCCGGCCTGACCGGACCGATCGGCGGTCCGACGTCCCCCGCTCTGCCGGCAGGGCCGCCGCCTCTGCCTCCCGCCGGCGAGATCCCCCGCAACCGATGGACGATCCGGGCCGACTCGTCGGAAAGCTCGGTCGACGGGATCAACCGTTACGAGAACGTGTTCGCCACCGACGGCGAGATCATCGTTCAGGCCCCGATCGCCGAACTCAACCGCCGAACCGACGTCCTCGTCGCCCGCGGCGGGGTCCGCTACTTTTCCGCCGAAGTCAACCTGGCTTGCCGGGAGGTGACCGTCTTCCGCCGCGAACGAAGGGCCGTGCTCGTAGGCGCCGTCACCATGCTCGTCAAACCCGAGGAGAGGCAGACGCTCGAGGTGGTGGAGATCCCCCCCTTCCGTCCCGTCGTCCCCGAGAGCATCGCCGCCGAGCGCCCGCCCGCCCCTGAACCGGACGACGAGGTACGCCAGGCCGACTCCATCCGCCGCTATCCGGCGTCCGTATTTGCCGAACGGATCGAGTACTGGTACGGGCGTGGGAATCGTCGCGCCGAGATCACGGGCTCCCCTCAGGCGTACCAGGAACTCGGCAACGGTCGGTGGCGGCGCGCTTGGACCCACCGCGCAACCTACGACGGCGAGAACCAGACTCTGAGGCTCATCAGCAGCGAAGGAAGGAAGGACACCCGGATCAAAACCTCGTTGGGCGACGACCTCGTCGCCACCTGGTTCGAGATTTCGACTCGGGAAGGCGAAGGCGACCGTTGGCGTGCGAGCGGAATCGAAGGCGACATCGCGGTCGACGACGACGAGATTCCCGACCGTCCCGGCCGGACCGGCGCTCCGCCGTCGCCGACCCCGGCTCCCAATCCGTCCTCGCCCCAGCCGGCGCCGTCCGATCCGGGGAACCCGGCGAACCCGAACCCCGGGCCCAACCCGCCCCCCGACGCTACCCGCACCGAGAAGCGGACCTCGGCCGGATTTCGCGTCGGCTTCGTCAGCGGGGCCGGTTCCTGGACGGCGCCGACGCGGTCGTGAACCGCCACACCCTCTGAAACGGGGTCCCGTCCGACGTCTCGCCGTCGACCCGAACCACGTAGGCGGTGTCGTAGGCCAGGGGCTTCCGGGGGAGGATGACGATCGCGTTCTCCAGATGGTCGTCGTTGGCGGGAGTGTTCAGGAACACGGGGACGTCGGATCCTTCGCCGGTCTGCAGGGTCGCTTGGAGCACGCTGAACGACCGCCTGCTCGGACCGAAGCGGGCATAGACCAGCGGATACCCCGGCGGCCAAGACGCGGTCGGGTGAATGCGGAGCGGATTGGGCCGCTCCCGCTCGGTCCACGAGATCGGCACCCCGGTCTCGCCGTCGGCCGGACTGACCGTCTCGCCCGGCGTGCCCGGCTGGCTGAACGTCACCGTCATCCGGTTTCCGATGAAGCCGCAACCGATCTTGACCGGCCCCGGCTGGAGGAAGGGAACCCGGTGGTAGGGAGCGTCGAACAGGTTCTTGACCGAACGCTCGATGCTGTTCGAACCCGTCGTGACCACCTCGGTGTGGTCGGCGATGAAGCCGAACGCCTCGAGGCGCTGCTGGGGCGTGTTGCCGAAGAATCCGGTGCGTCCGGCCGTCTGGTAGTGCCCGGTGGTCTTGTTCTCCCAGTTGTAGCGGCTGTGGAAGAGGGAGGCGGCGTCCAGTCGGGGTTCGGACAATCCCGGGTCCAGCCCGAGTTTGACCCGGTACCGGTTGATCTCCTCTAGAACCGCCCTCTGCTCGGCGGTCGATTCCGGCAGTTCGTCGATCGCCTCTTCGGCGATTCGGAACGTCCACTTTTTCGAACTCGCAAATCCGTCCTGCGTCTGCAGGGAAAGCTCGGCCTCGTACTCGCCGGGCGCCAGGGGTTCGATCGGCTGGGCGACGATCCGGCGCTCCTCCTCGTCGTAGCGGGCCGGAATCTCCCGCCCGTTCACGGTGGCCGAGGCTCCCGCGATGCGGTCGGGCCCCGTCGTCCAGACCTCCCACTGCAGCGTCGGCGTACGCACCATGACCTTCCCTCGAGGCCCGTAGATTCGGGCGAAGAGGTCGGCGCCCGCGAGCGCCGCCAGCGCGCCCAGCGCGAGGGCCAACCCCCCCAAAACGACAGCTCGGTGGAATCGCTGCATGATAGTGCCACTGAGATTATACAAAATCGTCCGCCGGTTTTCCATGGCGGCTCCCGAAGAAACGGTGTCCGCGGCAAGCGGGGTGTCCCGGCGCGAGGACGGTTTGTGCCAAGCTTCCCGCAGCTGGGAGCGACGGCTCCAACGCGATTCCGAACCTAGTACACTTGCCATGGCCGCATGATCCCGATCCGCGACAACCTGATCACGAAGCGCGTGCCGGTCGTGACGTTCACGCTGATCGGACTGAACATCCTGATCTACCTGTGGGATCGTCAGGGCAGCCTGCTCGGCGCGAGCGTGGTCTTCGGCGACCTGACCATGCGCCCGGTCGAGATCGTGCAGGCGCTGCAGGGGGGCGACCGATTCGCCCTGTTCTCCGTCTTTACCGCGATGTTCCTCCACGGGAACCTCGTGCACCTCCTCGGCAACCTCCTCTACCTGTTCGTCTTCGGTCCCGCCGTCGAAAACGGCCTCGGATCGTGGCGGTACATGCTCTACTACCTTTTCTGGGGTGTCGTTGCCGCCGCCACCCACGTGTTCGTCGAACCCTCGTCCGATATCCCGACTCTCGGCGCGTCCGGCGCGATCGGCGGCGTTCTGGGCTCATACTTCCTGTTGTTTCCAGCCAACAAGATCGAGTTCGTCGTGCCTCTGATCCCATACCCGTTCGTGATCAGCGCCTGGGTGCTGCTCGGAACCTGGTTCCTCTACCAGGTGTTCGTCCGGCAGGAGGGGGTTGCGACCTGGGCCCACGCCGGGGGGTTCCTGGCGGGCATGCTGACGATTCTCATCGCGGGCGGGCGACTGCGGTTGCTCGAGGACAAGGACTTTGAGGAGAACGATGCATTCGACTGACCGGAACGCGGCGCCCGGTTTCGGGCCTGAAGACCGCCGGTCGGTCGGCCTGCTGACGTTGGCCGTCGTCTTCGCCGCCGTCTGCGCCGCCGCGTCCCTGGTTTCGCTCCGCGCCCGCGCCGCGGCCGAGTCCCAGAACCGGTCGGTCGAGATCGCGGTCGAGTGGGAGCAGGTGGTTCAGCTCGCCGCCGGTCAGCGGCTCAGCCCGGCCGAGGCGCTCTCGAAGCTGCGGGAAGCCGGAGTCGGGGCCGTGGCTCTCACCGAGCAGACCGTCGCCAACCTCGTCGACGAAGGGTGGCTCGCGCCCCGGGCTGGGATCAGCCCCGAAACGTCGGCGCCCGGTTTCGGTTTGGTCGGCGACCCGGAAACGGTCGGTCGGGTCGAGGCGGGTCTCGTCGCCCGGTTCGGGCTCGACGCCGTCCGGCGCGTTTCCCCCGAAGCGCTCGCCGTCTCCGACCCGGGCGTTTGGAGCGCGGTCCGGGGGACTGCGGTCGCCCTGTCCCCCGATTCGGTGGCGATCGTGCAGGCGGCCGGTATGCGGATCGTCGGGCGCTACGCCAACCCGGTCGGCGCTTCGGCCGAGTATGTCCGCCACGTGGCCGGCATCGCCGTCCGTCAGGGCGTCGCCGTGTTCTTGCCCGTCGGCGACCAGGTTCTCGGCCGACGCGACAACTTGAGCGTCCTCGCCGACGCCCTGCGGGCCAGCGGCATCCGATACGCTTCTCCCGAATTCGCCCGCATCGGCGGCGACGCCAACGTCCTCGCCATGTCGACCGACAACGCGGTCCGGCTCCATGCCGCCCAGGCGGTGGAGATCGACCGGATGTCGCCCCGCGAAACGGTCGATCGATACGTGCGGGCCGCCCAAGAGCGCTCGGTCCGGATTCTCCTTATCCGGCCTCTGAGCCTGTCGGTGGATGATCCCGTGGACGCCTTCGCCGAACTGTCGGCCTCGATCGTTTCCCGGCTGGCCAAAGAGGGTCTCACGGTCGGACCGGCGAAACCGTTTGCCGACCCCGCCGTGCCGTCCTGGGTGTTTCCCGTCGTCGGCGTTTCGGCCGGTCTCGCCGCCGCTCTCGCGTGCCTCGCCGTCTTCGGGGCGCGAGTTTGGACGTTTTTCGTCGCCGCTCTGCCCCTGATCGCCGGGCTCTCGGCCGCGACCGAATCGGGGCGGGGACTGGCCGCGCTGATGGCCGCCGTCGCCTTCCCGCTGATCGCATTCGCCGTCCTCGACCGGTTCCGAGTCCGATTCGTCCCCATCGCCTACCTCCTCGTTTCCGCTCTGTCGCTGATCGGGGGACTGGCCGTGTCCGGACTCCTCGTGGGGGCGGCGTACACGCTGCGCGCCGACCAGTTCACCGGGGTCAAGTTCGCCCACTTTCTTCCGATCGTCGCCGTCGGCGCCTACTGGCTCGTCCGCCTCACCGACGCCCGAAGCGCGATCCGATCGCCCGTGACCTGGGCCGCCGGTCTCGGCTCGATCGCGGGACTCTTCGCCCTCGCGTTCATGCTGGCCCGAACGGGCAACGACAACCCTTCCGCGGTCAGCGGACTCGAGCTTCAGTTCCGAGCCCTCCTCGACCAGGTGCTCCCGGTCCGCCCCCGAACGAAGGAGTTCCTGGTCGGGCATCCGGCGCTTTTCGTCGGCATCGGGTTGCTCGTCGGGTTGCGCACCGGCCGCCGCCTGCCCCCCTACGCTCCCGGACTGGCCGTCCTGATGCTGACGGCGGGGGCCATCGGTCAGACCAGCATCGTCAACACCCTGTGTCACCTCCACACGCCCCTCTACATCGGGTTCACCCGGATCGGGGTGGGCCTGTTGACCGGGGGTATTCTCGGCGCCGTCGCGTGGTGGCTGCTGTCGCGACGATGGCGCAAGGCGGAGAACTGAACGTGCCGACAAACCTTCTTCTGGCCGGGTACCTGGGTTGCGGCAATCTCGGCGACGACGCCGTCATGCTCGGCCTCATGGAGGGCCTGCGCGGGGCCGACGTCGCCTTCACCGTTCTGAGCGGGGCGCCCGAGGAAACGTACCGCCTGTACGGCGTCCGCGCCGTCCCGAGGAAAGACAAAGCCGCCGTCGTCGCCGCGATTCGGGAGTGCGACGCCCTCGTCTTCCCCGGCGGCAGCGTCTTCCAGGACGCCACCAGCGCCGCCAGCTGCGCCTACTACTCGGCCCTGGTGGGTCAAGCGAAGAAAGCCAAAAAGATGGTCGTCCTCGTGGGGCAGGGGGTCGGCCCGCTCGGCAGCTGGATTGGAAAGAGGCTCGCCCGCCAAGCCTTCCAGTCGGCCGACGCCGTCGCGGTCCGAGACCCCGCTTCGGCCGCCCTCCTGCGCCAGATCGGGGTCGACCGATCCATCTCCGTCGGCGCCGATTCGTCGCTGCTTTTGCCCCGACCGTCGGGAGAGGAGTCGGACGCCTTTTCGGTGGCCGGGATGAAGTCGATCGGCATCGCCCCCCGACCCCTCGGAAAGCAGACCAAGGCCGTGATCCAGCTCTTCGGCGATCTGGCCCGCCTTCTGTTCCAGGCCGGATACCTCCCCATCCTGGTCGAAATGGACCGGAACGAGGACGGGCCCGTCATCGAAGCCATCGCCAAGGCTCAGGGCGGCAAGGTGCCCGACATCCGCCGAGTGCAGACCCCGATGCAGCTCATGCAGAGGCTCGCGCGCATGGATGCCGTCGTCGCGATGCGTCTGCACGCCGGCATCTTGGGGGCCGCCGTCGGGGTGCCCCCGTTTCTGGTCTCCTACGACCCGAAGGTCGCCGCCTTTGCCAAGCTTCTCGACGTCGCGGCGGCGCCCAGTTTCGACGGGCTGTCGGCCGACCGTCTCTTCGAGTCGTTCCAGGCCTTTATGCGCGAGCGAGAGCGCAACGTGAAGCTCGTCGAATCGCGGCGTCAGACCCTCAGGGACTCGGCCTTCGTCAACGTCCGCGTCCTGTCCGAAGCCCTGGGCATCCGCCTGCCCGGCCACGGCGAACCGAATTCCCCGAGGAGTTCCGTCCCTGATTAGGAGACGACCGACCGGCAACCCGACGCCCGGCGTGGACCGGCCCCCGTTCGGCAGAACCGGTCGGCCGGCGGATCGTCCAATCCCGAAGATGCACGCCCGCTGTCCGACCAGACCGTTCCTCAAGGTGTTGGCGCTCGGTTTCGCCGTCGCCGGGCTGTCGGGAAACGCCGGCGCGTCGGGCCTCTGGCCCTCGGGCTCGTTTTGGGACTGGTTCCGGCGAGATGTGGCCGACCGGATCCAGATCACGGGCTTCCGACGGTTCGGGTACCACAACCACCAGGTCACCGGCGACCGAGAAGCCTTCGATCTGTTGACGAACTCGGGTTACGGGGACCGGCGCTTCACCGACATCGGCTCGATGAACGTCTCGGGCCGAAACGTGCTCGGCGCCCTCACCTTCGACGTCAACATCGACACCAACCGATTCCAAGACCCCCAGGCGCGACGGTTTGCCCTCGAAGTCCGCCGGTCCGGCTACAGCCTCGCCGCCGGCGACATTCAGGGAAATCTGCTGAACACGAACCGGTTCGCCTCGTTCTCGAAGTCCTTGCGCGGCGTCGCCGGAGGTTTCGAGAGCGGTCGCCTGCGCACCCGCGCCATCTACAGCGAAGCCCGGGGCTCGGCCAGGACGATCAACTTCCCCGGCAACAACTCGGTGGGCCCTTACTTTCTCCAGTTCACCCAGATCCTGCGCGGCAGCGAGTCGGTTCGGGTCGACGACGTGCCTCAAGTTCTCGGCCGCGACTACGTCATCAGCTACGAGTCCGGTTCCATCACCTTCCTGCGCGGACCGATCCCGCCGACCAGCACCATCGTGGTGAGCTTCGAAGCCCTCGGCGTCAACGATTCGGGCGGCCGAATCGAAGGCGCGGCGGCGAGCTACGACTTCGGCGCGTGGGGGAGGCTGGGCTTGACCGGGATGCGCCAGTTGACGGGAGCGGGCTCGGCGCTCAGCCAGCGGCTGGAGCGGTTCCAGGGTTCGGGCGCACCGTCGACCCCGTACTTTCTGCAGTTCCGCCCCCTGCTGACGCGCCCGATCACCGTGCGGCTGGACGGCATCCTGCTGACCCCGATCGTCGACTACTTTTTCGACCCGAACAACCCGGCCATCTTCTACATGACCCGGTTCGTGTCGTTCGACAGCACGATCGACGTGGTCTACACCCCGGAACCGACCCAAACCATCGACGGCGACCGCCACGTCTGGGGAGTCGACTACCGGATTCCGCTCGGCCGCGGCGGACGGGCGGGCGCGATCACCTACGCTCAGGCCACCGGCCGACTCGACAGCCCCGTGAACCCGCTGGAGGGCACGGCCCGGGGCATCGACGCCCGCTACCGGATCGGCGACTTCAGCTTGTTCGGCAGTCTGCGCGACGTTCCCCGCGAGTACGTGAGCGTCGAGTCTCGAGGGTTCAACCGCAACGAGCGGGCGGCCGACGCCGGTTTGACCTGGACGAAGGGTCCGTGGTCCAGCGACCTGAACTGGCTCAACAGCGCGGTGTCCCAAAGAGTCGTCGGCAGTTCGGGCGACGTGTCGTTCCGCACGTCGCGGACCACGCGCCTGCGCTCGACGGTCGGCTACTCCGAGGGTCAGTCCGGCAGCTACCGCCTCCAGTTCGACCGTATCCGCAACCGTCAGCGCGGCCTTCCGGTCGAGCTCGACGCCCTGTCCGTAGTGGGGGCCCGCACCGCCGGTCGATGGAACGGCAGCGTTTCGGTCGACCTTCAGCAGGGGCGCGCTCCCGACTCGCTGCAGGCCGGGGCCAAGATCGTGGACGTCGCTCTGCAGACCCTCCGTTTCGACGGCACGCTGGACCTGGGTCGGCACTGGGTGGCCGGCGGTCGGGTGGGTTTCAGCCGCGTCCGGCAGGGCGATCGAGAAGGCGACGGCCGCGATATCGGTCTCCGGCTGGGCTACACCCCGACCGACCGATTCCAGGCGTCGGTCAGCCATACCGTCTCGAAATCGGGTCAGCTGGCGACGCTCGGCGGCTTCGACAGCGGCGCCGGCCTCGGATTCGACGGCAACGGGTTCTCCGGCGGGATCTCGGGCACGCCTTTCGGTTTGGGGGCCTCCGACCTCCGCGAGACGGCGGTGGCGGCCCGGTACCGGATCGGGGAGACGTGGAGTCTGGCCGCCTCCGCCGTCCAACGAAGGCAGCAGGGGACCATCAGTTCGAACACTGAAACTCAGACGTTTGAATTTCGGGCCGATGGAGACATCGGAAACGGCCACACCTTGGGATTCGCGGTGAACCGGTCCGAGTCCGAATTCATCGGGTCCAACATCGAATCGGAGACGACCAACCTGGACGTCTCTCTGATCGCCAATCCCGCCGGACGACTGTCGTACAGCCTGGGCGCGAACTTCCTCATCTCGGGGGGCAACAGCGCGTTCAAGCAAGACTCGACCGCCTTCGATGCGTCCCTCTCGTACCGCCTGATGGACCGTCACTTCCTGCGCTTCGGGTACCAGGGTCTGACGTCGACGGGCGAGTTCGGCCAGTTCGAGACGTTTTGGCTCGCCGGTTACGAGTACCGCATCTTCAGCAACGTCGGGCTGCTCGCCTCCTACAAAGTGCGCGACGTCCAGAACCGCCTGTCGGGTTCCACGTCCGGCGCCTACAAGTCGCGCGGCTTCGACATCGAATTGTCGTTCAGCTTTGCTCCTTAAACGAGAAACAGGCCGGGGCGTCTCGATGGGAGATGCCCCGGCCGGCGTTCGTCGTCGCGGTCGCGTCAGCCTTCGCGCTTGTCGCGCTTGAGATAGGCGTAGGCGTTGTGGGCGTGGATCGATTCGTGGTTCTCCACCTCGATCTCGTACGACACGATTCGATCGTCGCGGTTGAACCGCAACGCCACTTCCCGCACCATGTCCTCGACAAATCGCGGGTTTTGATACGCGGTTTCGGTCACCCACTTCTCGTCCGGACGCTTGAGAACCGGGTAGAGCGAACACGAAGCGGACGCCTCGATGAGATCGATGATCTCTTCCAGCCAGACGTGGTCGTTCGACCGGACTTTCACGGTCACGACCCCGCGCTGGTTGTGGGCCCCGTACTCGCTGATCTCCTTGCTGCACGGGCAGAGCGTCGTGACCGGAACCTCGACCACCATGACGAAGTCGAGCGACCCGTTCGCCTCGGCGATGAAACCGCAGCGGTACGGCATCATCCCCGACTTGCCCGTGACGGGGGCCTTCTTCTCGACGAAGAACGGGAAGAAGACCTCGATGTGGGCGCTCTCCGCGCTCAGCTTCTCCTTGAGGCGGGCGAGGATCTTGGGGATGCTGGCGACCGTGACCTCCTTCTGGTGCTCGTTGAGAACCTCCAGAAACCGGCTCATGTGGGTCCCCTTGAAGTGGTGGGGCAGATTGACGGTCAGGGTGAAGTCGCCGATCGTGTGCTGACGCTCCTCCGTTCGGTCGAGCACGACGATGGGGTACTGGACCCCGCGGACGCCGACCTTGTCGATCGCGATGTTGCGTTCGTCTTGGCTGTTCTGGATGTCCGCCAGGGGCGTTGGTGTGTTCATAGTTCTGTTTCCTCTTGCTCAGCTATCTACGCGCCCCGTTTCCGAGTCGTTTTGTCTGCGGTGGGCCTGAGTTCCGAGCTGTAGACGACTTCAGCTTTCGACGCGAGAAACCCGGCCCCACCGGAAGCGCGGCGTCTCGAAGCTAATCGAAATGCGGGCGTCGTTCGTCTCCGGCACCGGTCGATCGGGGGGATGTAACCTCGAACCACCATGGCAAAGGTGCGTATCGGTTTCATCGGTTGCGGGGGGATCGCCCACTGGCACTTTCGGAATCTGGCCGCCGTTCCCGACGCCGAAGTCGTCGCCCTGTGCGACCCCAGCCAGGCCAGCATCGCCCGGGCGAAGCGGGAGCACCCGCGCCTCGCCGACCTTCCCGCATTCGCCGACTACCGCGAGATGCTCGACAAGGTCGAGATGGACGCCGTCCACATCGACAGCCTGCACACCCAGCATGCCGACCAGATCTGCGACGCCTTCGAAAAGGGGCTCCACGTGATCTGCGAAAAACCCCTCGCGACCACGGTCGCCGACTGCCGGCGCGTCGTCGCCGCCCGCGACGCCGCCAAGAAGATCGGAGCGATCGCCTACCAGCGGCACGTACAGGCCGACTACCGGTTCATCAAGGAAAAGCTCGATTCCGGCGTCTACGGCCGGCCGACCTACGTCGCCGCCTACCTCGCCCAGGGCTGGAAGAAGGGAACGGCCGGAACCTGGCGACAGGACCCGGCTCTCTCGGGCGGGGGGCAGATCAACGACTCGGGCAGCCACGTGCTGGACATCGTGCTCCACCTGACCGGACTGGTCCCCGAAACGGTGTGCGCGTTCATGGACAACCGGGGAACGCCGGTCGATATCGATTCGACGGTCAGCATCCGCTTCCGGGGCGGCGCGATCGGCAACATCGCCATCGTCGGGGACGCGCCCGGCTGGCACGAAGACTTCACGCTCGTGTGCGAGAACGGGGCGTTCTACTACCGGGGCGGCAAGCTCTCGGTCGTCGAGGGGAACGGCAACCGCCTCGAGGCCGTCCACCTGGTCGGCGGCTCCGACGTGGACCGGAACTTTGTCGATGCGATCCTCGGTCGGGATCGGGTGGCGGCCCCGTTCGATATCGGCGTGAAGGTCATCGCCCTCACCGAGGCGGCCTGGAGATCGGCGGCCGCGGGCGGCCGACCGACCCCGGTCGAGTTTTGACCGGCCGGTCCCCGCCGGCCGACCGGGCGGGACTGGCGCCTCAGCCTCCCGGGCCGGAGTCCTCGTCGGGAGCTTCGGCGCCGCGCCGCCGGTACCGCTCGCGGAGCATCCGCCGCGCCCCCTCCGCGTCGTTGGGGCTCAGGTCCCCTTCCAGCACGCGCTCTCGCAGCCAGCTCTTCGCCGCGCCGACTTCGGGTCCGGGCTCGATCCCGAGTTCGCTCATGATCGCCGAACCCGACAGGGGGCTTTCCAGGGTTTCCCGGGGCGTCTCGACGAGAGCGCGGGCGATTTGGTCCCGCAGGGGGCCGAGGTTCAGAACCCGCATGCCCGGCCTCAGAGCCGACGCGTCGGCCTCCACCAGCCTCAGAAGACGCTCGAGGTTGTCTCCCATGTCCCGGATGAGGCGGCGGGACGCCGACGGCGTCCACTTTTCCGCCGTCCCCAGGCGCATGTGGGCCTTGACGAGGCAGGCGACCGATTCGACGACGTCGCTCGGGTAGCGCAGCCGGCGCAGCACGGTCGCGGCCAGGGCCGAACCCACCGTCTCGTGCCCGAAAAACCGAACGCGCCCGTCGGGATCGACCGACCGCGTCGGCGGTTTTCCGATGTCGTGCAGCAGGGCGGCGAGAGAGGCGACTCGGTCGCCGCAACCGATGTTCCGCATCACGAGGAGCGAGTGCTCCCAGACGTCGAGGTGGTGGTACGCGCCTTGATCGACCCCGACCATGGCCGCCATCTCGGGAGCGATGGGTGCGATCAGCCCGAGGCGCATCATGTCTCCGAACGCGTCGGCCCCGGCGGGCAGGTCCAGCATCCGGTTCCACTCCTCCTGAATCCGCTCGGGCGAGAGCTTGGCCACCCGGGACGCGCATCGGGCGACGGCGGGCTCGATTTCCGGCGCGAAGGCAAATCCCAGGGTCCACTTGAAGCGCACCGCCCGCAACATGCGCAGCGGGTCTTCGGTGAACGTCCGGATGGGGTCGAGCGGGGTTCGGAGAATGCCGGCTTCAAGGTCGGCCAACCCCTTGCCGAGGGGATCGGCGACCTCGCCGGTGTGGATGTTCCGGAGGAGGGCGTTGACCGTGAAGTCGCGTCGCCGGGCGTCCTGCCGGAGGGACGCCGGTTCGACCGCCGGCTTTCGCGAGTCCCCGCGGTAAGACTCGCGACGGGCGGTCACCAACTCGACCGAAGCGCGGTCGACCTCGATCTTCGCGGTTCCGAAATTGGCGTAGATGGAGGGTTTCGTCCTCGAAACGCGCTTGTCCCAGAGCAGGTGGGCCAGCGCGGGGGCGTCCCCTTCGACCACCAGGTCGATGTCGGCGGCGGCGGGTCGCCCGAGCAGGTCGTCGCGGACGGCGCCCCCGACCAGCCAAACCTTGCCCTCGAACGGGGTCCCGAGGGTGGCGGCGGCGATCCGGTCGGCGGCGGCGTGCACCATCCCTCCATTGTGGGCCGACTCGATCTTTGGACGAAGGGCAAAAGAAGTAGACGCGTGGTAACCTGTCGGCAATGATCGGACGTCTGCGCGGGACCCTGGCCGAGGTCTCGGGGGGGATGGCGTTGGTCGACGCCGGCGGCGTCGGCTACGAGGTGGCGGTGCCGGAGTCGGTGTCGGTGCGTCTGCCCGGGGTCGGCGAACCGGTCGAACTGATCGTCCGTCAGGTGGTCCGAGAAGACGGTTGGACCCTCTACGGATTTCTCGAGCCTTTCGAGCGACGCATGTTCGACCTGCTGCTCGACGTCAAAGGCTGCGGTCCTCGGATCGCCCTTTCCCTGATCGGGCAGGTCGGCGCCGAGGCGGCCGCGGCCGCGATCGTCACCGGGGACGCCAAGGCTCTGACCCGGGCCAACGGGGTCGGCGCCCGCCTCGCCGAGCGCATGGTTCTCGAACTGAAGGAGAAGGTCGCCGACGAGCAGTTCGCCCTCAAGGTCGCGGCCAGCGATCGTCCGCGGGCGGCATCCCGGCCCAAGTTCGACGAACCCCTCGTCGAAGCGCTGCTGGCTCTCGGGTACCGCCGCAACGAGGCCGAGTCGGCCGCCGCCCAAGTTCAAGCCCAATCACCCGACGAGTCCCTCGAGGAGCAGCTCAAATTGGCGATCCGGAGCCTGACCCGATGAACCCGAACGACGCCGCCCGCGGCGAAAGGGAGAACGCGGTCGTCGACCCCCAGAAGCGCGGGTCCGACACCGTCGCCGAATCGAGCCTGCGCCCCCGACGTCTGGACGAGTTCATCGGCCAGTCCAAGCTCAAGGAGAATCTCGCCGTCTTTCTCAAGGCAGCGCGTCAGCGGGGCGAGCCTCTCGATCACCTTCTCCTGTACGGCCCGCCCGGTTTGGGCAAGACGACGATCGCCCACATCGTCGCGGCCGAGATGGACGTGCCGGTCCACGTCACCAGCGGCCCCGCCATCGAGCGCCCCGGCGACCTCGTCGGCATCCTCACCAACCTCGACCCCGGGGCCGTGCTGTTCGTCGACGAGATCCACCGCCTGAGCCGGCCGGTCGAAGAGATTCTGTATCCGGCCATGGAGGACGGAAAGGTCGACATCCTGATCGGAAAGGGCCCGGCCGCCCGATCGATCCGGCTCGACCTCCCCCGGTTCACGGTCGTCGGCGCGACCACCCGCCAGGGACTGCTGACCGGACCTTTGCGCGACCGATTCGGCATCGTGGCCCACTTCCAGTTCTACGACCAAGAGGCCCTGTTCGAGATCGTGACCCGTTCGGCCGGGATCCTCGGCTACGCGATCGACCGCGAAGGCGCGGTCGAGATCGCCCGCCGCTCGCGGGGCACGCCCCGAATCGCCAACCGCCTCCTCCGCCGCGTCCGCGACTTCGCCCAGGTCGACGGGCGCGCGACGATCGATCGGCACGCCGTCCGGCGCGCCCTCGAAGCCCTCGAGGTCGACGACATCGGCTTGGATCGGATCGACCGCACGATCCTGAGTCTGATCGTCGAGAAGTTCGGCGGCGGTCCGGTCGGTCTCGAGACGATCGCGGCCAGCACCGGCGAAGACTCGGGCACGATCGAGGACGTTTACGAGCCGTTCCTCCTCCAGCAGGGGCTCATCCAGCGCACCCCCCGCGGACGGGTGGTGACCGGGCACGGGTACCGGCACCTCGGCATCCCGGAGCCGCCGAACCGCAACGGAGCCCCGGACTAGAATCGGGCGAGGATCTCGGCCGGCGTCGGCTCCCTCAGGACGACGGCCCGGACGTCCCCGTAGCCCTCGACGAGCAGACGGGCGGCCAGGCGTTGCCCTTCCGGCGCCGTCAGGCGCAGGTTTTGTCCCGACTGCTCCACCTTCACTTCGAACGGGGCCGCGATGGCCCGGACGCCCGGTTGGTCGTCGGTCTCTACGATCATTTCGGTCGGCCCCGCCGCCCGCCGCAGCTCTTCGAAATCGCCGGCGAAAACCAGTTTGGAACGGCGCAGGACGACGAGGGAATCGAGTTGCGGCGCCAGCTCGGCGCGGTGGGTCGCCAAAACCAGCATCGAGCCGGACTGCAGTCGTTCCTGCAAAAGCTCCCACACCCGGGGCCAGGTCCAGGGGTCCAGAGCGTCGAGTTCGCCGTCGATCGCCAGGATCGCCGGTCCCGACGCGAGGACGGGGAGAAGCCGGCACGCCGCGCGTTGGCCGGGCGAGAGGGAGGTCAGGGCCTTTTGCCGGTCGTCCCACAGCCCCAGAGCGCCGAGAGCCTCGGCCGCCATGGTCGCGCCCTGGCGCCCCGACACCGCCTTCGCCAGCGACTGAGGGGTGACGCGTCGAAGCAGCCCCGGCTCTTCGCAGCGGCGAACGGGCAACCCCGATTCGACCGTTCCCGACGTCGGCCGTTCGGCGCCGGTGAGGGCGTCGACGAACGCGGACTTGCCGGACCCCGACGGTCCGAACACCCCGATCGAGTGCCCGGGCGTCAGCTTCAGGGTCAGGGCCGGACCTTCTCGCGAGATTCTGAGCCCGACGATGTCGAGCGAACTCACCGCCGAGGGCCTCCCCCGACCCGCCGCAACCGCAGCTGGCCGCCGACCAGCTCGTTCTCGCCTTCCCCGATCTCGAGGTCGAACCGAACGGAGATCGGCTCGTCCCCGGCGCCTTCCGTCAACCGGCCGCGGAGTCCCAGCCGCCCGCGCGAAATGCGGTAGGTCCCCTCCGCCACCGTGTCGGAACCCGGGGACTCGCCGACCTTGGCGGGCCAGACTCGCCCACG
>JBDNCL010000160.1:0-6984 GCA_046719655.1 Fimbriimonadaceae bacterium
CGTCCTGAACGCGAAGTTCCACGAGCGGGAAGCGCTCATCATCGCGGAAGCCGGTCGCAAGGGCCAGGTGACGATCGCGACCAACATGGCCGGCCGCGGCGTCGACATCCTGCTCGGCGGCCGGGTCGAAGACCAGCTCGTGGTCCGAGCCCGCGAGCAGGGCGATTCGGTCGCGATGGACGAATACGCCAACACCTACGCCTCGTACCGCCGCGGCGGCAAGGAGCGGGCGGCGCCCCCGCTCCCGCTCGACGAGCAGGAGCGCAAGGGTCTGGCCGAAGAGGTTCGACAGCTCGGCGGCCTGTTCATCCTCGGTACGGAGCGCCACGAGTCGCGCCGAATCGACAACCAGCTTCGCGGGCGCGCGGGGCGCCAGGGCGACCCCGGCGAGAGCCGGTTCTACGTCTCGCTCGAAGACCAGCTCTGGAAGATCTTCAACGCCAAGATGCTCGAGAACCCGCTGCTGAAGGCCTGGCCTCCGATGGAGCAGGTCGACGCCAAGTTCCTCAGCCGCATGATCCTCAAGACTCAGGAGCGCATCGAGAACCACTTCTTCGAGGCTCGAAAGCACGTTCTCGAATACGACGACGTCCTCAACGCCCAGCGCGAGCACATCTACGGCATGCGGCGAGACGTCCTCCTCGGCAAGAACGTCCGCGAAGACCTGCTGGCCTACGTCAAGGAGATGATGCGGGAGATCGTCCAACGGCACCACGCCATCGACGAGGAAAACCGCCCGTTCTACGACTACGACGAGCTCTTCGCCGAACTCAACGAGATCTTCCCCCTGATGGACTACACGTCGGTCGAAGAGCTCGCGGCCTACAAGCCCGGAGGCCCTCTCGAGCAGGCAGTCCTCGGCTACGCCGAGCGGGCGTACATGGACAAGCTCGAAAAGCTGGGAGACGAGGTCATGCGCTACCTCGAAACCCAGGTTCTGTTGCGCGCCGTCAACGATCGCTGGATGGAGCACCTTCAGATGGTCGACTACATCCGCGAGGGTATCGGCCTGCGCGGATACGGTCAGGTGGACCCGCTCATCGCCTACAAGAAGGAGACGTTCGAGCTGTTCCAGACGACCCAGCGCAACATCCGCGACCAAGCCGTCCGTCTGATCTATCGGGCCCAGGTCCAGGTCGAGCCGCCCGCCCCGACGGCCCCGGCGCCCGCCATGCAGCGCATCGACGAATCGGAAATCGCGGCCATGGCGGGAGCCGCCTCGGGGACGGCCTCTCCGTCGGCGGCCGCGGCCGCACCGGTCTCGGCCAGCCAGATCAGCGGCTTCACGCCTTTGGGAGCGCAGGAGGAGCTGCAGAGCGTCGACTGGAAGAAGGTCGGGCGCAACGAACTCTGCCCGTGCGGGAGCGGCAAGAAGTTCAAGTCTTGCCACTACCCGATCCTGCGCCAGAAGGGCCTCATCTAGAGAGTTCGCGACGCGGGACGGCAACGGACGCGCCGGGCCGTTCGGCCCCGGCGCGTCCGTTTTGGCGGAAGGGGTCGGTCGGGCTAGGCCCCTACCATCGCCCGCACGAACTCGGTCGCCTGCCGAAGGGCGGCGTCCAGTCGGGACGGGTCTTTGCCGCCGGCGGTGGCGAAGTCCGGCCGCCCGCCACCGCCTCCGCCGACAAGCTTGGCCACTTCCCGCACCAGGTTGCCGGCGTGGACGCCCGCCGCCTTGGCGTCGGGACCGACCTTGGCGATCAGGTTGACCCGTCCGTCGGCGACCACGGCGACGAGGGCGACGAGGGAGGGCCTGCCCTCGACGAGGCGGTCGGCGGCCAGGGTGCCTTCGGCCATCTCCGCTCCCTCGAGCCGTTGGACGGCGAGGACGACGGTCCCGATCGGGGTTTCCGTCGCCTCCCGGCCGGAGGCCGATTGCGAGCGGAGCCTCTCGAGTCGCTTCCTCTCTTCGCGCAGCTGTTCGAGGGTGCGCTCGATGGCGGCACGCAGGTCGGACGGGTTCGCCTTCAGCAGCCCGGCCGACTCGCGCAGGGTGGTCTCCAGGGTCCGCGCCCACTCGTACGCCCCTTCGCCCGACACCGCCTCGATCCGTCGCACGCCGCTGGCGGCCGAACTCTCGTGAACGATCTTGAACAGGCCGATCTCGCTGCTCTGCCGGACGTGGATGCCGCCGCACAGCTCGAGGCTGAAGTCGCCCACCTGCACCACCCGCACCCGGTCGCCGTACTTTTCGCCGAACAGGGCCATCGCCCCCATGCGCCGGGCTTCGTCGAGGGGGATGTCGTCGTGGATTTGGACGGGTATGGCCGCCAAAACCTTCTCGTTGACCAGCGATTCGACGGCCGCGACCTCGTCGGGAGTCATCGCCTTCCCGTGCGTGAAGTCGAAGCGGAGCTCTCCGGGAGCCACCAGCGAACCGGCCTGGGTCACGTGCTTGCCCAGCACCTCGCGCAGGGCGGCGTGGAGCAGGTGGGTGCCGGTGTGGTTCCGGACGATGCGGGCTCGTCGGGAGCGGTCCACCTGGGCCGAGACCTCCTTCCGGAAGAGCCGCTCGTTCAGCCACTGGGCGCCCGCGTCGCCGGTGAGTTCGGGAGCGTCGAGTTGGACGGGCTCGACCATGTGGACGTAGATGCCGTCCTGTTTCGCGACGTCCGTGACGCGCAGTTCGAAGTCGGGCCCGACGATTCGCCCGGTGTCCGAGACTTGGCCCCCCGACTCGGCATAGAACGGAGTCTGATCGAGAGCGACGACGAACTCCCGGGAAATCGGGCTCTCGGCCGCCGGCATCGCGCCGACCACGGTCGCCGGCGACTCGGTCTGATCGTAGCCGAGAAACCGGGTCTTGCCGTCGTCGCCGGTTCCGGACAGTCGGATCGCGATGCCGACCTGAACGCCTCCGTAGACGGTCTGCATGCCCGAAGCCCCGCGAGAACGCTCCTGAGCTTCGGCCATCGCGGCCCGAAAGCCGTCGAGATCGACCTGAACTCCGGCCTCGGCGCACAGTTCTCGGGTGACTTCCAGCGGAAACCCGTACGTGTCGTACAGCTGGAACGCGGTCGCGCCGGCCAAAACGGTTCCCCCCTCCAGGCTCGCGATCGCCCTCTGCAGCGCGTCCGCTCCCGAGTCGAGAGTTCGCCGGAACAGGCTCTCCTCCGACTTCAGGGTCTCGACGATGACGTCGCTCCGATCGTCGAGTTCGGGATAGAACCCGTCCATCGCTTCGCGAACGCCGTCGAAAACGAGGTGGAAGAACGGCCGCTCGAACCCGAGGACCCGCTGTCCCTTGAGGACGGCGCGTCGGATGAGTCGCCGGAGGACGTAACCGCGGCCCGTGTTGCCGGGAAGGATTCCGTCTGCGATGCAGAAGCAGGCGCTTCGGATATGGTCGGCGACGATCCGGATCGCGCGGTCGGTTTCGGCGCAGGCGCCGTATCGGACCGGCCGGGCGAGTTCGGCCGACAGAGCCTCGATGCGGGAGAGGATCGGGGCGAAGGCATCGGTCCGGTACAGATCGGAAAGCCCGGCCAGAGCGGCGGCCGTCCGCTCCAGGCCCATCCCCGTGTCGACCGACGGGAAAGGCAGATTCGGCATCCCCGTCTTCTCGAACCCGAGGTCGGGCCGGTCCGCCTGACGGAGACGGCCCTGCCACTCGAACTGGATGAACACGTCGTTCCAGATTTCGAGCCACTTGCCCGCCGCCTCGTCGCGGAGGTATTCCTCCCGTCCGTAGCCGGCCCGCGACGGCGGCGGCTCGTCGGCCACCCAGTAGAACATCTCCGAATTCGGGCCGCACGGGCCGGGGGGACCCTTGGAGAAGGAGCCGGCGGGCCAGTAGTTGGTCTCCTCGCCGAGTCGGAACACCCGGGACGAAGGGTCGATGCCGACGGATTCGAGCTTGGCGGACCACAGGCTGTGGGCCTCGTCGTCGGCCTCGAAAACGGTAAAGGCGAGCCGCGCCGGATCGAGTCCGAGCCACTCGGGGCTGGTGAGGAACTCCCAGGAAAAGTCGATCGCTTCCGACTTGAAGTAGTCGCCGAACGAGAAGTTGCCCAACATCTCGAAGAACGTGAGGTGCGAGGTGTCGCCCACATCTTCGATATCGCCGGTCCGAACGCACTTTTGCGAGTTCGCGAGTCGGGGGTGGGGGGGCTTGGCGACGCCTCGGAAGAACGGCTTGAACTGCACCATGCCGGCGCCGTTGAACAGGAGCGACTCGTCCAGGCGGCCGGTCACGTCGAACGGCACCAGCGAACCCGAAGGGTAGATCTGGTGCCCCTTGGAGTCAAAAAAGTCGAGGTATTTCTGGCGCAGCTCGCGGACCTTCATGCCGGAGGTAAAGGGTACCTGCCGCCGCCGGCCGGGCCGGGGGCGTACGAACGGACGCCGTCCGCCCGGTCTCATCCGGACACAGGTTTCCCGCGCCGTACAAAACCGCGGTTTTTCACCCTTGACCGAATTGTCGTCGGTTGTTAGGATAGGCAGGTAAGAACACGGGGCCTGCGTGTCCCGGTCTGGTGTGCCATGCGCAATCGAAAACCGGTGCTCCGAGCCTTCGATCTTTCTGCCTTCCGTCGAATCCGGCTGGCCGAGTCTCCGGCCGGACAGCTCCCCCGACGAACTTTCCTCATCGGCGCGACGGCCGCCGCGCTGGCGGCGACCCCGGCCGCGAAGGCGGCCAAGACGATCGGAGGCCTCGGCCGTCTGGACATCAGACGCAAGACGGACGGCAACGGAATTCTTCGCCGCGTCACCGTGCGCAGCGGCTCGTCGTCCTGGGCGGTCGATCTCGGCCGTTTCGACGGGTCGCCGACGCTGTCGGTCGAACAGTCGGCAGACGGCGCCGTCGTCGCCGTCCGGGACGCGGTGTTGCCGGGGACTCGCCTCCGGCTGAGCTTTGCGGCCACGATCGCGAACGGTTTGACCGGGCGCACCATCGCGTTCGCGTTCTCCGACACGGGAGTGGAGCCCGGCTGCTTTCGGACCCGGCCCGTCGGTTTCGAGGCTTGGGCGCAGGGGGAGGCGCAGGCGGTCCTCGAGATCGCCGAGCCGCAGACCGCCGCCCTCCTCGGCGGCGCCGGACTGCCGTTCGCCGCGTCCGCCAGTCTCGATCCCAAGACGGCGGCTCCGATCTCGTTTACGGCGGCCTGCGGTTTTGCCGCCGGCGCCGGCGTCTGGGAGGCGTTCGACGGCGAGCGTCGCCTCCCGCTGTCCGGATTTCGTCTCGAACCGGCCGCGTCCGGTGCGGAAGGGCTGGTCCAGGGGGCCGGACGGCACACTCGTCTCGAAGGTGCGCGGGCCGGCTCCTGGCGAGGGCGCTTCTCGGTCGAGACGGCAGAGGGTTGGCGCGCCGAGGGTCCGTTGGCCGGCTTCGACGCCCTGATCGCCGAGATCTATCCCGGAGACCGGGCGGTCTGGGTTCTCTGCGGCAACGGCAAGCGTTCGGTGACGGCCCGGCTTCTCGATCAGATCGAGCTGCCGCTGAACCACGTCTGCGTCGGTTCGTACGGCGGCCCCGAAGGCCGAGCGCGGGCCGTGTCCGGGAGCCTGGCTCGCCCGGTCTGGGCCGAGTTGCCAGGGGTCAGCGTGCTCTTGGGCGCCTTGGACGACGAGTCGTCGATCGTGTTCGCCTCGCTCGAGACCGAGGAGGGGTCCGACTCGGTTTCCGACGTCCAGGTCGCGGCCGAGCGGTACGCGTTCCACGTGCCCGACGCGGTTGCCAGCGCCATCCCGACCCGACGCGAGGCGCTGGAGATTCGGGCTCAGCCCCGGCCGGTGGTGCCGCCGATTCAGCCGCGTCCGATTCCGACTCAGCCGATCCCGGGCCCGGTCGTCGTCCAGCCGGGCGGTCCCGCTCTCGAGGTCCAGATGAGCGGGATCGTCGGCCGGTTGCGTCTGACGCCGTTCCTGGTCGACATCGTCCGCCGCGAGGATCAGCTCCACCTCCGGTACGAGTTCGTGAACATGAGTCTCCAGACGGGGGCGGACGGTCCGCGCGTGGTGCGCGCCGACTCGACCAAGCCCGCCTACGTGCTCGTGTTCTTCCCGCCCCAGCACGTCGCCGAGGCGGCCGTGATCGAGCAGGCCGACGGCTCCCCGCTCCCCGACGAGAACAACGCCGTGTTCCGCCGACCGCTGCCTTCTCGGCTGTCGGGAGAGTCGCGCCTGGCCTTCTTCATCCCGGCCGAAGTCCCGTTCATCCACTTCTCGCTCGGGGGAACCGACGGGAAGGGTGCGAACGGCCTTCTGGATTGGAGCCGCTGGCGCCAGAGCGTGACGATCACGGCCCAGTCGTCCTTCGGCCAGCGGATCACGATCAACCCCCAGTTCGTCGACCCGCTTCAGAACATCGACATCCCGATTCGGCGGTTGGTCGATCCGGGCAGATTGGCGCCGCCGCCCGAGGCGAGCGGCGGTTCGACGGCGGGCCAGACCCACTTCCTGCTCGCGGCCGTCGACTCGATCGGCAAGAAGCTGTCGCTCTCGAGGCAGCCGGCCCGGACCGGCGCGGGGACCGTGTTTCAGCCGCGGATCAACCCGACCGTTCAGCCCTCGGTGCCGGGCCTCGCCCGAATCGAGGACCAGATCGGCCGGCTCACCGTGCCCGACCCGACCCTGGTTGCCCGGGTCATCCCCAAGCGGCCGGTCGCCCCGAACAGCCTGCAGACCGCGATCGAGATGCCGACCCGTCTGATCGTCTCGCCCCACGAAACGGCGGGTTGGGCCCACACGCCCGTTCCGAAACCGTCCGCCAACGGTCGGTTTGTGATGTTCCACACCCGGTTGGGGTTGCTGGACAGCCGCAACGCGGGCCAGCCGTCGAACATTCTCATCGCCGCCGTCGACGGCAAGGCCGCCTACCGCTACCGACCCGACGGAACAGTCGAGGGTCCTCTGCCCAACCCGAACGGCGAGCGCCCGACGATCCGCGCCGTCGACGCGGTCGATCTGACCGCGAATCTGGGCGAACTGGTTCCCAGCGGCGGCCAGCAGCAGCCGACCGTGTACGCCCGCGACCGGCGCGAC
>JBDNCL010000161.1:0-6905 GCA_046719655.1 Fimbriimonadaceae bacterium
CTTCACCCTGTACAACCCGGGCGGGCGCTTGCCGCCCGGGTTCGGCAAGTGAGGGGAGGCGCCGAGCGGGCGATCCTCGTCGTTCTGGACGGGGTCGGGGTGGGGGCGGCGCCGGACGCCCCCGCCTTCAACGACCCACACCTCCCCCACACCCTCCAGAACGTTTGGGATCACGCCGGTCCGATCAAGGCTCCGACGCTCGCGCGTTGCGGGCTCTTCGCCTCGGGCGGCGTGGTTGCGCCGACCCTGCCCGAACCCGGTGCGTTCGAAGGCGGCCTGGCCGGACTGGGAGCCAAGTTCGGTCGGCTGAAACCTAGGTCGAAAGGCGGCAAAGACTCCGTCACCGGGCACTGGGAAATGATGGGGCTCGTCTTGGACGAACCCTTCCCGACCTACCCGAACGGCTTTCCGATTCCTCTGATCGGGGAGTTTGAGAAGGCGATCGGCACCCGGACCCTCGGCAACCGCCCGGCGAGCGGCACCGCCATCATCGCCGAACTCGGCCAAGAGCACGTCGAGACCGGATTCCCGATCGTGTACACGAGCGCGGACAGCGTGTTCCAGATCGCGGCCCACGAAGAGATCGTGCCGATCGAAAACCTGTACCGTTGGTGCGAGACGGCGCGCGAACTGTGCCGGGCGCCCAACAACGTCCAACGCGTCATCGCCCGGCCTTTCGAGGGCCGGCCCGGAGCCTTCCGCCGAACCGAGCGCCGCCGGGACTACCCCCTCACGCCGGAAACCAATCTCCTCGACGCGATCGCGGAGCGGTTCGGTCCGACGTTTGGAATCGGGGTCGTGCCCGAGCTCTTCGGCGGGCGCGGTTTCCGACCGGTTCGACGCACCCAGTCGAACCCCGAGCACGCGGCCATGCTCGCCGAAGCCCTGCGTTCCGACGCTTCGTTCATCTTTGCCAACTTCGAGGACTTCGACATGCTCTACGGCCACCGGAGCGATCCGGACGGTTTTGCCCGGTGCCTCGAGCAGTTCGACGCGATGCTGGCCGAGATCCTCGGCGCCTTGGGGCCCGGCGACTTGCTGATCCTGACGTCGGACCATGGCAACGACCCCACCGACGATTCGACCGACCACACCCGCGAATACGCGCCCATCTGCGTCGTCGCCCACGGCCTGAAGACGGAGCCGGTCGGAGACCTCGACGGCTTCGCCTGCGTCGGTGCGACGGCCGCGAAATGGCTGGGTCTGGCGTGGTCGGTCGGTCGACCCGTGGACGTGAGCCGGGGCTAGCGGCGACGAACCTTCGTCCGCTCCTCTTCCTCGATCATCGCCTCCGCCTCGGCCGCGATGGCCTCCGCATACCGCCTGGCCGCTCCGGCCCCCGATCGAACCAGGGCGGCCGCCGCCTCCCCCATCTGCGCGCGCCGTTCCGGTTCGGCCAGCAACCGGGTTACGGCCGCCGCCAATTCGGAAGCGCTGGCCGCGACTTCGGTCGCTCCCGCTTTGGCCGCCATCTCGGCGACCTCCCGGAAGTTGTGCATGTGGGGGCCGTGGATCACGGGCTTGCCGTGCGCCAGCGCCTGAACCAGGTTTTGGCCGCCGTGGTTCGCGAACCCGCCGCCGATCACCACGACGTCGGCGATGCCGTACACCTTTGCGAGTTCGCCGTAGGTGTCGAGGATCAGGTACCGCCCCGTCTGACCCTTCGAACGCCGCGCCACCCGGTCGCGCCCGCAGACCGACTCCGCCATCTCGGTCAGGGCGTCGGCGCGCTCCAGGTGCCGCGGCGCGTGAACGTACCAGGCCCTCTCCGGCCCGACCTCGCGAATCGCGTCCAAAACCAGCCTCTCCTCGTCGTCGCCTCGGGTCGATCCGATCACGACGACCGGGGCGTCGGCGGGAATCCCCAGCTCGCACCGCAGAGCCCCCGCATCCGCGCCCACCCCTTCCAGAGCCTGGTCGAACTTGACGTTGCCGAAAACCTCGGCCTCGCCGCCTCCGATCGCTCGGATTCTTTCCGCATCGACCGAGGTCTGCATCAGGCGGCGGTCCACCATTCCGAGAACCCCGCGAAACAGAAAGGACAGGGCTCGGTAACGGGGGAAGCTGCGGTCGCTGATGCGGCCGTTCACGATCAGGGTCCGGGCGTCGAAAGCCTTGGCCGCCCAGAGAAAGTTGGGCCACAGTTCGGTCTCCATGATCGCGACCGCCGCCGGCCGAACCGACGCCATGGCGAAGAACTGGTACCGAGTCGTGTCGATCGGGAAATAGACCAGGTGGTCGAAGAGACCGTCCGCCTGCTCCCGCGCCGTCTGGTGCCCCGAACTCGTGGTCACCGATAGCACGATCTCAAAGCCGGGCAGGCGGCGGCGCAACTCCCGGAGGATCGGAAGCGCGGCCAAAACCTCCCCGACCGACACGGCGTGGAACCAGATTCGGCGCCGATCGAGGCGCGGCTTCATCGGGTATCGCCCGAGACGCTGGGCCCAGTTGGGCTTCTCCTTGCGCCGACTCGTCCGCCACAGCATCCACGGCACCCAGACCGGCGCCGCCAGGATGAAGAACAGGTTGTAGAGAATGAACATGGCGGGACAGACTAGAGGGTACCGCGCCCCGAGACCGGGCGTGCCGTCCGAAGGCGTGCTAGCGCGGAAACGTCATGACACAGATGCCTTCGGGCGCCGGGAGCCCCGACGGCCGACCTTCTCTTCGACCGCACCCTCCTCCCGCCCGTTGGCGATGGTCGGCTGAGGGCCGAGAACCGGCTTCGGCGTCTTCGGCTTCCTGCGCTCCTTGGGTATCGGAATCGACTTGCGTCCCGTAAGGAACTGGGCCGTCTCGCAATCCGAAGCGAGAAACTGCTCCAGCGTCCCTTGGGCCACAATCTGCCCGCCGTGCTCGCCCGCGCCCGGCCCCAGTTCGATCAGCCAGTCGGCGGCCCGCATCGTCTCCTCGTCGTGCTCGACGACGAGGACCGTGTTGCCGAGGTCGCGCAGACGGAGAAGCGTGTCGATCAGCTTTCGGTTGTCGCGCTGGTGAAGCCCGATCGACGGCTCGTCCAGGATGTAGACGCAGCCCATCAGCCCGCTTCCGATCTGGGTGGCGAGGCGAATCCGCTGCGCTTCTCCGCCCGCGAGCGTGCGGGCGCTTCGGTCGAGGGTCAGGTACCCGAGCCCGACGTCGAGGAGGAATCGGAGCCGCTCCACGATCTCCTTGATCGCCCGCTCCCCGATCGCCTTCTGCCGGTCGGACAGGCTGTCGTTCAGGCGGCTGAAAAACGCGACCGCCTCCTCGACCGACATCTGGGTGACTTGGGCGATGCTCTCTCCGACGAGCTTCACGGCCAGGGACTCCGGCTTCAGGCGGCGCCCTTCGCACACCGGACACGGCTTGGTCGACATGTACTGCTCGAGGTCCCGCTTCACCCACTCGCTTTCGGTGCCCTCGTACTTCTTCCGAAGCGACGCGAAGACTCCATCCCACTTGGTGAAGAAGCGGCGTTCGCCTCGGCCGTACCGCATGACGACCTCGACCGGCTCCGGCAATCCGAACCACACCGCCTGCATCCCTTCGGGCGGAATCTCGGCCACCGGAAGCGACGCGTCGAACCCCGCGGCGCGCCCGACCGCGTCCAAAACGTCCGGCCACCACTCCTTCACTTCGCCCGATTTGTACACGAACGGCAGGATGGCGCCGTCGCGCAACGGTTTCGAGGCGTCGGGAAGAATCAGATCGGGATCGAACTCGGTCTTGGTGCCCAGGCCCGTGCATTCCGGGCAAGCCCCGAACGGGGAGTTGAACGAAAACATCCGTGGTTCGAGTTCGGGCATCGAGAAGCCGCAGATCGGGCACGCGTACGACTCGGAAAACAGGAGGTCGTACCATCCGTCGCCGCTCGGCTCGCCGCCGATACCCTCGGGCATCCCCTGACCGGAACCCGGTTGCCAGCTGATCGTGACCAGACCCCGGGCCAGCTTGAGAGCCGCCTCGACCGAATCGCTGAGCCGACGCTCGACGCCTTCCTTCATCACCAACCGATCGACGACGACTTCGATGGTGTGTTGCCGGTATCGCTCCATCGGGATGTCGTCCGTGACCTCGTACATCACGCCGTCGACCCGAACGCGCACGTAACCCTGCTTGGCCACGTCGGCGATCACGCTCCGGTACTCGCCCTTGCGGCCCCGGACGACCGGTGCGAGAATCTGCAGTCGGGTGCCTTCGGGCAAGGACAGGGCGGTATCCGTGATCTGGTCGATCGTCTGACGCTCGATCGGTCCGTGACCGTTGGGACAGTGGGGGATGCCGATCCGCGCGTAGAGCAGGCGCAGGTAGTCGTAGATTTCGGTCACCGTCCCCACGGTCGAACGCGGGTTCCGGCTCGTGCTCTTCTGATCGATGCTGATGGCGGGGGAGAGGCCCTCGATGTGGTCGACGTCGGGCTTGTCCATCTGCCCGAGAAACTGGCGCGCATAGGCGCTGAGCGACTCGACGTACCGCCTCTGCCCCTCGGCGTAGATCGTGTCGAACGCCAGACTAGACTTCCCGCTGCCGCTCAGGCCGGTGACGACGACCAGGCGGTCGCGCGGGATCTCCAGCGTGAGGTTCTTCAGGTTGTGTTCGCGAGCGCCGACGACCAGAATTCGGTCCTGAGACATAACGCACCCCACTCCCGAGAGAAGACAAAAGCTTACATCTGCCGGGCGGTCTGGGAAATCGCGTCTCTCCGGTTTCGGGCACTTTTCCCGCTCGCCGCAAGT
Organism: Fimbriimonadaceae bacterium; assembly: GCA_046719655.1. Classification (GTDB taxonomy): domain Bacteria; phylum Armatimonadota; class Fimbriimonadia; order Fimbriimonadales; family Fimbriimonadaceae; genus JBDNCL01. Next base: position 4,719 of record JBDNCL010000161.1, read on the forward strand.
CAGGGGCGCTGGAGCGAGCCGGGGTCTTCGCCCGCCCTCAGCGCGATTGCCGCTCCCTCGCGTCCCATGGCCAAGCACTCGAAGAAGTTGCGGACGCACTGACCGAGGCGGTCATGACCGAGGCCCTCCGCCTCGATGGCGTCGACCAGCTCGCGGCCGAGACGAGCCGCATCCTGCCGATCGCCCTCGGCTTCGGCGTCCGTGTATTCGTGTCGCGAATGGACCTCCATCAACCGAACGATCTGGGCCGCGACTGCCAACGCCCGCGAATCGCAGTCGCACTCCGAATCCAAGAGGACGTAGATCCGCCGCGAAACCGTCGCGGCGTGCGGCATGTTCAGCGGCAGATCGAAGTACGTCCCCACACCGTCCTCGGTCAGCTCAAGCCGAGCTTTCGGAAGAGCAGGGCCTCCAGCCCCTCCCGCACCGAGTCGATCGAGATCTTTTCGAGAACCTCGGCCACGAACGCATAGACCAAGATCCCGCGAGCCTGATCGACGGGCACGCCTCGCGACCGAAGGTAGAACAGCGCGTCCTCGCGCAGCTGTCCCACCGTGGCACCGTGGGTGCACTTGACGTCGTCGGCGAAGATCTCCAACTGGGGTTTTGTGTTGATCGTCGCCGTCGGCGACAGCAACAACGCCTGGTTGGTCTGCTTGGCGTCCGTCTTCTGCGCGTCCTTGTACACGAAGATCTTGCCGTTGAAGACGCCGGCGCCCCGATCGCCGAGGATGCCCTTGTACACCTCGAACGAGTGGCAGTTCGGCTTGGCGTGGTCGATCCGGGTGTGGTTGTCGAGAACCTGCTCGCCCATCGCGACGTAGGCGCCGTTGAGCCAGGTTTCGGTGTGCTCGCCGTTCAGCCAGACGTTGGCGTCGACGCGTCCGACCTTGGCGCCGAACTGAACGTTGTTCGACGTGTAGGTCGATCCGCTCTCCTGGTGGGCCGCGATGACGGCGATGTGGACCGAATCGGCCGACTCGTCCTGGTAGCGCGTATGCTCGACGACCGCGTCGGCGCCGACCCAAACCTCGCTGACTCCGATCGAAGCGGCCCGACCTTCGGTTCCGATGTGGGTCTCCAGCAGCTTGACCTGGGCCGCCTGTTCGACCACGACCAGCACGCGCGGGTAGACGGCAAACGCCCCGCGGTCCGCCCGATTGGCGAACAGGAGGTGGATCGGGCTCTCCACAACGACCCCTCGGGGCACGTACACGAACGCGCCCTGCGAGAGGAATGCGTTGTTGAGTTCGGCAAACCGCTCGTCGTTCGTCGACCCCAGCTTGCCGTCGAGACTGGCGATCCGACCGAGATGCGGCCGCACCAGCTCCGGACACTGAGCGAGAGCGTCTCGGAGCGTCAGAAGTCGGACGCCGTTCGGAAGCCCCTCCGACCGGGTCAGTTCGGAGCACGCGATCCCGTTCACGAAACCGAGGGTCGGACCCTCGCACGGCGCCATCCCGGCCGCTTCGAGGTCGTGGACGCCCACCGCGGACGGATAGGCGTCGACGCAGTCATCCTCGGCCAGCGACCGGAGGGAAACGTACTTCCACTCCTCGTCCTTGGTCGTCGGGATGCCGGCACGCTGGAATCGGGCCAGAGAGGCCCGCCGCCATTCGTGCAGCTCGGGCCAGCCGACAGCGGCAAGCTCCGCCTCTCGGGCGGCAAATCGGTCAGCGAGGCCTGCGGTTTTCTCTTGAAGTTCGGTCATAGCGGTGTGGGTTGGGGACGGACAGGCGACAGGGAGAGACTTCGGGCGCCGAGATCAGGACTTGCCGGCCGCCAGTTCCTCCTCCAGCCATCCATAGCCCTTCTCCTCGAGTTCGAGGGCGAGATCCTTTGTGCCCGAGCGAACGATACGGCCATCCATCAGGATGTGGACGTAGTCCGGAACGATGTAGTTGAGCAGGCGCTGGTAGTGGGTGACCACGATCGTCGACCGCTCCGGACCGCGAAGCCGGTTCACGCCTTCGGCCACGATCTTCATGGCGTCGATGTCGAGGCCGGAGTCCGTCTCGTCCAGAATGCAGAGCTTCGGTTCCAGAACCGCCATCTGGAAGATCTCGTTCCGCTTCTTCTCGCCGCCCGAGAAGCCCTCGTTGACCGACCGGTTGAGCATGCTCGGGTCGAGGTCGAGGAGCTTGGCCTTCTCCTTGGCGTACTTCATGAACGACATCGCGTCCATCT
>JBDNCL010000162.1:0-6763 GCA_046719655.1 Fimbriimonadaceae bacterium
ATCTCGACCGTTGACGAAAAGGTACTGCAGGGCCCGGGTGGGCTTGGTCAGGTGGGGCGGACTCACGAAGCCCCTGACCCGGATGCCCGCCGTCCCGTGGTCGACCTCGGCCAGCCCGCGGGCGATGTCGCGCCCCCAAACGGCGGCGATCGCGTGGAGCATGTCGCCCGAACCGTCCGTCGTCAGGGCCGACTGGCCGCCGTGCGACACCCGAAAGGCGACCTGGGGCCGGGCGATCGCGTACTTCGAGAGGACGTCCATGACGGCGCCGAGCTCGGTGGCGTCCGACTTGAGGAACTTGAGTCGGGCCGGCGTGTTGAAGAACAGATCTTCGACCGCGATGTCGGTCCCTCTCGGACCGGTGCCCACCGTCGGCGCCGAAGCCTGGCCGCCCTCGACCCGGATGACGGTGCGGGCCCCGTCCGCCGTGCCCGTCGAGAGCGTGAAACGGGACACGGAGGCGATGGACGGGAGCGCCTCCCCCCGGAAACCGAGCGAGCGCACTTCGGTCAGGTCGTCGACCGACCGGATCTTCGACGTCGCGTGCCTTCGCAGGGCCAGGACGGCGTCTTCGGGAGACATGCCGCATCCGTCGTCCGAGACGTGGATCCGCTTCTTGCCGCTGTTCTCCAGATCGACGACGATGCGGGTCGCCCCGGCGTCGAGGGCGTTTTCGACCAGCTCCTTGACCACGGACGCGGGACGTTCCACCACCTCGCCCGCCGCGATCTGGTTCACGGTGTGGGCGTCGAGAAGCTGCACTCGGGGGGCGGCCTGGATCATGGGGTTACCCGCTAAGACGTCCGGCGGTCGTTCATTGTAGCCGCCGTCGGCGGCAATACCGGCATTTTCCCGTGGCCGTCTTGGGTCTCGGCAACCGATCTATGGAATAGACCGAACGGAAGCGGTCGTTGCGGGAAGACGGTTCGAGAGACCGTCCGCCCGAACGGCGGGGGTCCGATGGGCAGCCGGCCGGCCGGTTCGGGCAGGGGAAGGGCAAGCGCATGTTTCTGATCATTGGAATCGTGGTGGGCATCGTGTGTACGTTGCTGGGGTACATCCTCCACCACGGTCAGATCGGCGTCTTGATCCAGCCGACGGAGTTCATCATCATCGGCGGAGCCGCGATCGGCATCTTCCTGGGCTCGAACGGCATGAAGACGCTCCAGCAGACCATCAAGCAGACCCTCGGCGTCCTCAAGCCCGACCCCTTCACCAAGCAGGCCTACCTCGACCTGCTGAAGATGATGTACCAGCTCTTCAACGTGGCCCGGAAGGAGGGCCTGCTCGGCTTGGAAGCCCACGTCGAGCATCCCGAAAAGAGCGACATCATGGCGAGGTACCCCAGCTTCCTGGCCAACCATCACGCCACGAACTTCTTCTGTGACACGATGAAGGTCATCCTTTCCGGCGCGGTCGGGCCCCACGACCTGTCCGAGATGATGGAACTCGACCTCGAGGTGGCCCACGAGGAGGAGAAGGCGCCGGCGGAAGCGATGCAGAACGTGGCCGACGCCATGCCCGCGGTCGGGATCGTGGCCTGCGTCCTCGGCGTCATCATCACGATGGGGAAGATCGGCGGCGAGGCCGCCGCCGTCGGAAAGTCGGTCGCGGCCGCCCTGGTCGGGACGTTCATCGGCATCTTCTCCGGGTACGTGATCTTCGCCCCCATCTCCAAGGCGCTGTCCAAGCGTCTGGCGTCCGAGTCGCAATACATGAACTGCATCCGGTTTGCTCTGTTCAGCTTTGCGCGCGGCGAGTCGCCGATCACCTGCGTCGAGTTTGCGCGCCGCAACATCGAGCCCAGCGTCCGGCCGGGATTTACCGAAATGGAGACGGCGGTCAAGGAGAAGGCGGCCTGAGGTCGTGCTCGGCAAGCTCCCGCCGACCGCCCGGCCCTGATCGAACCTCGACGCCCACGAAGACAACGCCATGGCCGAGCAAGCCCCCATCATCGTCAAGAAGAAGAAAGGCCACGGTCACGGCCACCACGGCGGTGCGTGGAAGGTCGCGTACGCCGACTTTGTGACCGCGATGATGGCCCTCTTCATGGTCCTCTGGATCATGGGGATGGACAGCAATACCCGGAGCATGATCGCCGGCTACTTCAACGACCCGTTCGGTTTCGTGCCCAGCGCCCCCAAGTCGGACAAGCTCTTCGCCATGCCCGGGAGCCCGGCCTCGAAGTCGGCCAAGAAGTACTCGGGGAACAGCGACGAGGCGGTCGCGCGGGACGAAGAGTCGCTGAAGCGGATGGCGGCGACCCTGAAGCGCGAGCTGGGGACGGAAAAGGAGCTTCAGGAGCTGGTCAAGAGCGTGGACTTCACGCTCACCAACGACGGTCTGCGCATCGAACTGGTCGAGAGCGCGGCCGCCGTGTTCTTCGAAAACGGCGAGGCGAAGATCCGGCCGAACGCGATGAAGCTCATCCAGAAGATCGCCCCCATCATCGTGAAGTCGCACCGGCGGATCATCGTCGAGGGGCACACCGACGCCCGGCCCTACCCGAGCCTCCACTACACGAACTGGGACCTGAGCACCGACCGGGCATCGTCCCTGCGTCGCGCCCTGACCAAGTTCGGAGTGCCTCTGAGCCAGTTCGAGCAGGTCCGCGGCTATGCCGACACCCAGCCGAAGGTTCCGGACGATCCGTACCACTTCAGCAACCGACGCGTGACGCTGCTTCTCCCGTTCCGCCCCGTCAACGACACCCAGATCGCGCTCCCCGCCGAAGCGTTCAGGGAAGAGATCCAGGGCGTGTTCCGGCGGCCCGTGATCTTGGCCCCGAACCGACCGAAAGCCGAGGGCTTCCGCGAGATTCGGCCGGCCGGCGACGAAGGCGCCGGCGAATAGGCCCGGCTGCCGGCGCGACCGCGGCCCCCCGTCCGCGAAGTTTCCCACCGCCTCCCCGTTTCTCCCTCTCGAGCCCCTGAATTTCCCAACCGCGATGCCGAGGCTTTTCTTAACCGCGGTGCTGGAGGATGACAGGCAGCCTCGGTTGCGTCGCCGGACGCGCAAAAGATGAACGGCGATCGTGCGGCGAAACTCCTCGGTGCTGCGTCCTCAGGGTTAAAGGGAGCGCGCAAAGGATGGCGGAGCTATACGGCAATCTTTGGGAGTGGAATCTGGCCCGCGTCGTGATCGTCGACGTGAGCGACGACTATCGCTACATGCTGGGGCCCATGCCTTCGGAGTTCTACCCCGTCCTCAAGGAGATGTGGGTGCCGCGCCACGGACTCGGCGACGTGCTCAGCTCGGACGATCTCGTCCAGGGCTACCTCTACGACTGGCACGAGTCGCCGGCCGACGAGACCGGAGTTTTCTACGTCGGGGTCGTGGACGCCGGTCTGGCCGAGCTGGGCACCGTCAACTGACGCCGCCGAGTCCCCAACCGAACGGAAAGCCCCCGGAACCGCGGCGGGCGGTTCCGGGAGCTTGGCAAGGGTTAGCGGACTCGATCGGCGATGGCGCGGCGGATCATGGCTTCGGCGATCTCGTACCCGGTGGGGTTGTAGTCGCCCGCCTCGATCCGTGCCCGAATCTCGGCGACGCGGTCCTCCCGGTCCGGCATGCGGATGACCTGCCTGACCACGCCTCTGACGACCTCTTCGGGAACCGGCGGTTCCGATTCCATCGGACCCTCACGAGCTTCCCGCTCGCGACGGTCCATGACGTTCTGCAGCACTCTTCTTACTTCGGTGTCTGAAATCTGCATCGAAAGCCTCCTGTGAAGGACGCACCGTGCATCTCAGACAGGCAACCCGGCTTTCTCATTCCACCCTTGCGAGCGATCGAGACCCATAGGCTTTGCGTGGTCGGGGTCGCCCCCGCCGTGCCTTTTTCTGCTGAGGCAACGCCTCACGGTCTTTATAGCGGTCCCTTTTGCCGATCTCTTTAGGGCAGTGGGACCACATTCGACGCGTTTGTTGCTCCTCCGTGATGAGTCGCGCCGGTTGATATCACGGTTGGGTGAGGCGGTTCCGCGCCGATGGGGGCGAGCGCCGGCCGATCGTCCAGTAAAATCCTCGCTATCGATCCGCCTGGGAGGCAACGATGCCCCGATACCACCGACTCGGTCAACTACCCCGTAAACACCACATCCAGTTCCGCAAGCCAGACGGCGGGCTGTACGCCGAGGAGCTGTTCAGCACGCGCGGCTTCAGCGGCCCCATGTCGACCCTCTACCACATCAACCGGCCCACCGAGGTCGTCGGTTGGGAAGACCGCGGTCCCGCCCGTCCTCGCTACCTCGCCGACGAGCCGCTGAGGCACCGTCATCTCAAGACGGCGGGAATGCCGCCCGGCGGCGACGCCGTGTCGGGTCGGGTTCCTCTGATGGGCAACCCGGACGTCGTCTGGTACCAGGTCCACGCCGCCGAGCAGATGCCGTTCTTCTACAAGAACGCGGAAGGCGACGAGTGCCTGTTCGTGCACGACGGCTCGGGCGAGCTCGAATCGATCTTCGGCACCGTCCCGTTCGAGCCGGGCGACTATCTCGTCATCCCCCGGGGGACGATCTGGAAGCTGCGCTTCGACCGGTTGCCGGTGAGGATGATCGCTCTGGAAAGCCACGGCCCGATCGAGATACCGCGCCGGTACCGGAACGATCTCGGGCAGCTGCTGGAGCACGCTCCCTACAAGGAGCGCGACTTCCGTCCCCCGAGCGAGCTGGTCACGATCGACCGGCGCGAGGAGAGCCACGTGCTGATCAAGGCCCGCGGGCGGCACACCCTCTACACGTACCCCTACCACCCGTTGGACGTCGTCGGCTGGGACGGCTACGTGTTCCCGTACGCGTTCAGCATCCACGACTTCCAGCCGATCGTGGGCAAACTCCACATGCCGCCCCCCATCCACCAGACGTTCGCGGGGCAGGGGTTCGTCGTGTGCTCGTTCTGTCCGCGCATGCTGGACTTCCATCCCGAAGCGGTCGTCGTCCCCTACAACCATTCCAACGTCGATTCGGACGAGGTGCTCTACTACTGCAACGACAAGTTCGGCTCACGCAAGGGGATCGAAGAAGGGTCGATCACCCTCCACCCGCTCGGGATTCCGCACGGACCCCAACCGGGAGCGGTCGAAGCGAGCCTGGGTGCGACGCGCACCGAGGAGCTGGCCGTCATGGTCGACACGTTCCGCCCGTTTCAGCTCACGGAGGAGGCCCTCAAGCTCGAAGACCCCGACTATTGGAAGAGCTGGCAGAGCCGCTGATCGGGCGATCGAGGCGTGGTCGAGCCGTTCGTCCGGCCTCCAGGGCCCGAACCCGGCCCTCGCTCTCTCCCGGCGCCCGGGCGGGAACGGCCCGGGTCGGTTTCTGTCCTGGGTCCGCCCCGGCCGCCGTCGGCGGGCTCAGGGGCGACGGGTGCGGTTGCCCGCCCGGCTCGCCAGTTCCCGGTAGTCGCGGTCGGAGAGGCGGGACGCCGCCGGTTGGCTGAGGGTCGGATCGGAGAGGTAGTCCTTCCGGTACCGCATCGCCCGCACGATGTCCCGTTCGAATCGGGCGAGTTCCTGGAGGCTGGATGCTCCCGAGTCGGCTGCCACGAGGGCCAAGATCAGGGGCAGAGGCTCGAGCGTGCCCGTGTTGACCTTCCGGTCCATGAGGGTGGCGAGACCCGCCTCGGACTTGATGACGTCGCCGACCCGACCGTTTGCCGTGCGTCCCTTCAGCACGATCGCGATCGGGTCGTTGGCCGGGAAGTATTCGGCGGCGGCGATCTCGATCTGCGAGAGGCGGTACTCCCGGCTTCGCAGGCCGGCCCGCTGGAAGACGGCGATCAGGCGGCGATCTTCGATCACCTTTTTGGCCGCTTCCGCGCCCATCACCACCGCCCCGGTCGACGGGTCGAGCACGGTCAGCGCGCCGTCTTCGGCCACGTCGATCCCGAAACGGCGGAAGTCGGCCTCGAACGCGGCGGGACGCTTCTGCTTGTGGTGCCGGAGCTTTCGCCCGAGCGATCCGACCCCGTCCCGCAGGCTCGCAAACTGGATCAGGCCGACCGAGACAAACCCCGTGTCGTAGGTGTTGACGGAGTCGAACCCGCCCTCGAGCAGGGAGACGGCGGCGAAAATGCGGCGCTCCGACGGGCCGAGTCCCGCCTCGACGAACAGGGCGTCGAGCTCTTCCGGCGGCATCGTTCGGACGGAGACGCCGCCGGACATGACTCCCGTCTCGAACCGGTAGTAGGCGTAGCGGGGCCGCATCGCCACGTTGTCCACGTACGAAAGCCGGGTGCCGTCCCCAAAGTCCACGATGTGCTTGAGCGGGGTGACGGCCTCGGCGAAGGGCGGCGGGTTGCCGGCCAACGCGATCAGAGACGCGGGCGCCGGTCCGGGGTGCGGGGGGGCCGGCGAAGGCGGCAGAAACGGCCGTCCGATGACGGCCGAGTTCGCGTTGGCGGCCGCGACCGCCGCTTGGTAACGGTCCCACGCCACCTTGGCGTCGATCCAGCGCTCCCACTCGACTTCCTGCGGGTCTTGGGCTCCGGGGTTCTGACCGGGCGGGCCCTTCCCGAGACCGCGGGCCCGGTTGTAGTTCCACAGCCAGGTCGAACCGCTCACCGTCAGCCGCACCTGCCAAGGCCCGTTTGCGGCGACGTCGTCGGGCGCGGTGACGGAGTAGCGATCGGGTTCGGCCCAGAACTCCATCACGGCTGCGACCTCCTCGGCCGTGAACACCGACGCCTCCCTGCCGCCCGACGACGCGGCGAACAGCACCGCCGTGCCGGCGGCCACTGCCGTTGCTAGGGTCGCGATCCTCCGCATC
>JBDNCL010000163.1:0-6600 GCA_046719655.1 Fimbriimonadaceae bacterium
TTCTCGTCGCCATCCTCGCCCTCTGCGCCATGGCGCTGACGGCGGGTTGCAACCAATCGACCAACCAGGGGCTCGTCGAGTCGCAAAAGCAGATCGACGAAGCGAACGCCAAGTTGGAAGGCCGCACCGCCGAAGTGCCGGCTCAGGTCGACCCCTAAAGGGTCTGCCCGGAATCGGCGAACGGGCCGAGCATCGCCGGATGCTCGGCCCGGCTCGTTTTGGAGTCCGCCGATTCCGACCGCGGTTGGTCCATCGCCCAGTCCGAGCCGCCGAGAAAGCGGGCCGGAACCCGATCGGGTTCCGGCCCAAAGTGCCGGCCAGAGAGAGGAAGACGCTAGGCGGAGGCGCCGGCCAAGCCGACGTTTCCGCACGCCGTCTCGAAGCAGTCGTATCCGCCGGCCAGGTTCGATACGTCCGCAAAGCCGTGCCCCTTGAGGATGCTGACCGCGATGGCGGATCGCATGCCGCCGGCGCAGTAGACGACGACGGGACGGTCTGTCGGAACCTCGTCGAGCCGCTTGGCGAGCTGTCCCAGCGGGATATGGATCGCCTTCGGCACGCGGCCGGATACGGGCTCGTTGGCCCCCCGAACATCGATCACGGAGACCTCGCCGTTCTCCACCGCCCGCAGCAGATCCTGCGGTTGCCACTGTCGAAAAGTCTCCAGCTCTCCGACCTCCTGTCGGTAGGCCGAGAAAACGTCGGTACCGAACCAGCCCTCCACCAGATCGAGACCGATCATCGCGAGTTCCCGTCGCGCCCGCTCGGCGTCTTCCCGGGTCTCCGCCAGAAGGAAGAACGGCTGGTCGTACGGAAGAAGCCACCCCGCCCAAGTCGAGAAGCTCTTGCCGAGCGGGATGTGGAGCGTCCCGCGCACAAAGCCGGAGGCGACCGTTTCCGAATCCCGAATGTCCACGACGATCTGACCGGCGTCCACCGCCTGGATGAACCGCGCTCCTCCGAGCCTCGGCGGAGCCGCGACCGAGCCGAGCATCGGGGCGCCCTGCTTGTTGAGGCGCTTCATCTCCTTAAAGTAGGCGGGCGGGTCGGGCTGTCCCGTCAGGACCTCCTCCACGAAGCGGTCTTCGGAGTCGACTTGAAACGCCCAGTTGGTGGCCTTTTCGTAGCCGAGCGAGGTCACAGGCACGCCACCGAGACTCTTGCCGCAAGCCGAACCGGCGCCGTGCCCCGGCCAGATCAGCATGTGGTCCGGGAAGTCGAGGAACTTCCGGATCGAGTGGAACAGGACTCGGGCGCCCTTTTCCATCGTTCCCTGGAAGTTGGCCGCCCGCTCGAGCAGGTCGGGTCTGCCGACATCGCCGACGAAGACGAAGTCGCCCGTGAAGGCGCAGACGGGGTCCGGCCCCGCCGCTTCGTCGGTCAGAACGAAGGAGATGTGCTCCGGCGTGTGGCCGGGGGTGTGGAGAACGTCCAGGCGCAGCGCGCCGATCCGAATCGAGTCGCCGTTCTTCACCAAGCGGACGTTCGGGCGGTCGGCAAACGCGTACTTCCAGTCCGCATCGCCCTCGTCGGAAAGGTAGAGGGTCGCTCCCGTCCGTTCGGCCAGCTCGAGACTCCCCGAGGCATAGTCGGCATGGATGTGGGTTTCGGTCACCCCCACGATCCGAAGTCCCTCGGCGGCGGCCGCGCCGATATAGGTTTCGACGTCGCGGCTCGGATCGATCACGATCGCCTCGCCGGAACCGGGGCAACCGAACATGTAGCTGGCCTGGGCCAAGCTCTCGTTGTAAAATCGCTTCAGAATCATTCTCGACCTCCACAGGATCCGGTGGTCGCCGGACCCGAACATTTCGCCGCCTTGTTCCAAGGCAGCAGAGCCAGCAGGTTGGCCAGACCGCAGAATCCGGTGGCTCCCGCCACGAAGAGCCCGGCCCCCATAAAGGTGGCGATGAAGCCCCACTCCGGGGCCACGAAGTAGGCGGCCAGGGTGCTGGCGAGAACTCCGGTTCCCACGATCAGCTGCACCTGGCGCATAAGGGGCAGTCGGTTGGCCGTGCCCCGGACGACGGGCAACCCTTCCTGCATCCAGGCCGAGGTGCCCCCCTCGAGCACGATCAGATCGTCCCGATGGTTCTCCAGAATCGATCGGCAGATGTCCGCCCGCCGACCGCTCTGGCAGATCAGCACCGCCGGCTGGCCGGGGCGAAGGTCGCTCAGTCGCGACTCGACCTGCTCGAGCGGAACGTTGATCGCCCCGGGAACGTGCGCCTCTTCGTACTCCCGGGGCGACCGCACGTCGATCAGCTGGACCGGCTCTCCCCGATCCAGGATTTGGGCGAGCTCCTTCGGTTCGATTCTAGGGTTGGTCAATGTGGTCTGGTGCATCTTCGATCCTCAAACAGCCCGGCGCCGACAGCGGGCGCCGTATGCTGAATCCAGAGGCGCGGAGCCTGAGAACCGATTCAGACCAGGTCCAAAGGTCCCAGTTTGAACCTGCACCGGGCCGACAGGCCCAGGTTGCGAATCTCTCCCCGAAATCGCCGCCTCCGTACCGGTTGTGGAGATCGCGGGCTACATCGCGTCGGCGCTGATCGGGATCTGCCTCGGGCTGATCGGAGGCGGCGGGTCCATCTTGACCCTGCCCGTCCTGATGTATCTGTTCGGCATCGCGCCCACCCAGGCGACGGGCTATTCGCTCTTCGTCGTCGGCGCCACGGCCGCGCTCGGGTCCGTCCTTTACGCCCGGCAAGGGCTGATTCACTTCCGCACCGCTCTGCTGTTCGCGCCGCCCGCGTTCCTCGGCGTTTATCTCGTGCGGCGATTTGCCGTACCGGCGCTGCCCGAGAACCTGTTCTCGATCGGCGCGTTCGACGTGTCGCGCGACCGGGGCATCGTCGTGCTTTTCGCTCTGTTGATGCTCGGCACGGCCTACTCCATGATCCGATCCAAGGACGACGCCCCGGCTGCGCCCGGCGACCGAGACCGATACCCGTACGCGAAGATCGCGGCCGAAGGGTTGCTCGTCGGCGGACTGACCGGACTCGTCGGCGCCGGCGGCGGTTTCCTCATCGTGCCCGCTCTCGTCATTCTGGCCAAGCTCCCGATGAAGCTGGCCATCGGCACGTCTCTCGTCATCATCGCGGTCAAGTCGCTCGTCGGATTCCTCGGAGACGTCCAGACGGCGGGCGGCGCCATGCAGTGGAGGCTGCTCCTCACGGTTACGGCGGTGGCTCTCGTCGGCCTCGTGGCCGGAACGGTGCTCGCCAAGCGCGTGCCTGGCGCGAAACTGAAGCCCGCTTTCGGGGTGTTCGTCCTCGCGATGGCGGTCTACATGCTCGGCGCCGAGTTCATGGGCTGACGGCGCCGCCTCACATCCGGACGGCGACGTACAGATACGTTTGGTTCTGCCCCTGGTTGTTGCCCTTCAGACCGGCGTTGGAGGCGTGGAGGAACCGAACCATAAACAACACCTCCCGCTCCGGCTTGCCCATCGACAGCCCGCACTCCAGGACCGGCGTCGAATTGAGGCGGCTGTCCAGGTCCCGGGTCGCGTGGTTCCCGTATTGAAGTCCCCATCCGAGCCCGGTCACCCAGGCCGTCTCCTCCTCCAAAGGCGAACGGAATCGGGCGAGCACGAGGATGCCGCCGGTGATCAGTCGTCCGCTCGAGGCGCCGTCGTCGGTGCCGCCGGTCAGGTTCTGATAGTAAGCCTCGATCACAGGGCGGGCGTCGGCTCGCCAAAACCGAATCTTCCGACGCGGCACCTCGTACTGGATCCCGAGCATGACCCCCATCAGGTCCTCCTCCGATCCGAGGATCAGCAGGGACCTCCCGATCGATCCGGTCAGCAGGAACGGTCCGGTACGTTCGGGCAAGAGCGCCCGGTTGACCGTGGGCGGTGCCGGCACGGAATCGGGCGCCGAAGCGTCCGGCGACGCCGAAGCAAACCCGATCAGAGCGCCAAGAGCGGTCGCGACGAGTGCCGGATGCCTCATCGCAAATCGGCTTCCGATGTCCATATCTGGTAACACTCCAGAGTCTCGGCGCCCGCCCAAGGTTGCTGGAGGCCTTTAGCCTTGGTGCCCCATGTCCACAAAACTCCCCACGGTCGTCATCGTCGGCCGGCCGAACGTCGGCAAGAGCACGCTCTTCAACCGGATCGTCGGCCGCAGGATCGCGGTCGTCGAAGATCAACCCGGGGTCACCCGAGACCGACTATACGCGGAAGCCGAGTGGCAGGGCAAGCGGTTCCGGGTCGTCGATACGGGCGGAATCCTGTTCGACGACGACGATCCCCTCGTGGAGCAGATTCGCGTTCAGGCCCAGGTCGCCATGGAGGAGGCCGACGTCATCCTGTTTCTGACCGAAGCGACGTCCGGGCTTCACGGCGACGACCAGACGTTGGCCGACCGTCTGAGAGCCGTTCAAACCCCGATCTACATCGTGGTGAACAAAGCCGACAACCCCAACCGCGAGCAGTATGCGGGCGAATTTTACGGCTTGGGTCTCGGCAAGGTGTTCCCGATCTCGTCTCTCCACGGCCGCGGGGTAGCCGACCTGCTGGACGAGATCGTCGGCGTCCTGCCCGAAGGGCAACCGATCGAGGGCGAGCACGACGAAATCCGACTCGCCATCGTCGGGCGACCGAACGTGGGAAAGTCGTCTCTTCTGAACGCCTTCACCGGCGAGCAGCGCGCGATCGTCTCCGACATTCCGGGAACGACCCGGGACGCGGTCGACACCCTCCTGGAGTATCGGGGCGAACGGTTCCGCCTCGTGGACACGGCCGGGCTCCGACGGCGCGGAAAAATCCAGGGCACGGTCGAGTACTACATGGCGGACCGCATGCGCCGCGCGCTCGAACGCGCCGACTGCTGCCTGATCGTCGTGGACGGAAAGGAGGGCCTGACCGACGGCGACAAGCGCGTCGCCAAAATGGCCCACGACGCCGGACGCGCCTGCGTGTTCGCGATCAACAAGTGGGACGAAAAGGAGCCGCCCGACGGGCGCCCGAGAGTCAAGAGCGACATCAAGAAGGACTTCCTGAGGTTCATCGGCCGCGACATCCCGGAACTGCACTACGCCGAGGCCTGTTTCACCAGCGCCACCGAAAGCGCCGGTCTCGAACCCGTTCTGGACGCCGTTCTCATGGCGCTCGAGAGCTACAACTTCCGGATCCAGACCGGCCCGCTCAACCGGCTGATCCAGGACGCGGTCTTCGAGCGCCCGCTCACCCGAAAGGGCCGTCCGCTCAAGATCTACTACTCGACCCAGGTTTCGGTCAGACCGCCGACGTTCGCTCTCTTCTGCAACGACCCGAGCCTGTTGCACTTCTCCTATCAGAGATACCTGGAAAACCGGCTCCGAACGATCTACCCGATGCGGGGCACCCCGATCCGGTGGACGGTCCGAAGCAGTCACGAGAAGAAGTGATGCCGAATCGACAGACCCAACCGATCGAACCCGGATCGGTCCCGCCGACGTAAGGAGACACAAGTGAAGCGACGGACCCTGACCGAACAGATCGCCGCAAACAAACGGGCCAGCTTTTGGTACGCGTCGCTGCTGGTGTTCCTCCTGGCCGCGATGGGAGCCGCGATCGGCGGGTATCTCGATCCGTCTCTGTGGTTGGCGGGCGCCGGAATCGCGGCCTTGGTCGGGGTCGGGTGCGCCCTCTTCGCGCGCTATGCCGGAACCAGTGTCGTGCTCTCCATCTCCGGGGCCCGAGACGCCACCCACGAGGAGTTCCAGGTCCTCAGCAACGTCACCGACGAGATGGCGATCGCGGCCGGTCTGCCCCGACCTCGCCTGATGGTGATCGACGATACGGCTCCGAACGCGTTCGCGACCGGCCCCAGCCCCGACAAGGCGGTCATCGTCGTGACCACGGGACTGCTCGGCAAGCTCGATCGCGACGAGCTGCAGGGGGTCATCGCCCACGAGATGGCCCATATCCGGAACTACGATGTGCGGTTCATGACGACGATCGCGATCGTGGCCGGGCTGATCCCGCTCCTAGCAGACGGGATGCGGCGCATGCTCTGGTACGGGGGCGGGCGTCGGTCGAACTCGAGAGACCAGAGCGCGGTGATCTTCCTGATCCTGATGGTCGTTCTCGCGATCGTGGCCCCGATCTTTGCAAAGCTCCTCGAGCTGGCGGTCAGCCGGCAACGCGAATTCATGGCCGACGCCTCGGCCGCGGAGTTGACCCGCAATCCGGACGGACTGATCCGGGCTCTCCTGAAGATTTCTGGGGATCGGGAGGTTCTCGAAGCCGCCAATCGGGCCACGCAGCACATGTACATCGTCAACCCGATCAAGAGTTTCGAGGAGCGGGCCTCCAGCCTGTTCAGCACCCACCCCCCGGTGCAGGATCGGGTGCGGGCCCTGCGATCGTTGGCCGGTTACGTCGCTCCTTCGAGGCGAGCCCCGGACGACTACTCCGACATGCCCGGCGTGGTGGACCCCTCCGGTCGCTGATCCCCCTCATCATCGTCCGCAGGCCGCGAGGCGGCCGCCGGTTCGTCGGCCGAGAACGCGTCGACGAGGTGGCGGATTCCGTCGCGGTCCAAGGCGACGACGTCGAACCGGACCGGGCGCGCCGGTCCGACGTAATCCGACAGCCACAACCGCCTCAAC
>JBDNCL010000164.1:0-6567 GCA_046719655.1 Fimbriimonadaceae bacterium
GCGTAGTCGAACGTGATCAGATCGTCGTAGATCGTCTCCATGGCCCCGAGAATGCGCTCCGCCTCCGCCATCTGGCCCGCCCGCACCAGGTCGAGAAGGTAGCGGCGAACCTCGCTCGCCGCCTCGCCCATGCCGTTGAGGTAGCTGGTCATCATCACCCCGAGACTCTCGGGAGTCGGAAGCTCCTCGTCCCGGACGATGGCGCGCACGGCCGCCGCCTCGACCATCTCCTTCTCCGCATCGTGCAGGTACCCGGCATGGTACAGCTCGGGAAACGGTCGCAGGCGGTCTCGGGCGTCTTCGGCGATCTGGCGCGCCTCGTCGAGGAGACGCTCCGCCTCCTCGAACTGGTGCCGGTGCAGATGCCGGATCGACTTCGCCGACGTCTGGATGAGGCTGCGGCACGCCGCCAACCCGGCCTCCCGCGCCTCGTGCATCTTCTGCGCCCGCGACTTCAAAGCTTCTACCACTGCGTCCCAACCGGTTTCCGTCATCACAGCCAACCTCGCTCCCGAAGGCTCACGTAGCCCGGGTCTCCTAGAATGACATGATCGAGAACCGGGATATCGAGAAGCTCCCCGACCTCCCGCAGGCGGCGGGTCGCGGCGACGTCTTCGGGGCTCGGCTCCGGGTCGCCGCTCGGGTGGTTGTGGGCGACGATCAGAGAGCACGCACCGTCGCGCACCGCCTCCCGGAACACCTCCCGCGGCCCGACCATCGAGGCCGTGAGGGTGCCGACGTGGACCACGACCGTCCGCATCACCCGACCTTTCGCGTCGAGGTGGACGGCGACGAAGTGTTCCCGCTTCTCGTCGCGCAGATGCCCGAGCAGGGCCACCACGTCTTCGGGGCCCGCGATCTCTTCCGCCGGACCCTTGGCCGCCCCGCTGAGGCGCCGACCCAGCTCCAGACACGCCATGACCCGAAGCGCCCCGAATTCGTCCAGGCCCCCGCACCCTTCGAGGGTCGCCCGGCTCAGTTCGGCGACGTTGCGGATCCGGCCGACCGCCTGCATCAGTTCGTGCGCGCGCCTCTCGGCGGCCGCGACTTCGGCCCGCTTCGAAGCCAACGCCAACGCCATGAGATCGAAGGACGACGCCCCCCGGACGCCGGTGGCGGCGACGCGGTCGTATGCGCTGTGGTTGCCCTCGGGCATGGAATCCGTTTCGACGGACGAGAAAAAGCCCCTGCCGAAGATGTCGGCAGGGGCCCGGCCGCCGGGCGTCGGCTTCCGATCGCCGAGCCCGGGCGTCGCCTCGGCTCTACTGAACCTTCCAGAGGTTCCATAGCTGCGGATGGTCGTTCGGGCTGACCGCCAGCGACGCACAGCCGGTGTTGTTGTTGGTCGCGCACTGGGACTCGGGCACCGGATAGACGCGGTTGAACGACATCGTCTGAACGTGGCCGTCGAGGAAGATGACCACCAGTTGGCCGCCGGCGTGTCGGGCCGACGGACGAGAGTGCCACGACCATGGAAGCGGCGCGTTCCAGTTCGGGGCGTAGGCCGTCGAGATGAACGGAGTCGTCGCGTAGTTCATGTAGATGCCGTTCGCGTCGTACAGCGGGCGGCTCGACGGGCCCGAGCTCTCGATGTCCATCGCCAGAGCGCGGGACGCCGGCTCCGAAAAGGCGGACATCGACAGAACCTGCGGGATCGACCCGATGCCGGTCTCGCCCAACGGGTAGGCCAGACCGTAGCCGAGACGGCCCTCGCGCCAGAACCGCTCGCCGGCGGCCCGGTTCACGGGCTTGGCCTCGGGGCACTGCGAGTACAGGTTGCTCTTCGAGTACGGCTGGAGCAGGTACAGGAAGCCCAACGTCACCGCGTTGGTGCCGCAGATGTCGGGCCACGGGCACTGGCCGACGACCTGGTAGGGGACGACCATGTCGTCGTAGTCGTTGGCGTACATCATCGTCGCCAAGCCGATCTGCTTGGAGTTGCTGATGCAGGCCGCCTTCTTGGCCGCGCGCTTGGCCTGGGCGAAGACCGGGAAGAGGATCGCGGCGAGAATCGCGATGATGGCGATGACGACCAGAAGTTCGATCAGAGTGAAGCCAAGCTTCGTTTGTTGATTCGGCAAATATTTCCTCCGAGAAACCGAGACGTCGGCGTCTCAAATCTTATTGTAGACAAGGTATCGGCAATCTCGGTACCGAAACGGCGGCGTCGTACAAAAGATCCGGTATTGTTCCGACGCGCCCCTATCCGCCGTCCGCGCTCCGCCGACGCCGGCTCGCGGTTGGATCGGGAACGGGCCGACCGTTCGCCAGCCGACGAGGAAAAACCGGGCGGGGATCGTCGACGCGCCCAAGGCCGGGGGTCGTTGGTGGGCGATGAGGGACTCGAACCCCCGACATCCTCGGTGTAAACGAGGCGCTCTACCAGCTGAGCTAATCGCCCGATCCGGCCGACCCGTCGCCGCGGACCGGAACCGTACCCGATCGTACCGCATCGCGGTTCGCCCCCACGGTCGGCGGGGCGCGCCGATTCCGTTGCTCAGATTCAAAAACGCGAACGGCGGGTCAACTTGGGGTATACGGGCCAGTCATGGAGGCGGTGGTCGATCGGCGGTTTGGTTTGAAGGTGCTCGCGGGAATCCTGATGGGAATCCTGGTCGGCATCCTCCTGCTCCTGAAGCTCCCGGTCGGGGTCCAGCCCGGAGACCAGATCGAGCTCATACGACCGTCGGGAGAGACGGTCCGACTGACTCTGACCCGACCGGACGGCGCCGCCGGCCGAACGCTCCAGATCCAGGCCGATCCCGCCCTGCCCAACCTCGAGGCGGCGATGGACCTCGGGGGCGCCCCGCTCGCGAGCGTCGTGGCCGAAGTGTCTCGTCTCAGCGGCGAGGAGTTCCGGGACGCCCGGGTCACCGCCCGGGGCGAGGTCCGCATCCGACCGTGGCCGACCGAGATCCTGTACGTCGTCGGACAGATCTTCATGCGCCTGCTTCGGATGCTGGTCGTGCCTCTGATCGTGGTCAGCATCCTCGTCGGCATCGCGTCGCTCGGATCCATCTCCAAGCTCGGCAAAATCGGACTCCAGGCCGCGACCTGGATGATCGGGACCATGTTCGTGGCCGTGCTCATCGGCCTCACCATGGTGAACCTGATCCAACCGGGGGCGGGACTGCGCGAACAGTGGGCGGGCGAGGCCGACGGCACCGCCGCCGCCCAGCAGACCGCGTCCGACCTCATCCTCCGGGTGATCCCGACCAACCCGGTGGAGGCGGTCGCCACCCTCGACGTCGTGGGCATGCTGTTCTTCACGATCATCGTGGCCGTGGCCATGTTGAAGATCGGCCGCAAGCGCCTCGGCACCGTCTTCAGTTTCCTCGAGGGGCTGAACCAGGTCGTGATCGTGCTCGTGAAGTGGATCATGAAGCTGGCGCCGGCCGGCATCTTCGCCCTCATCGCCCATACGATCGGCACCCAGGACGTCGGCTTCCTGGGCCCGATCGTGAGCAGCCTGGGCCTGTTCGCCCTGACCGTCGCCCTCTCGCTCGTCCTCCACTTCCTCTTCCAGCTGATCGTCCTGGCGTGGATCGCCAAGGTCAGCCCGATCCGGTTCGTCCAGATGATGGGACCCGCCTTGGCGACCGCGTTCGGGACCAACAGCTCGAGCGCGACGCTGCCCGTCACCACCCGGTGCGTCCAGGAGTTGGGCGTACCCCGGAAAATCTACGGGTTCGTGCTGCCGGTCGGAGCCACGCTGAACATGGACGGAACCGCCCTGTTCGAGGCGGTGGCCGTCATGTTCTTCGCCCAGGCATTTGCCGTCGAACTCGGGTTGGGGGGTCAGGCCGTCGTCGCTCTGACGAGCGTCGTGGCCGCCATGGGCGCGGCCGGCATCCCCAGCGCCGGCCTCGTCACGATGATCCTGGTGCTTTCCGCCGTCGGCCTGCCTGCGACCAAGGTGCCGCTGCTCTGGGCGATCGACCGTCCGCTCGATATGATGCGGACCGCGGTCAACGTTTCCGGCGACTCCCTCACGTGCTGCATCGTCCAGCGCCTGAACCCGGACCTTTCCGACTCCGTCGTCGACGAGGACGAAGCGGAAGAAGAAGACCAACCCCGGTCCGCCTGAACCGCCCGAGCGTCCCGCACCCGACGTCGGGGTCGGGGGCCGTTTCCGGCTTCTCGAGCCCCGAGCGCGCCGCCGAACCCGACGACACGCTTCCGGTTCCCGACCGTCGGTCTAAGATAAGCTATGGGACTGGCCGCTCTCGTCGTCGTCGCCTCGACTCTCGGAGCCTCGGCCGAGGTCGCCGGATCGGGCCGCCCCGTGCCGCTCGACCCGGCCAGGGTCGCCGCCATCGCCGCCGCCCTGCCCGAAACCCCGACCGTCCCGTCCCCGCGTGCCACCGACCGCGCAGCCTGGACGCGGCCGGACATCGTCGTCGCCGCCAGTCCCGCGACCCGGGCCGCGCCCGACGTCGAAAGCCCTCCCCCGCCCATCCCCGAACGCCTCTACCACGAGTACTTCGAAACCGGCGGCCGCAACAGCTACCAGACCGCCTACGCCCGCCGGACGTCGGCCCTCTCCACTCTGGCGATCGCCGCCGCCATCCACCCCCGAAGCCCGTACGTCCAAGAGATGGAAGCCGTCCTCCGGGCCCTGTGCGAGCAGCGGACCTGGGTGCTTCCCGCCCATGATCCGAACCGGCGCAACTTCAACCGTCAGGCGATCGACATCGACCTCGTGTCGTCCGACACCGCCGTCCAGATCGCCACCGCGGTCTGGCTCCACGAGGACAGCCTCGACCCCGACGTGGTTCGACTCGCCCGATCGGAGGTTCGGCGCCGGGTCGTCGATCCGTTCCTCGCCTCGGTGAGGGGGACGCGGCCCCGCGACTGGTGGTTCGACACCACCAACAACTGGCTGTCCGTGTGCCTCAACGGGGTCGTCGGCGCCGCCCTCCTGACCGTCGGGGACCGCCGAACCCGCGCCGAGGTCGTCGCCGCCGCCGAAGCCCTGATCCCCAACTTCCTCCGCGGGTTCGGGTCGGACGGGTACTGCAGCGAGGGCGTCGCCTATTGGAACTACGGCTTCGGACGCTTCAACCTGCTTTCGGAACGCGTGTACCAGGCGACCGGGGGCTTCGTCGACTTCATGGCGATGCCCGGGGCGGAGTCGGCCGCCCGTTACGGGGTGACGATCGAGATGGTCCGAGGCGTCGCCCCCGCCTTTTCCGACTGCGACCTGGACACCCTGCCCTCCCGTCTTCTCGTCGCCCGGATCGCCCGTCGCTGGAGCTGGGCGACCATGCCCCAGCCCGAGCCGCCGGCCGGAACCGCCAGCCTCCACGAGTTCGTCACCTACAACTTTGCCCCACCCCCCGGACCGCGCCGCGGAGACCCGACGCCGCCGCTCGCGGCCCGAACCTGGTTCCCGGAAGCCGGCGTCTACATCGGGCGGCCGGCGTCTCAGCCGGGCCTCGCCGTCGCCTTCAAAGGGGGCCACAACGACGAGCACCACAACCACAACGACGTCGGCAGCTACGTCGTCGCCTACCGCGGGCGGGCCGTACTGGTCGATCCCGGACGGGAAAACTACACCGTCCGAACCTTTTCGGCTCGGCGGTACGACAGCAACCTCATCAACTCGTTCGGTCACCCTGTGCCGGTCGTGGCGGGACGTCTGCAGTCCACCGGCCGCGCGGCCGCCGCCACCGTCCTGCGGCACTCGTTCTCCGACGCCGTGGACGAGGTGGCGTTCGACCTGCGCCCGGCCTACGCCGTGCCCGCCCTCCGCTCCCTCGAACGGACCTTCGTCTACCAGCGCTCGGGACGGTTCGTGGTCGAAGACCGGATGGCGGCCTCCGAACCGATCGCGTTCGAGACCGCTCTGATCACGCTCGGGAGTTGGGAGAACTTGGGGAACGGGCGCCTGCGGGTGAGCGTCGAGCGCTCGTCTCTGATCGTCCAGATCGACACGGGCGGAGCCCCCTTCACCGTGAGTGCGACCCGGATCGAGGAGAACGCCCCGGTCAAACCGACCCGGATCGCCGTCTCGCTCCGCGAACCGGCGCGCCAGGCCGCCGTCCGCCTCACCGTTACCCCCGAATCACCCTGACCCCGGTTCGGGCGCCCGCCAATCGAACGCCCCGCTCGGCGGCGGAACCGGAAACGGCTGACCCGTCGACGGCCTCGGCCGGCCGAAGAACAACCCGTCCGCGAAGTCGAGCATCGCCCCCACGTCGGTCTCGTTTTGGGCGTGCCCGCCGTCTCGGAAGTGCAGGCCGATCCGGTCCTCCACCCCGAGCCAGCGGAAGACCTCCCGGGCGGCGAGCGTCGTCGCCAGCGTGCCGTAGGGGTTGGCCCAGACATCGCCGAGCGCCTCGGTCGAAACGAGGGCCCGGGGCGCCACCAGCGCCTTGAGGGTGTGATGGTCGATCGGCATCGCTTCTTCCCGACCGGCGTGCGCGGCGAAGGCGGCAATGAACCAGTGCGGGAAATGCCGGATCATGTCGGCGATCCGTTCGACCCGGTCTGGGTTCTGTCCCTGGGAATCGCCCCGAATCCGGAAGCAGCCCGATCCCCCGAGCCCGCTGCCGTTGGGGTTGA
>JBDNCL010000165.1:0-6442 GCA_046719655.1 Fimbriimonadaceae bacterium
CGCCGGCCCCGCCGGGAGGCGTCGGGCGTCCGAACTCGATCCGGTAGTTCCAGAAGCCGGCGAGAGAAATCGCCGAACCTCCCGAACCGTCGGCGGGAGCGAGACTCATCTCGTCGGCCGGGCCGACGATGCCGCCGGCCTGAGTCTGGTCGAAGACGCGTACGGCGACGACGTTCCGGCCGGCGCGGACCAGGCCGGCCGGCACCGCGTATCGTCGGACGTGTTGCCACCATCCCGGTTGGGCGGCCGTCGTGCGACCGACCAAGGTCCCGTTGAAGTACGTGTCGTCGAAGTCGTCGATCGCGCCGAGGCTGAGGGGGAGCTCTCGGCCGACCCACGCCGCCGGGACCTCGACCGTGCGGCGGAACCAGACCGCGCCGTCGATGTCCAAATCGGGCGCGAGCGACTCCATCGCTCCCGGAAGGCGCACCCGCTTCCACTCGCCCGGCGCCTCGGCAGCTGCAAATCCCAGATCGAACCCCTTGTTGCCGGGATCGACGAGGTTGCCCCCGACCCGCCCGACTTGAGAGGCGTCCCAGGCGGCTCGGGCGGCCGGGTCCTGGGCGGCGGCCAGGGCGCGGTCCAGGCGCGCCAGGATCGGCCGGAGAACGGGCGAGGCGCCCAGCGCCTCGCGGCTGACCCAGGCTTCGGCCGGCGTGCCGCCCCAGGACGAGTGGATCAGTCCGATCGGGACCCCGGAACTGCGATGGAGGGAGCGGCCCATGAAGTAGGCCACGGCCGAGAAGCGGCCGACGGTCTCCGGGGAGCAGACCTCCCACTGGGCGTCCACGTCTCCCGTCCACTCCGGGTCGGCGAACCGGGCGACGTGGAACAGGCGGATCAGAGGGAAGTCGGCGGCCGCGATCTCGGCCTCCGGGTTGTTGGCGGCGCTCACCGGCCACTCCATGTTCGACTGTCCCGAGCAGAGCCAAACGTCTCCCACCACGACGTTCCTCAGTCGAAGGGAGTCGGTGCCGTCGTCGATCGTCATGTCGGCCGGGCCTCCGCCGGAGATCGCGGGCAGCACCGCCCGAAACGTGCCGTCGGGCCGGACGGTGGCGGTCGCGATTCGGTCGAGGAACCGAACGGAGATGCGCCGGCCCGGCTCCGCCGTGCCCCAGACCGGGGCGCGCCGGTCGCGCTGCCAGACCATGTTGTCGCCGAAAACGCGGGGAAGCCGAATCTTTGTCGCCATGCTCGCCGCACCTTGTCCGACCGCGGTCAGGATCAGGACCCCTGCCAGGCTGCCGAACGTCATGAACTTAGGTTACCGGCATCGACGGGTCCCGGGGGTGCGGGCCGTCTTCGCGGCAGTCGCCGCACGCTCGCCCCCCTTCGCCCGGTCAGGCCAGGAGCCCGGTGGCGAAGACGGACCGGGCCCCCGCCTCGAACTCGAACTTCGGCAGCTGCCCCCGGCCGAAGTTCATCTCGACCAGCGGACGGAGGATCTGCTCCGTCATCAGGGTCTCGGCCAGGTCGCGGCGGATCGCCTCGATCTGGAGCATGAGTACCTGGAGGTGGACCTTGCCGAGGGCGAGCGAGCCGACCCTTCGGCCCTCGTCGGTCGCCAGGGTCTGCCCGAGGATGGCGCGGGCGATCTCCCGGTTGTGGAACTCGATCGCCTCCAGAAATCCGGTCGACGCCTCGCGTTCGCCCCCCATCGTGCCGAGCGTCAGCTCTTCGGGAAACAGGATCGCGGTGTGCCGGTTCAGGTCGCGGAGCGCGCCCAGGATCGCTTCTTGGTCCTGCGGGGGCAACCCCCGCTGGAACCGGCCCAGCACGGTCGGGGAGGCGAAGCGTTCGAGGTGAAACTTCCAAGCCGCCAACAGCGCCTGCTTGGCCTGCCAGTGCGGGTGCGCGGCGTCGAGGTCGCTTCGGCCCTTCGGGTGGCGGTAACCGCTCCGGTTCCGGTAGATGGCGAACTTGCTCCGGGGGATCGTCTGCGGGGCTTCGCCCGGGAGGTGGAGGACGAGCGAACGAATCTGTCCGAAGGAGTCGACCCGGAGACCGAAGAAGGACGGGTCCTTCGGGCGCACGGCGGCCAGCCAGGTCTCGCGGCCGTCCGAGTCCCAAACCAACTCTTGGACCGACCAGCCTTTGGCGAACGCGTCGAGAGCGTGGCCGAGCACGTCGGCGACGGATCCCTCGATCCGCTCGAGAGCCCTCTCCGCGAAAGTCGCCCTCTCCCGGGCGGAGGGAGAGTCGTCGGCGGGGCGGATTCGATAGGGCGCGGCGAGGACCCCTTGCCTCTTGACGGACAGAGCGGTCTGGACCATTCCGTCCGACTGCATCTGGTCGTAGACCGCATAGGGCAGCCCGGCCGGCGGTATCCCGGGAAGATCGAGAAACCGGCGTTCCGAGGCGGTCAGTTGGCGCACGGTTTCGGGGGCGGTCTTGAGCTTGGCCCGCCGGGAGAAGAGTCTGAACATCGGGCCTTTCGTCGGCGCCCGAGTCTCCGGTCAATCTCCGTTCGACCATTTCGACAGGTCGTGGAGCCACATCACGAGGGCGTCTTCCCGATTGTCGGGGTAGTAGCCCTTCCGGCGGGTCGTGGCGACGTAGCCCATCTCCTCGTACAGCTTGATCGCGGCCTCGTTCGACGAGCGCACCTCCAGCGTCGAGCAGATCGCGCCTGCCGTCGCCGCGCGCCGGAGCAGGGCGTCCATGAGAAACCGCCCGACACCCTGGCGACGATGGAGGGGGTCGACGGCCAGGGTCGTGATGTGGGCCTCGTCGACGAGGATCCAGCAGCCGCCGAACCCGACCACCTCCCGTCCGGCGAGGGCGACGAGGAACACCCCGTGCGGGTGGCCGATCTCGTTCCGGAAGCTGGCCTCCGACCAGAGTGCGGTCTGACACGCGCGCTCGATCCGCAAGACGTCGGGCAGATGCGCTTCGGCGAGGGGTTCGAGTCGGATGGACGCCATCGTCTTCCCGCGTCAACCGCCCAGGTAAGCCTCTTTGACGCTGGGGTTGTTCAGGAGGTTTTGGCCGGTGTCTTCGAGCGCGACCGACCCGGTTTCGAGAACGTACGCGCGGTGGGCGATCTCGAGGGCGAGGTGGGCGTTCTGCTCGACCAGCATGACGGTCCGGTTATCGGCGTTGATCGAACGGATGATCTCGAAGATCTCCATGACCAGGTTGGGGGCCAACCCGAGGCTCGGTTCGTCGAGGAGAAGAATCTTGGGCCGCGACATCAAGGCCCGTCCGATCGCCAGCATCTGCTGTTCGCCGCCGCTCAGCGTTCCCGCGCTCTGGCGGATCCTCTCGCGCAGCCTCGGAAAGCGCTGAAGGACCATCTCGAGGTCGTCGGCCACGGCGGGGTCCTTCCGGGTGAAGGCCCCCAGCTGGAGGTTCTCGAGGACGGTCATGTTGGTGAAGATCCGTCGGCCTTCGGGGCAGTGGACGAGGCCCCGGCGAACGATCTCTTGAGGCGCCATGGTGCCGATGTCTTGGCCCTCGAATTCGATCTTGCCCGTTTTGGGTTTCAAGAGCCCGCTGATCGTGCGGAGAAGGGTGGTCTTGCCGGCTCCGTTGGAGCCGATGATGGCGACGATCTCGCCCTGCCGAACCTCGGCATGGATCCCTTTGAGGGCGTGGATCGCTCCGTAGTAAACGTTCAGGTTCTGCACCGACAGCATGGGTGTGGCTGACGTTCTACCCGATGGACCGGGCGGCGGGACCCCTCCGGGGTAGGGGAAGCGGCCCGGAGTCGGCAACTTCCCACATCGTTTGCCCTCCGCATTTTTGCCGTCTGTACCGACTATCAGGATGGCTGGGCCGCCCGCCGCGGTGCGGATCTCGCGCGGGCGAACCAGGTAGAAATAGCGGGCGGTGGCCGAGAACCGCCCAGGCGCCAGACCATGAAACACCCCAAGTACGCCCACTCGTTCGAGGTTTTCTACGAGCTGCCGGAGCCCCTTCGCGAACTGAAGCGGCTCGCCTACAACTTCCGCTGGACGTGGCATCACGAAACCCAGGAGTTGTTCCGAGAGATGGACCGCACGCTGTGGTCGGAGGTCGAGCACAACCCGGTTCAGCTTTTGAACCGCATCCCCCGCGAGCGGCTCGAGCGCCTGGCGCGCGACCAGATGTTTCTGAACGACCTGGGGTACGCGGTGGAAGACCTCGACCGGTACCTCGCCGAAGAAACGTGGTTCGACCGCGAGTATCCGGGCGAGCGGGAGAAGACCCTGATCGCCTACTTCTGCGCCGAGTTCGGCATCTCGGAAGCCTTGCCGATCTACTCGGGAGGTCTCGGCGTTCTGGCGGGCGACCACCTCAAGGCGGCCAGCGATCTCGGACTGCCGCTGGTCGGCGTCGGGCTGCTGTACTCCCGCGGGTATTTCCGCCAAGTGATGACGCCGGACGGCTGGCAGCAGGAGGTGTACCCCCAGTACGACTTCTACAACATGCCTCTGACGCTCGTGCGCGGCGAGGACCAGCAGCCGATCCGAGTCGAGATCCAGCTCCCCGAACGCGACATCGTTTGCCAGGTCTGGCGCGCCGACGTCGGCCGCGTGCCTCTCTATCTGCTGGACAGCAACGTTCTCGAGAACGCGCCCGCCGACCAGGAGATCACGGACACGCTCTACGGCGGCGACCACGAGATGCGGATCCGGCAGGAGATGAGCCTCGGCGTCGGGGGTTTGCGGGCGCTTCGGGCCGTGGGGCTCAACCCGACCGTCTGCCACATGAACGAGGGTCACGCCGGGTTCCTCGTCCTCGAGCGCATCCGCCAGTTCATGAAGGAGAACGGGTGCGAGTTCCGGGTCGCCCGGAAGGTCGTCGTCAGCGGAAACTGCTTCACCACCCATACGCCCGTTCCGGCCGGATTCGATCTCTTCACGGCCGACATGGTGGACCGCTACACGAAGCGAATCTACGAGTCGATGGGGATCGGCATGAAGGATGTGATCCGCCTCGGCCGAATCAACGACGACAACGAGGGCGAGGCGTTCAACATGGCGGTCCTCGCCATGGAGAACTCGAACCACGTCAACGGGGTCAGCAAGCTTCACGCCGAAGTCGCGCGGGGGATGTTCCACTCCAAGTGGCCGAACTACCCGGAAGACGAGGTGCCGATCGAGTCGGTGACGAACGGCGTGCACACCATGACCTGGGTGAGCCGGCGATTCGCCCAGCTGTTCGACAACTACCTCGGCCTCGAATGGCGCCGGAACTCCGGCGACCCGAAGGTTTGGGAGAAGGTCTGGGACATTCCGGACATCGCCATGTGGGAGGCGCGCGAAAACCAGCGCGGCGACATGGTCCGGTACGTCCGGCGCCGACTGTACCAGCAGCTCGAGCGCCAAGGGGTCAGCCGGACCGAGATCGGCGCGGTCGAGCAGATTCTCGACCCCCGGTATCTGACCGTCGGGTTCGCCCGGCGCTTTGCGACCTACAAGCGGGCTACCCTGATGCTGGCCGACCGGGAGAGGCTGAAGAGGATCCTCAACCACCCGGAGCGTCCGGTCCAGATCATCCTCGCCGGGAAGAGCCACCCCAAGGACGAACCCGGCAAGCGGATGATCCAGGAGCTGATCAACTTCATCCGGAACGAAGGGGCGCGGGCGCGCATGGTCTTTCTCGAGGATTACGACATGGCGATCGCCCGAGCCCTTGTGCAGGGAGTCGACGTCTGGCTCAACAACCCGAGGCGCCCCTACGAGGCGAGCGGCACGAGCGGGATGAAGGTTGTTCCGAACGGCGGCCTCAACTGCTCGGTCTTGGATGGGTGGTGGAACGAGGCGTATCGGCCGGGAGTCGGCTGGGCGATCGGGGAGCGCCGGGAGTATGGAGACCAGGGGCACCAGGACTGGCTCGACAGCCTGTCGCTCTACCACATCCTCGAGACCGAAATCGGCGTCGATCGCGGAACTGGCGCCGATCTACTGCACCGGCCGCATGGTGCAGGAGTACACCTCCCGCTTCTACATGCCGGCCGCCAGGGCGTACCGGGCGCTGTCGGCCGAAGGCCTTCAGCGGGCCAAGGACGCCTTGACCTGGCGGGACCGCACCCGGTCGGAGTGGGGCAAGGTTCGCATCGTCCGCGTCTCGGATACGGCTCCGAGTCGCGCCAAGATCGGGTCGGAATTCGAAGTCGAGGTCTTTGTGGACCTCGGGCCGCTGCAGCCGCACGAGGTTCGGGTTCAGGCTCTGGTCGGGCACGTGGGTCTGAACCGCGAGCTTCAGGACATCGAGATCCACGACCTGCAGCCGGGCGAGTCGGCCTCCGGACCGGTGCGGTTCAGCGGGACGGTGCGTTGCGAGAAGCCCGGTCACTGGGGCTACACGGTCCGGGTGGTGCCCTACCACGAGGACGTCCACATCGCGCACGAGCTGGCGATGGTGACCTGGGAAGACTCCCACCGCTAGAGCGCCGGGCGTCCGGCAAAGGGTGAGGGGCGGCGACCGATCGGTCGCCGCCCCTCGTCGTTGC
>JBDNCL010000166.1:0-6402 GCA_046719655.1 Fimbriimonadaceae bacterium
TCAAGAGTCCGGTCGGAGGGTTGGGACGTTACCAGGACGATTACTACTTCCGGCAGTCGTACGACGTTCCCGGCAATCCGTGGATCATCTGCACGATGTGGCTGGCTCAGGCGAAGATCCAAGCCGCCGAGAAGCGGGAGGACCTCGAGGAACCGCTCCACTGGCTGCGCTGGGTTCTCAAGCACGCCGCCCGGTCGGGGGTGCTGCCGGAGCAGCTCCACCCGATCACGGGGGAGCACCTGAGCGTCAGCCCCCTGACCTGGTCCCACGCCGAGGTGGTCAAGACCATTCTCGACTACTGCGACAAGGTCCGCCGACTCGGAAAATGACGGACCGGTCCGGCGGCAAGGTCCGGGGATAAACTCCCGCCATGCCGTTTCATTGCCAGTTCCTCCCCCTTGCGACATCAGAATTTGCCTACGGCGACGGGTTTTGGACCGAACGTCGAAACCTCATCCGCGACGTTTCTCTCGAGCAGCAGTACGGAAAGATCGCGGAAACGGGCCGGCTGGAGAACTTCTACCGCGTCGCCCGCGGGGAGCGGGGAACCCACCAAGGGCGGTACTACGACGACTCCGACGTGTACAAGTGGCTCGAGGCGTGCGCCTACGTTCTCGCCGACCGGCCCGAAGCTCCGATCCGGAAGCGGTACGAGGAGGTTCGGGACGCCGTCGTCGCCGCCCAGATGGAAGACGGCTACATCAACACCTTCTTCCAGCTCATGCACCCGGACGATCGCTGGCGAAGCCTAGTCGACCTGCACGAGATGTACTGCGCCGGCCATCTGATCGAGGCGGCGGTGGCGGCTCACGACTGCATCGGCGACGAGAAGCTTCTTCAGGCCGGTATCCGCCTCGCCGACCACATCGCCGGCATCTTCGGTCCCGACAAGAGGCTCGGGTATTGCGGGCACCAGGAGATCGAATTGGCGCTGGTGCGGTTGGCGAACCACACCGGCAACGAGTCCTATCGCGAACTGGCCCGCTGGATGGTCGAGGTTCGCGGTCGAGGCCCGGCCATCTTCAAGGAGCAGCTCGAGACTGACGAGATCCGCAATCTCGCTCCCTATCGCCGGGGTCGGCCCAAGTCGGAGACCGAGTACGAGCCCGAGTACTGGCAGGTGCACGCTCCGATTCGGGAGCACACCTCGGTCGTCGGCCACGCCGTGAGGGGCATGTACTTCTACGCCGCCGCGACCGACCTCGCGGCTTCGGACGACGAGGGGCTGTTCGACGCCTTGGACCGATGCTGGCGCAACTTGACCGAAAGGCGGATGTACGTGACCGGCGGCATCGGCCCTTCGGCCCGCAACGAGGGCTTCACCCACGACTTCGACCTGCCCAATCTGACCGCCTACGCCGAAACGTGCGCCGCGGTGGCGCTCGCCATGTGGGGGCGGCGCCTGGCCGAGCGCACGGGCGACTCGTCGTACGCCGACGTCGTCGAGCGGGCGATCCACAACGGGGCTTTGGCTGGGATCGCCCTGACCGGCGACCTCTACTTCTACGACAACCCGCTGGAGAGTCGGGGCAAAAAAGCCCGGGTCCCGTGGTTCGAGTGTGCGTGCTGTCCGCCCAACATCGCCCGCTTGATCGGGTCGATCGCTTCCTACGGTTACAGCAAAGACGCGTCGGCCGCCAATCCGACGTTGGTGGTGAACATGCCGATCGCGGGCGAAGTCGGGGTCGTCGGCCTGCCCAAGATCCGGGTGACGTCGGAGTACCCGTACTCCGGCCGGTTCCAACTCGAGTTTCTGACCGGCGGGCCGATGACGTTGCGGGTGAGAATTCCCGAGTGGTGCGGAGAGGCCGGATTCGAGACCACCGGTTTCGACGCGGAGGCCGACTACGAAGACGGCTACGCCGTCTGGTCCCGCGACTGGAGGGAGGGAGACGCGGTGGAAGCCCAGTTCGAAATGATGCCCCGCTGGGTTCGGGCCGACCCCCGCGTCCTCGACGACCTCGGACGGGTGGCCCTGGCCAAAGGCCCGCTGATCTTTGCCCTCGAAGAGCCGGATTTCGGCGTCGAGCCTCAGCGATTTGCATCCGACACGACGGCCGAAGTCGCGGAGGGCGAGCCGCACGAGGAACTCGGCCGCGTTCCGACGCTGCTTGTGCCGGGTTGGAAGACGCTCGACACCGAGTCGGGAGAACTCTATCTTGCCGACGAGCCCCTCCCAAAGGAGGAGGTCCGGGCCCGGTTCATCCCGTACTTCGCCTGGAACAACCGAGGCGCCAAATCGATGCAGATCTGGGTCCGAGAGTCGGAAGGCCCGTAGAGGCGCCGAGGCTCGGAGTGGACAGAGCGGCGGCCCGCCGGGCCGCCGCTCCGTCTGTTCGGCCTCGTCCGGCCGGCAGCGTCGGCCCCCCGCCCCCGAAGCGGCAAAGAGCCTGGAGGTGTTGCCGGAGTCGGTTTCCCCTACGCAACCCGAAGAGATACGGGCATCGGCCGAGGCTCGAGGTGGAACACCTCTCGTGGCAGACGACTGTGGCGGGTCGTCGAATCGGGCTTATTGGGATGTTAACCGGGGAGATCTTCGTCGAAGAAGGGCTGATCAGCGAAGAGCAGCTGAAGCTGGCCGTGGAGAAGCACCGCGAACTCGGCGGCATGGAGCCGATCGCACGGGTGCTGGTCAACATGGGGCTGATTCAAGAGCGCGACCGCGTGCGCTGTCTCGGCAAAGTCTGGGGGGTGCCCTTCATCGAAGGGAACGATCTTCACCCGACGCCCGAGCTCCTCGCTCTGATTTCGCCCCAGTCGGCCAAGCGCTTCAAGGCGATTCCGGTGGAGAAGCACGACGGTCGTCTCGTCGTGGCGATGGTCAACCCGCTCGACGTCTTCGTCATCGACGAGCTCCGGCTGGTCACCGGACTCGAAATCGAACCCAAGATCGCGGTCGAAGAAGACATCCAAAACGCGCTTGCGACCCTCTACAAGGTCGAAGTCAACGTGTCCGATGCCCTCCAGGGCGTCATGAAGGACTTCGACGGCGACATCGAGGTCGCGGGCAAGGAGGAGGAAGAGTACAGCGAAGACGAGATGCGGCGTCTCGGCGAGGACGCCCCCATCATCCGTCTCGCGAACCTGATCATCAACCAGGCCATCACGGACAAGGCGAGCGACATCCACATCGAGCCGATGCGGGACGGGGTCAAAGTCCGGGTCCGCATCGACGGCGTGATGCTCGAGACCATGAAGGTCCCCCGCAAGGTGTTGGCGCCCCTGACCTCGCGCATCAAGATCATGGCGAACATGGACATCGCCGAGAAACGGGTGCCGCAGGACAACCGCATCAGCCTGACCGTCAACGGGAAGGAGTACGACCTGCGCGTGTCGACCCTGCCGGTCGTATATGGCGAGAAGATCGTCATGCGCATCCTCGACAAGGGGGGCATCAACGTCGGGCTGGGGAAGCTCGGGTTCCTGCCTCACAACCTCTCCTGCATCGAGGACATGTGCTCGAAGAGCTACGGCATCATCCTCGTCACCGGACCCACCGGTTCGGGCAAGTCGACCACGCTCTACTCGGTGCTGAACAAGCTCAACACGGGCGACCGGAACATCATCACGATCGAAGACCCCGTCGAATACGAGCTCGCCGGCATCAACCAGTGCAACGTGAACAACCGGGCGGGCATGACGTTCGCCGCCGGCCTGCGGGCCATGCTCCGGCAAGACCCCGACATCATCATGGTCGGCGAGATGCGGGACACGGAGACGGCCACGATCGCGATGGAGGCGGCTCTGACCGGGCACCTGGTTCTCTCGACGCTGCACACGAACGACGCGCCTTCGGCTCCGACCCGACTGATCGATATGGAGGTCGAGCCGTTCCTGATCTCGTCCTCGATCATCGGCGTTCTCGCCCAACGGCTGGTTCGTCAGATTTGCCCGAACTGCAAGGAGGCGTACAGCGCATCCCGCGAGAGCCTGCTTCGATACGGCTTTCCGATTCCCGAGGAACTCGGGGCCGAGACGGGCGGCGAGTTGACCCTGTTCCGCGGCGCGGGGTGCGACAAGTGCAAGGGCACCGGCTATAAAGGGCGCACCGGCGTCCACGAGCTGATGATCATGACGGACGAACTGAGAGACCAGATTCTTCACAAGTCGCCGTCCCACATCCTGCGCAACATCGCCATCCAGCAGGGGATGCGCACGCTCCAGATGGACGCGGTGCAGAAGATTCTGATGGGCGTAACCAGCGTGGACGAAGTCCTGCGGGTGATCTATGCCTAGGCGACCGCTGGTCAAGGTTTCGGCGTCTGCCGAGAATGACAAGGGTAGGTCTGGGAAGGAGGTTCACGAACACCATGTCTGCCGCGCCGATTGAGCAAAGAGACCACGCCCGCGAGATCTTGGACCGGGTCCGGGAACTGGCCGTTCTGCCTCATGTCGTTTACCGGGTCATGGAGCTTTCGGCCACGACCGAATCCCCGGCATCGGTGATCGAGCGGGCGATCGTGGTCGATCCTGGATTCAGCAGCAAGCTGCTGCGCGTCGCGAACTCCTCGTACTATGCGCTTCCGCGCAAGGTCACTTCGATTCGAGAGGCGATCGTGTTCCTCGGTTTCAAAACCGTGCGGGAAATGGCGATGGCGGTCGGCGTGTACGACATGTTCATCGGCAAGACCGATCGCGAGTCATTGCGCCGTCGGGCGTGGTGGCGCCATTCCGTCGATACGGCGGTGGCGGCGCGGTATGTCGTCCAGCAGCTTCGGCGTCTCGATCCGGAGAACGCGTACACCTGCGGCCTGCTCCATGCGATCGGCAAGACGCTCCTCGACCGGTTCGGCGGACGCGACTACGAAGTCGTCAACGTCTTGGTTCAGCAGGGGAAGGACACGGCTCAGGCGGAGCGCATGGTCTATGGATGCGACCACGAGGTCGTCGCGGTCGCCGCGGCCAAAAAGTGGGGATTTCCGGACGAGCTGATCGCCGGATTACGCTATTTGACCGATCCAGGAACGGACCAACCGCACCGAGAGTATGGAGCCGTCGTATCGCTTTCGTCTTCGATTGCGGACTACGCCGTGTCGGGTGCCGGCGAGCAGGATGACCTCGTCGGTCTGTTCCCGTCGTGGCCCCTGCCCGTTCTCGGGATCAGCGAGGACAGGTTGATCGAACTCGCCGAAGGCGGCGTCCGCGCCATCGCCGAAGCGGCGGCGATGAGCTCCGTCTAGGAGCGGGAGAAGGAACATGAGCGCTGCATTCGACTGGAGCAAGGTTTTGAAGCAAAACGAGCCACCCAAGGACGAAAAGGCCGACCGGTCGGCAGAACATGGGGCCGGGCGGGAACCCGTTCTGCGCGTGTTGCCGGGTGGCATCGACATCACCTCGGATGCGGGCGGCGACGTCGACGCCGCGATCCAGGACGCGGTCAAGTCGGTCGAGGAGCTCGAGGCTCAGCACAAGGCCGACGATCGGGCGATGCGCTACAAGCCGGCCGAGGTGCCCCAGAGCATCTTCGAGAAGCCCCTCTTCGAAAAGTCGAGGGCCTATATCGGCACCGAAGACGAGCCGGTCGTCCCCCACGACGCGAACGTCGACGCGCAGTCGCTGGACGGGGTCCACCTCGACGACATCCTTCGGGCCGCGATCGAGCGGAAGGCGAGCGACGTCCATCTGACGGTCGGTCTGCCGCCTATGGCCCGAATCGACGGCGAACTCCAGCCGCTTCCGTACCAGGTGCTCGGTCCGGCCGATACGCGTCGGCTCATCTACGACACGATGAACGACGAGCAGGTTCAGAAGTACGAGCAGACCCACGAGTTGGACTTCGGCTACGGCGTGAAGTCGCTCGGCCGGTTCCGGTTCAACGTCTACATGCAGCGCGGCGCCGTCGCCGGAGCCCTGCGCGCCATTCCGACCAAGATCCCGTCGTTCGAGGATCTGGGTCTGCCTCAGGTCATCCGCGAAATCGCCAAGCGAACGTCGGGTCTCGTGCTCGTCACAGGGCCGACCGGTTCAGGAAAGTCGACGACGATCGCGACGATGATCAACGACATCAACGAGACGCGCACGTCGCACATCCTCACGATCGAGGACCCGATCGAGTACCTGCACAGCCACAAGAAGTGCATGGTGAACCAGCGGGAACTGCATGCCGACACCTACACGTTCCACAACGCTCTGCGGGCCGTCTTGCGGGAGGACCCCGACATCATCCTGGTGGGCGAGTTGCGGGACCTGGAAACGATCGAAGCGGCGTTGACCCTGGCCGAGACGGGCCACCTCGTATTCGGGACCCTGCACACCCGAAACGCCCCGTCGACGGTGGATCGCGTCGTGGACGTGTTCCCGCCCGAGCAACAGGAGCAGATCCGGGTGCTTCTCGGCAACACCCTCGAGGGGGTCATTTCCCAGCAGCTTCTGCCGCGGCTCGGAGGAGGTCGGGTGGCGGCG
>JBDNCL010000167.1:0-6392 GCA_046719655.1 Fimbriimonadaceae bacterium
CTAGAGAAGGGGCTTTCCGTCCTTGGTCATGGAGAAACCGGCATCCGCGTGTCCGGCCCCCGTACCTCTAGAGAAGGGGCTTCCGGGCCGGTCAGGGGGGCGAGCGAAGGGCGTTGCCGGATCGGCGTTCTGGTACGTTGGAGGGTGCCGGAAAAGCCGATGTCTTGGGAACCCCTCCGCACCGACGAACGCATGCCCGAACCAGCGGGGAAAAAGCCGGATTTGGACACCCAGATGCTGGCCGGATGCACCGGGTTTGTCGCCGCCGCCCTGGCGGGCTACGGACTGGCGGTCTGGCCCTTCTTCGTCTTTCCCGAGGCCCACACCGCGCGACACCTCCTCTACTGCCTGGCGGCGGGCGGCATCCCGGCATCTCTGTTGGGCGTGGGGATGGCCCGTCGGTTCGGGTTGGCGGGCTCGGCCGGCTTTTTGGGGGGAGGAATGGCCACCGCCGTGTTCCTGTTCCTGCGGTTGGAGCAGACGGTGATGTTCCGAGGGGTGCCCGACGCGCCCCAGCCCGAGTACCCCGATTTCTTCAAGGTGTTGATCCCGCTGGCCTGGGTTCTCTGGACGGCCGGAATCGGTGCCCTGTTCGTGCACTGGTCGGAGGTGAGAGGCCCCGATCGCCCCGCCCAGTCCGAAGAAGACGAGGCGGCCGAGTCCCGCCGCGGGCGAACCGTTCGTCGCAACCCCCGCAAATCTGGCTGAGGCGCGGACGCCGACTGCCGACAATAGAGTAGTGATCCCGGAAGGGAGAACGGAGCACCGTGGGATACTCGAAACAGGCCCAGGAATACAGAAAGAGCGCCGTCAACGGCGCCTCGCCTCTCGAACTCGTCATCATGCTCTACGACGGGGCGCTCAAGTCGATGGCGGCCGGTCGCGAAGCGGTGGTCGCGGGCGAACTGGAAAAGCAGAACGAGCATCTTCAGAAGGCGCAACGCATCGTTTTCGAGCTGATGAGCTGTCTCGACATGGGTCGCGGCGGCGAGGTGGCGTCCAACCTTCTGGCGCTGTACGGCTACGTGATCAACGAGCTCGTCGCCGGCAACGTCAACGACGATCCGGCCGCCGTCGACCGGGCGATGCAGGTCATGGCGGACTTGCGGGACGGCTGGGTGAGCATCCATCGGGCGGTGACGTCGAGGGCGGAGGAAGAGCGGCAGGCGGAGGTTCGCCTTGCCGCCTAGATCGGCGGAGGAAGTCGCCGAGCATCTGCTCGCCTTGACCCTCTCCCTCGAGCAGGCTCTGCACGACGACGATCTGGACGCGGTCCGCGACCTCGTCGCGGCCCGAGACGCCGCGCTGTCCGAGCTGGAAGGCAAGGACCTGACCAGACAGGCCCAGCGGACCTTGGCCGCGGTCCAGGATGCCGAAACCCGTTCGCTCGGTCTCTTGTACGACTGGCGCACCCAAATCCTGGACACGATCACGGGGCGTCGGATGGAGATCCGGCGGTCGGACGCCTACCGGTCTCGGGCCAACCAGGGCGGCGCGTTCGACTTCTCCGGTTAGAGGTGCTTCGCAAGAGAGAGAGCGGGCGCGGGGGTCCCCCGCGCCCGCCGGTTCGTTCCTGGGCGACCGTCGGCATCAGGACCGAATCTTCACCGTCACCCGGTCCACCAGAAGGACGAACGGGAGCTGCAGGCCGATTCGCCGCCCCGTGCGGATCGGGTCCACCACCCGGATGACAATCCGTACCTGATGGGTGCCCGTCTGGCGGAAACGGTTCCGGTTCTCCTGAACCGCGAAGTCGTGGGTCATGGACGATCCGCTCGCCGTGCGCTGTCCGACGAGGACCAGCTCGCCGGTCGTGAAGTCCTGCATGTAGACGAACACGGCGGCCCCGTTGACCAACGACATGTCGGCCTCGACCGACAGCCGCATGAGGTCGTCGCCGGTGCCGACGTCGGCGACGATGTCGAGGGCGGCGACCTGTCCGAGCCTCGGCACCGCGACCGAAGTCAGCGAAAGCACGCTGGCGTCGCTGGCGGCCAGCTCGGCGACACCGCCCGAAAGGCCCGTTCCCTGGTTGGCGAAGATTGCCACCGATCCCGGGACGATCTCGGCGTCGACGCCGAGACCGAGGTCGACCACGGTCAAACGGTCGATGAACGTGGTCCAGTTGCCGTTTGCTTTGCCCGTCATGCCGACGGTCCAGAACGTGGTTCCGTCGACCGGGTCGGTCTGGGCTCCGAAGTAGTCGCCCCAACGGTTGAAGCCCCCGCCGCCGTAGGCGGCTCCGGCGGCCGAGTGGAGCCGGATCGGCGTGCCGACCGTGCCGAGCGGATCGCCGCCGCGACGTCCGGCCGCCATGATGTCGGCGACGATGCTTTCGGAACTGCGCGTGAACACCAGCACCAGGTCGAAGTTCTGGTTCACCGCGAGTCCCGGCATGTTGTAGTGTTCGCCGGCGATCGGCGAGACGAGAGTGCCGGCCTGCCGCAGAGTCGGAGGATCGCCGACCGTGAAGCCGTTGGTTTCGAACTCGTACCAGCGTACGGCCGTCCGGACGTCGCCGACACCCGCACGGACGGCGTGGCAAGCGTACAGCCGGCCGCCGCGCCACGCGGCGTCGAGAATGCGCCCGTCCAGGGTGTCCAGTTCGCGGCCCTGCGCGCTGGGGGCGTTGCTCGCCGGCGGCTGGAAGGCCGGAATCGGCACCGACAGCTCCTGCACCACGGGCGAGGCCGCCAGGTCGACGACGGCATAGGTTCGAAGCTGGTTGGTCGGGCCGCCCGCGCCCACCATGAACACCTTGTCGACATTGGGGTCGAACGTTCGGGCCACCTGGATCGAAGCGCGGCCCGGGATATGGATCTGCGAGGCGGTCGCGGGTTGGGCCGTCACCAGAGGAGCCTTGGGGATGACGATGGCCTGGCTCCCGCCAAACCCGCTGCCGACAAACGGAAACATGTTGCCCGTGACGACGACCGCGTCCCGGTTGCACCCGAAACCGGGATAGTCGAACCAGTGTTCGACGCCGCCGATGTCGAGCTTCGCCTCGAAGCGGTACTTGGCCCAAGCCCCGTTCGGATCGGAGTCGTCGGACACCGCGATCAGGACTTTGCTGACGTTGGGGTTGCCCAGCTCCAACGCCACCACGATGAACCGCTCCGTTACCGGGTCGTAGAGAACCTTCGGGTCGTAGACGAACGGGGACACCCCCAGCGACTCGAAGAAACCTTCGTCGTCTCCGGGAATCGGCTCCATGGGGACCTGGAACTGGAGGTTCCCGGTCGTCTTGTCGAACCAGGCGATGTCCGAGTTCACCACCTGGACCACGTGGTTCGGGCCCGCGGCGATATGGGGGTCGGGGGGAACCCACCCCGTCGCGTCGATGCCGGGGAACCGCCCCAAGGGCTGAATCCGCCGGACGGGGGCGACCGCACCGGTCGCGGCCGGTTCGAAGACGATGTTCGTGGACAGCGCCGGCTTGGGGTTGGTCGGACTCGCCCGACCCGGCTTGAAGAAGCTGTTGACCTGGGGCTGATGCTTGAAGCTCGATTCGACGACGGGAGCGACCGCCGGTTGGGTCTTGACAACCGGAAACCGAACGCCCGACGATCGGCTGTCGCTTTCCGACCCCGATCGGTCGGTTTGGGCGGTGCCTCCCGCCAAGAGAAGACCGGCCAACACCGTCGTGGCGAGGCTTCGAACAAAGGCAGACAAACGCATAGGACCTCTTTGTGCCAATCCAATCCGCACAATCGCGGATTCTCCCACGGACAGATGCGTTCCTGCCGTCGAAACGTTCGGGGCGGCGAACCCGACCCGCGAGGCGAAAACGGCGGCGGGCCCGGGCGTTGTCCGGACGGTTCCGGTATGCTCCCGCCTATGCTGAATCAAGAACAGCATGAAGCGCTGTCCGGGGCGCGAGGGCGACTGGACGCTATCGGAGGTCATCTTTGACGTCCCTCGGCTTCAGCAACAGATAACCGAACTCGAAGAAGCCTCGGCCCGGCCCGACTTCTGGAACGATCCCGCGGCCGCCAACAAGCAGCTTCAGCGCCTGTCCAAGCTCAAGTCTCGGATCCAACCCTACCTGGCACTCGACAAGGCGGAGCGCGAGCTGCGCGAGCTTTACGAGCTGATCGAGCTGGAACCAAACGAAGACTTTGAGCGCGAGGCGGACCGCATGGCGATCCAGTTCCTGAAGGATCTCGACGCGCTCGAGCTCAGCACGCTCCTGAGCGGCGAGCACGACGACCGCAACGCCATCGTCGAGATCAGCGCCGGCGCGGGCGGCAGCGAGGCTTGCGACTGGGCGTCGATGCTCTTCCGACTTCTGACCCGATGGGCCGAGCGCCACGGCATGAAGGTCGAGATGATGAACGAGACCCCGGGCGACGTCACCGGCTACCGCAACGTCGGCTTCATGGTCCAGGGCAACTACGCCTACGGGAACCTGAAGTCCGAAAACGGGGTCCACCGCCTCGTGCGCATCTCGCCCTTCGACGCCGCCGCCCGTCGGCACACGTCGTTCTGCCGGGTCGAAGTTCTGCCCGAAATCGAAGAGACCGAGATTCAGATCTCCCCCGAAGACCTGAAGGTGGAGACGCTTCGAGCCGGCGGGGCGGGCGGCCAGCACGTGAACAAGACGGAGTCCGCGGTCCGGATCACCCACCTGCCGACCGGGATTGTGGTCCAGTGCCAGAACGAACGGAGCCAGCACAAGAACCGGGCTCACGCGATGACCGTGCTCGCCGCCCGGCTCAGAGAACTGGAGAACGCGACCAGCGAAGACCGCAAGCGGGCGCTGAAGGGCGACATCGGCCCGGCCGAGTGGGGGCGCCAGATCCGGAGCTACGTGATGCAGCCCTACACGATGGTCAAGGACCACCGGACGGGGGCGGAGACGGGCAACGTCCTGGCCGTTTTGGACGGCGACATCGACATGTTCATCGAGGCGTTCCTGAGAAAGAGGCCGTCCGAAGACGATTACGTCGAGTAGCGTTCGGCGCGGTCAGGGGTTCCACGGCTTCGGCGCGTAGCGAAGCGCGAAGCCCCAGAATGCGGGCCACCAGATGAGGTCGTTCGTGACGATCGTCCACCCGAAGGCCCATGGGAGTTCGCCGATCGCCGCCGCATAGACGAACCCGATCGGCCCGAACGTCTTTCCGAGGAGTCCGATCCAGACGAAGGCGCCGTAGCGCATCGGATCGCGGGCGATGTACCAATATCCGAGGGCATAGACCATGACGATCATGCCGATGCACTGGAACAGGCTGGGGTAGTTCGGTTCGGGCAGTCCGAAGAGCGTGAACGGCAGGGTCGGGAACAGGATCGCCCCGATCCCCCAAACAAGGTTGTACCAAGCCGCCGCCGCGAACCATCGGCGATACGTCGCGAGCCTTCGTTCGTCCGTCACCTATGAGGATACGGAGGTCGGTGCGCCGGCATTTTGGCGGTCCCGACACGGCGCCGATCTGGCCGCCCTCGTCGGCGGAACGCAATCGGGTAGGTTCGAATCGATGCTGATCGCTCTTTTGGCGGCCACTCTGTGGCCGGCTGTCGCCCTCCATGCCCCTTCTCAACCGGCCGCGCTTTCCGCGGAACCGGCCCCGGGCCCCGAGTCGCTCGCGGCGGCGCGCGATCCGGAGACCGACCGGCCGCCCCTGATCGTGCCGCCGACGACGGCGGGCGCCAGCGCCGACTTCCTGATGCTGGTCGAATCCATCCGGGAGGCTCTGAGCCAAAGGAAGTTCGAGGAGGCCCGGCAACTGGTCCGGCTCCTGCCGGGCCCCGAAGTCCGAGTCGTGGTCGACGACCGTCTCGTGCCGGCCGACCGAAAGGCCGAGTTTCGCGACGCCGTCGATCGGGCGCTCGGGGGTTGGCGCGAGCTGGGGGACGTGGTGCGTTTGGTCCGGGCTCCGGCCGGCGATTCGGCAGATCCCGTCATCCGGGTGTCCTTCGTCGATCGGCTCGCCCCGCCCGAGGGCCAGACTGAACCTCGCGGGGCCGCCATCACGTTCGGCGACGAGCCGGGCGACACCCCGATCGAACTCACGATCGCCCTCACGCGCGGCTTGGCGCAGGAGCCGGCGACCGGTTTCGACGTGCACAACGAAGTCCTCTATGCGATCGCCGCCTACTTCGGCATCGCGGCGTCCCCGCTTTCGGGCACGGCATCCTCGCGCTCCGACGCCCCCTACGCGGCGTTTCACCGGGCCTCGACGGCCGAGATGTTCCTGGCCAACGAAAACCTGACTCTGGCCGCCCTGTTGCGCCAGGCCGCCGAAGAAAGGCGCACGGTCGAGGCCCAGGCCCCGCGCATCGCCGTCCACCCGGCGCGGCACCAGGCGACGGGGCTGACCCAGGGGGAGAGCTTCCGATTCTCGATCCAGATCACGAACACGGGTTCGGGGCTCCTGCAGATGCGGGCGTCGGCC
>JBDNCL010000168.1:0-6344 GCA_046719655.1 Fimbriimonadaceae bacterium
ATGTCGGGGATACCGGTCAGGTTCTTCTGAAGTAAACTTCCCGGTCGTCGCAGGATCCGCCCAGCCGAGTCGGGGATACCGGTCAGGTTCTTCTGAAGTAAACTCATGTCCGACTCAAAAGGTCCGTTTTTGAGTCGGAGAATCCGGCCACCAGGTTCAAAAAAGTGTGAGCTGGGGCGGCGTCTTTTCAGCCGGACGCTCCGTTTTCCCGAAGATGATCTTCTGGCGGCCGAACTGCATGTCGGTCAGCTGGAGCATCCGGATCTCTCCTTCCGCCGGGGCGAACGACGTCACCTTCGACACGTGCCGCTTGGCCTGCTCCTCGCTCGGGCAGGGTCGGGCGAACACGCTCCACTGAAGCCGGATGAACCCCTCCCGCTCCAGCTTCTTCACGAAGCGAACGTACTCCCGCTTCTGTTCCTTGGTGACAACGGGCAGATCGAACGTCAGCAGCACCCACATCGACCGCGCCCCTCCAAAACGAACGCTGCCACCGCGCGATGCCGGCGGTTCCATGATCTGTTTCTAACACGGTCGGCAATACGGTGTAACCGCAATTCATCCTGGTTTTCCGGAATCGCACGGCCCGAACTTTTTCGCCGATATGGAGTGGATCTTTGGAACTCGGAGGTCGGCGGGAGGGCAGAGGCGAGGGCGGTTTCGGGTAGCGAGGCGTGCGCCGAAACGGGCAAGATAGGATCTGCCATGCACCGTTTGTGGTTTGCGGCTACGACGATCCTCGTTTTCGGGTGGGCGGCGGCGATTCTGGGCGGATGCTCGGCGATCGAACCGTCGGGCACGGTCGTGCGCATCGCCAACTGGGGCGGCGCGGGCGACGACAGCGACTTCAACCGGCTGATCAAGCGCCTGTATGCCGAGTTCGAGGAAGAGAACCCCGGCGTCACGATCCAGGTCGAAGGCATTCCGGGGTCGCAGGAGTACGTCAGCAAGCTGCTCCTCGCCTATATCGCCCGTTCGGAGCCCGACGTCATCACCCTCGACGCCTCTTCGGCGGCCGTGTTCATCGACAACGGCGTTCTGCAGGACCTCCGTCCGTATATCGACCGCGATCCCGACGTCCGGCCCGAGGACTACTTCCCGAACGTGTTCGACATCGCGCGGCGCGGCGAGGCGGTGTACGCCATTCCGGGGGACTTCAACCCGATGGCGCTCTACTACAACAAGGACCACTTCGACGCGGCCGGAATCCCCTACCCCCAGAACAACTGGACGTGGGACGACTTTCTCGCGGCGGCCAAGGCGACGACCCGGGACGGCAAGTTCGGGTTCGTGTTTGCGAACTGGATGCCGGGTTGGATCATGTGGCTCTGGAACAACGGAGGCGACGTCCTCTCGCCGGACGGATCGACCGCGGTCGGGTATTTCGATTCGCCGCAGTCGGTCGAGGCGGTGCAGTTCCTGGCCGACCTCGTCTCGCGGCACCGGGTGTCGCCGAGCCTTTCGCAGGCGGCGGCGATGGGGGTGGACCTGTTCGCCACGGGTCGGGCGGCGATGCAGATCAGCGGCCAGTGGTCGATCGTCGGTCTTCAGGCGGCGCCCGCCATCGACATGGACCGGATCGGGGTGGTGACGCTGCCGACGAGGCTGCCCAAGCCGGTGACGGTGATGTACCAGGCGGGCTACGCGATCGGCAGACACTCGCGCAACCCGGACGCGGCGTGGGAGTTCATCAAGTTCTGGACCAGCAACCGGGTGCAGATGCGCTACCAGACGAGCGGCGTGGCGATCAGCGCCCGGAAGGACGTCGCCGAGGCGCTCGCCGACACCCAGATCAAGAAGGACTTCCTCAAGATGGTGCCTCTCGCCCGTCTGCCTTGGGGGGCGCGGGTCGAGGGGTACGACCTTGTCGAGCAGATCGGCCAGAAGGCGATGGACCGGATTTTGAACGGTGGCGTCCCGGTTCAGAGGGCGCTGTCGGACGCGGCTCGGGAGATCGATCGGGAGTTTGCGAGGCGATGAAGAAGATCGGTTGGCTGTTCGTGGCGCCGGCTCTGATCCACTTGATCGTGTTCGCCGGGATTCCCATCTTCTACGCCGCCTACATCTCCCTGTTCGACTGGCGGATTCTTCGGGACGAGATGCCGTTCGTCGGTCTCGGGCAGTACGTCGACGTCATGCGCGACGCCCGGTTCTGGCAGGCGATGTGGAACTCGGTGCGCTTCGTCGTCCTCAGCGTTCCGGCCGGAACGATCGTCGCTCTGCTCGTGGCTTTGCTGGTGGCCCAGAAGCTGCGGGGGATGGCGTTCTTCCGGACCGTGTTCTACATTCCGGCGATTTCGAGCGGGGTCGCGATCGCGATGCTCTGGACGTACGTGTATCTGCCTGAAACCGGGCTCATCAACACGTTCCTCGCGTTCTTCGGGCGGGAGTCAATCGACTTCCTGAACGACAAGGGTTGGGCGATGCCCGCGCTCGCGTTCATGGCGGTTTGGACCGGTCTCGGGCCGAAGATGGTGATCTACGTGGCTGGGATCATGGGGATTCCGCCGAGCCTGTACGAGGCGGCCGACCTGGACGGCGCCACCGGCATGCGGAAATTCTTCTCGGTTACGGTTCCGATGCTGGCGCCGACGACTCTGTTCGTCCTCGTGACGGGCACGATCGGCGCGTTCCAGCTGTTCACGCCGATCTACATGATGACCCAGGGGCGCCCGGAGGACACCACGAACGTGATCGGCTACCACATCTACACCGAGGCGTGGCGGCGGTTCCAGGTTTCGACGGCGGCGGCGCAGTCGTTCGTGCTGCTGCTCGCGATCGCCCTGGTCGCCTACGCCCAGTATCGGGGCATGAAGCGTCAGCTGGAGGGTTATTCGGCCGGATGATCGCCACGAAGGTCAACCCCAAGAAGAGCACGTTCGGGTTCGCGGCCCGGCGGTTTGTCGCCAATCTGCTGACCTACGCCGTTCTGATCGTTCTCGCCCTCTTCCTGATGGCGCCGTTCGTATGGATGGTGCTGGTGTCGCTGCATCCGAGTCGGGCGCCGATCCCGGAGCTTTCGGGACTCGTCCCGCCCCAGCCGGCATGGGAGAACTACGCCATCGTTCTGTTCCGGTCCGACATTCCCGTCTTTCGGTTCGTGCTGAACTCGGTCTTCGTGACGATGTCGGTCGTGATCGGTCAGCTCGTGGTCTGTTCGATGGCGGCGTACGGGTTTGCGCGGCTGAAGTTCAAGGGACGCGACGTCGTGTTCACGTTCTTTCTGCTGAGCATGATGTTCGCCGGTCCGGTCACCCAGATTCCGGTGTATCTGATGCTCCGATCGTTCGGGTGGTTGGACACGTATCTCGCCCTGATCATCCCGGGCGTCAGCTCGGCGTTCAGCATCTTCCTGCTCCGACAGTTCTTCATGCAGATTCCGTTCGAGTTGGACGAGGCGGCGCGCATGGACGGAGCCAGCGAGTGGAGCATCTATTCGCGCCTGATCCTGCCGATGAGCAAGCCGGCGCTCGCCACCGCCGGCACGTTCACGTTCATCGGGGTTTGGACCGACTTCTTCTGGCCCCTGCTGTCGACGAACTCGCTGAACATGCGCACC
This sequence comes from Fimbriimonadaceae bacterium, assembly GCA_046719655.1. Classification (GTDB taxonomy): domain Bacteria; phylum Armatimonadota; class Fimbriimonadia; order Fimbriimonadales; family Fimbriimonadaceae; genus JBDNCL01. The sequence goes on from JBDNCL010000168.1 coordinate 3,560, forward strand.
CTCGAGGTCGGTCTGAGCATCTTCCGAAACAGCTACGGCGGCACGAACTGGCCGCTCCAGATGACGGCGGCCGTGATCGTGATGGTGCCCGTGCTGGTCGTTTTCCTTTCCCTTCAACGGTACTTCATCCGAGGCATCACGCTGGGGAGCATCAAGTAGTCGGTTTGTCGCGATTCGTCTGGTCGGAGACGTCTTCGGGATGAGATCCGGAGCCGCGGCCGGCCACCAGGAAAAACGGAGGTTGCCCGGATATGATTTATGCTTTCGCCCTCTTGGTCGCGGCCGCTCAGGCCCCGTCGGCTCCGGCGTCCGATCCGATGGACGCCCGACTCCCGATGGAGATTCCGATCGTGGTCGTGAAGTACTTCCCGCTCGACGGGGACCGGATCGACCGGAGCCGGACGGGAGATTGGGGAGAAACGTACGCCGCCACCAAGGCGAAGGTCGACCGATTGACTCGCGAAGCGTGCGCGGCTCTCGAGCGGGGCTCGATCTTTCGGGGTTACAAGGACTTCCTCGCTCCGCCCAGCCTTCGCTACCGGGTGTTGCACGAGTACGAGTTTCAGGAGGCGATGCCGACGCTTCCGTTGCGTCCGGGACGCCGCGTGCCGCTGGTCGACTACGGGGCGATCGTGGAGCGGATCGGCATCCGCGACTGGGTCGAAAAGCGCGGGGTCAAGCAGGTCTGGATCTGGGGGTACCACGGCGGCGTGGTCGACCTGTGGGAGTCGAACATGTCGAGCCCCACGGGCGACGTGAGCAACTCGGACCGAAACAACGACGATCTGCCCGTGTTGAACGCGACCTACACCGTCTACCACTACAACTATCAGCGCGGTCTCGGCGAGATGCTGGAGAACCACATGCACCAGCTCGAGCACCTTCTCAATCACGTCGACGGACGCGACGTCACGCCGCCGGAGCGATGGCCCGAGCTGCTTTTCTGGGGCAAGTTCGTCGGCAGCGACGCCAGCCACAAGCTCGTGACCCATCCGCGCCGCGTGGGTTGGACGCACTACGCACCGAACAGCGAGTCCGACTACGACTGGGACAATCCGAACTTCGTCGAGAGCGACATCGAAGATTGGAGGCCGGAAGGCGGCGGGCGGGTGGAGCTGATCAGCAGCGACCGGTGGGCGCGCGACCCGATCCGGTGGCGCGTGTACTGGATGCAGGCGATTCCGGGCGCGAACCACGGTCTGACGTATCGGGGAAAGGCTCTGCGCAACTGGTGGACCTTCGTGTACGACTGGGACCGGGCGAAGCGAGAGGGGTGGACGCTGACGATGCCCTGACGCGGGCGTCGGGGGCCGCGGGGGCCGAAAACTTCGTTGCGGGTCGGGGAGTCCCGCCTCGGAACCGGCTCTCGGTTCGCCGATTCCTCTCGGCGCGAGCGGTTCGGAAGGCGCCCGACCGGGGTTGGTCTCCGCAACGATGTTGCGGGGCCCGGCAGCCGGGGATGCGTTCCGTTCTCGCTTCCGCCTGGCGTGGGCGGTTCCGCCGGTCGACAGTCGCGGATCGGGGGCTCGGGCGCGGACGGTGTCCGGCCGGGGTTCGGACATCGACGCACGCAATTTGAGATTCGGTTAACGTTTGCCCGCAGTTCTGCCAGGTTTCGTGCGGAAGCCGTTCGAATCTGCCGATCCATTCCTTAGCCTATTGGAGACCGGCCCTCGCCGGGGCGACCGGAAGGCGGGGTCGCCATGAGCCCAATGGGCACGGGAAGGAACGGTTTTGGAGGGATTTGCGGGGAGGCGTCGGTGGGGATCGGCGACGGCTTGGGCGTGTGCTCTGGCGGTCGCGTTCGTTCCGGTTTCGGCCGGTGCAACCCGCGATCACCGGATCTTGTCCGACATGTACGTGCACCTCGAAAGGGGGCGTTCCAGCTTCGAATCGGGGCGATGGCAGGAGGCGAGCGCCCAGTGCGACGCCATCCTCCTCACAGGCACGGTTCGGTACGAGGTTCAGTTCGAAGGTCGCGCCATCCACGCCGAGGAGCGGGCCCGAAGGGCGATCGACGAGGCGGTCGCGATGTGGTCGGACGTTGCCGACGACGTCGTTTTCGAAGAAGTGTCGGGGCGCGGCTACGGCTGGGTCGGGTTTTCCGGTCCTCCCGCCGGTCGGTCGCGGACGGCGGTCGAGGTCGTCATCGTTTTCAGCCCGGACGGTCGACGCGGAAATTCGCCGTCTGCCGGACACATCGCGTGGCAGCGTTGGGTGGGGCCTCTCCCTCAGGGCGGATTCGGCGCCCGGGTTCAGGCGCGGATCGACATTCGGACCGAGCTTCCGGGGGGCCAGGTTCCCATGAATCTCGCGCAGATGAGGCACGCCGTCGCCCACGAGATCGGGCACCTTTTGGGTCTGGACGACAGTCCGAGCGTCGGCGACGTGATGGGGCCTCTCGACCTGGCGCGACCGGCGACCGAGCCGTCGTTCGAAGAGGCTCTCGCTCTGCGCGAACTGCGGGCGGCGGCCCGGCACATCCGACTCCGGTCCCTGTTGTCGGCCCTGTCGGAGGGGGGCAGGTATAACCTGTGGCGTGTCGCGTCTCGCTGAAGCCCTGCGCTCCGGCCTGGTGATCGGCGACGGAGCCAACGGGACCGTTCTGTCGGCCAAGGGCTTCCCCCACCAGCCGTACGATCTCGCCAACCTTCTGGCTCCGAGCCTGGTGGTCGAAGTCCATTCGGCGTATTTCGACGCGGGCTCCCAGTTCGTCGAGACCAACACGTTCGCCGCCAACCGGTTCAAGCTCGGCGGACACGGGGTCGATCCTCGGGAAGTCAAC
>JBDNCL010000169.1:0-6329 GCA_046719655.1 Fimbriimonadaceae bacterium
CGGCAGTCTGAGGAGAAAGACCAGGTTCAGAAACTGCTCTGCGAGCCATCCGTTGACACGGTTCTGGATACTCATGCCCTATACATAGGGCTATCGATGCTCGACCCCGACCCGCAACTCGACCGGGATCTTCGAGCCGACGTCGCTCCTCCTCAACCCCTCTGCGCCACCAGCAGCCCGTCCCGCACCGGCACGATGGCCGCGTTCCAGCCGGGGTCGTTCACCACCATCCGCGTGAACTCCCGAATCGCCTCCGTCGCCGCATCCGTCTCGCCGGGATCGAAGATCTTGCCCGACCACAGGACGTTGTCCACGATCAGCAACCCGCCCGGTCGCAGCTTCTCGGCGATCGCCGGCAGAGAGTCCGGGTACCCCTGCTTGTCGATGTCGTTGAAGATCAGGTCGAACGGACCGGGCGTCGCCTTCAGCGCTTCCACCGCCTCGCCGACCTTGTACTGCACCAGATCCCCGTAACCCAGGTTGTCCAGATGCCCGCGCGCCCTCTGAGACAGGGCCTCGTCCCAGACGACGTGGTAGACCTCGCCGCCGCCGTTCTCCCGCACCGCCCGGCAGAACCAGGCTGTGCTGTATCCGTAACCGGAACCGAGTTCGAAAACCCGCTTCGCACCGACGATCTTCGCCAATAGGTAGCAGAGGTGCCCCGACGCCGGACCGACGATCGGAAAGCCGGTCTTCTTGGCGTAGGCCTCCATCCGCTGCATTTCGAGCGGACGCGCCGGAACCAGACCGTCGAGGTATGCGGGCAACGCGGCGTGATACAGAGCCATAACCGTCAGTTTGGCAGGTCGCCCGATTCCGGAAAACGACCGAACCCGGTCGACCGAGCCGGGCGTCCGGAACCGCCCGAACCTTCTTGCGGTCGGAGACCCGCGGCGCCTGTCGGACGGACCGAGGGATCGTCGTCGCGAGCCCCGGTCGCCGACGTTCGCCGGGCTGACCAGCCCAGGGAGCCGTTTCCCGGCCCGCCGAAGGCGCCGCCTCGAGAGAAGGCACACGAACGACGGCGACCAGATCTCCCCTAGAATTGTGGTATTGGAAAGAGAGCCGACGAATCGAGAACCGTACGACCTCCGGCGTTTCGAGACCGCGCAAGAGTCCGCTTACGAAACCGCTCTGGCCGAGATCCGTTCCGGCCGCAAGAGGTCACACTGGATGTGGTTCGTGTTCCCCCAGTGCCTGGGGCTCGGCACGAGCCCGGCATCCGTTCGCTTTGCGATCCGGAGCCTGGAGGAGGCCCGAGCCTACTTGGCCCACCCCGTTCTGGGCCCGCGCCTGATCGAGGCGTGCGAGGCGATCCTCGCCCTCGAAGGCCGGTCCGCCCGCGAGATACTGGGCTCGCCCGACGACCTCAAGCTGAGGTCCTGCGCCACTCTCTTCGCCCTGGTGTCGCCGCCCGGCTCGATCTTCCACCGCGTGCTGGAGAAGTACTTCGACCGCAATCCGGATGAACGAACGATCCGGCTGATGGAGGATGCCCCCGAAGGCGGAGAGAGGCTCTGAATCGAGAGGAAGGTGGTGGGCGGTACAGGACTTGAACCTGTGACCCCTACAGTGTCATTGTAGTGCTCTACCACTGAGCTAACCGCCCGGAAGCCCCTGAATTATGGCCCGGACCACAGGCGAAGTCAAGCCGCCGCAGGACCGCGGCTTCGCCCCCTTCGATTCCCGACGCCGCCAACCGTCTCGCCCGGGACGGCCACCCGCGCCACCGCGTTCCCCGCGACCGACGCGCCGCCGAGCGGCTTCGCGACCGTCCGACCGAGCCGTTCTATCTCCGCCTCGGTCAGTCGGAACCCACCGCGCGTTCTCGGCGATCGAGCCTCCAGCGGACGAGCGGTTCGTCGGCACCGTGCCCTGGATCGCCGACGACCCCGCGAGATGCTTTTCGACCTTCTGGCCGACCCTCGGGAGTTCGAGAGCGTCGCCGCCGCGCCCCCCTGAGCCGAGGCTCGGGAGGAGCTGTCGTCGAGGCTGGACGAGCGGATGGGCGCGACCGACGACCCGATTCGGCACGGCCCCGTTCCCCTCCCCGCAGGCGCGTTTGCGACGCCGCACGGGCAGTACGAAACTTGATCCCGACCCGCAGCTAGCTCCCCGACGCCCGCGGCCGACGCCGGCGGCCCTGGGGCGGGGTCAGGTCGTCTTCCCGAAGCTGCTGCTCGGCCCGATGCCGCATCTCGACCTCGTATGGCTCGTAGTGGATGGTCACGACCGCGTCGCCCAACACGTCGCACAGCTCGTCCTCGACCAGTTCGGCGATCTCGTGCGCCCGAACGAACGGAAGGTCGTCCTCGAGGAGGAGGTGCATCTCGATGAACCTGACCGCCCCGACCTTTCGCGTGCGCACGTTGTGGTAGCCGCGCACCTCGGGGCGACGATCGAGCACTTCCTCCAGCCTCTGCCGCTCGATGGGGGGCAACGCGCCGTCCATGAGCGGGTGGATCACCCGGGCGAGCTGGCGGATGGCGAGCACCATCGCCACCGCGGTGAAGAGGACGGCCGCGATCGGGTCGAGAACGTACTGGCCGGTCGCCCCGACCGCGACCATCCCGACCAGAACCCCCATCGACGAGAGGGTGTCGCCTCGGAGGTGCATCGCTTCCGACATCAGGGTCGGCGACTCCGTCTTGCGCCCGATCCGAGTCAGATACGCCGACACGACCGTGTTCGCCACCGCCGTATAGAGCATGGCCGCCGCACCCCAGTCCCACCGGATCGGCACCGGTTCGATCAGCCGAAGGCCCGCCTGCCAGAGGATGAAGACGGACGAACCGAGGACCACCACCATGAGGGCGGCACCCGAGAGCGCCTCGGCCTTGCCGTGTCCGTACGGGTGCTCGGGGTCGGCCGGTTGGGCCGCGTAACGAAGTGCAAAAACGGCCACCGCCGACATCATGATGTCGACCGTCGACTGGAGCGCTTCCGCCAAGACGCTGATCGCGCCGCTCATCACGGCCGCGAACAGCTTGACCGCAACGACGACGACGGTCGAGATCAGCGACAGAATCGCGGCGCGTTGGGCTAGACGTCGGCGATCGAGCGTCATCGACCTGCATTCTGACACTGCCCCCGCGCCCCGAGGGGAAAACAAGCGACGAGACGTCTCGGCGGCCGAAAACGTCTCTACCAATGCCCGGCGCCTTGCCGGACCCGAATGCCGGGCGCCCGAACTCCGAGCCATGCTTCTCGAACTCAGCGTCGAAAACATCGCCATCATCGACCGGGCCCAGCTCGCGCTCGGACCGGGATTCACCGCCCTGACCGGCGAGACCGGCGCCGGCAAGTCGCTGCTCGTCGACGCGATCGAGCTCGTGTTGGGGGCCCGCGCCGATTCCGACCTGGTGCGGGCGGGAGCCACCCGAGGCACGGTCGCGGCGACGTTCGACCTGACCTCTCGCCCCGACCTCCAGGCGCTGTGTCGGCATCTCGGCGTCGAGCCGGAAGGGGGCTGTCTCTACCTTCAGCGCGAGGTGCTGGCCGAGGGCCGGTCCACGTGCCGGATCGCGGGCCGGATGGTGCCGCTTTCGACGATGCGGCAGATCGGAGCCGCCCTCGTCGACCTTCACGGTCAGCACGACCATCAAGATCTGCTGGACCCCGTTTCCCACGTGCGATACCTCGACGCCTGGATCGGCGAGCCCGCCGCCGCCCTTCTCGCCCAGGTCGCCGAACGGTTCGCCGCCGTCTCCGAGGTCGAGAGGAAGCTCCACGCCCTGAGCCAGGACCGACGGGGACGCGAACAGAGGATCGACCTGCTCCGGTTTCAGGTCCAGGAGATCGAGTCGGTCGACCCGGTACCCGGCGAGATGCCCGAACTCGAGGCCCGGCTCGGCCGGCTCCAACACGTCGAGCGCCTGGCCGAAGTCTCCGCCGCCTCGCTCGCCCGACTGGTCGACGAGGAGGGGGCCGCGGTCGAGCGCCTGGGCACGTCCGTCCGCGAACTGGAGTCGGTCGCCCGCCACGATCCCGAGATCGAGGAGTCGCTCGAAGCCATCCGGTCGGCGCTCTACGCTCTCCAGGAGGGTGCTCGAACCTTGAGGGCCTACGCCGACCGCCTCGAAGCCGACCCGGAAGCGCTAAACGCGACCGCAAGCCGGATCGACGACCTCAAGCGGCTGCGCCGAAAGTACGGCGACGACGAGGCCGCCATCCTCGCCTTCTACCGACGGGCCAAGCTCGAACTGGAGGATCTCGACAACTCCGAAACCACCGAATCCGAACTGCAGGAGCGACTGAAGATCCTGCGGTCGGAGCTTCAGCAGTCGGTCGACGATCTCACCGCCCTTCGGCGGGAGAAGGCGGCCCGGTTCGCCGAAGAAGTCCAGACCCAGATCCGAGAACTCGCCATGGAACGGGCCGTCTTCACCGTGGGCCTCAGCCCACGGCCCATCGACGCGACCGGGGGCGACGAGGTCGTCTTCCTGTTCTCGGCGAACGCCGGCGAACCTCCCCGCCCCTTGAACAAGATCGCCAGCGGCGGCGAGATCTCCCGCGTCATGCTGGCGATGAAGAGCGTTCTCGCCGGAACGGCCGGCGTCCCCACCCTGATCTTCGACGAGGTCGACACCGGACTGGGCGGACGGGCGGCCGCCGTCGTCGCCCGCAAGCTCGAAGCCCTGGGCGAGCACTACCAGGTCGTCGTGATCAGCCACCTGCCCCAGATCGCGAGCCGCGCGTCCAGCCACTTCCGAATCGAGAAGGGGGAGGAGTCCGGGCGCGCGACCACCCGGGTCGTGCCCTTGGCCGACGCCGAGAGGGTGCAAGAGATCGCGAGGATGATCGCGGGAGAACGGGTCGGCGACTCGGCCGTCGCCCACGCCCGCGAGATGCTCGGGCTCGGGTGAGAGCGGATCAGCCCACGAACTTGTAGCCGATCCCCCGAACCGTGATCAGACGGGTCGGGTTGTTCGCATCGGGTTCCACGTGCATCCGAAGCCACCGGATGTGGACGTCGACCGTGCGCGGGCTGACGTAGGCGTCCTTGCCCCAGACCCGGTCCAGCAGGACTTCCCGGGAGAACACCTGCCCGGCGTTCCGGGCCATGAAGTAGAGAAGGGCGAACTCCTTCGGCGAAAGCGTCAGGGGCTTGCCGTCGAGCAGAACCTCGTGACTTCTGGGGTCGATCTTGAGGTTCCCGCGCTCCACCGTCTCCTGCGGCGAGTCGCCGCTGGCCCGGCGCAGGACGGCCTTGACCCGGGCCGCCAGCTCGCTCAGGTTGAACGGCTTGACCACGTAGTCGTCGGCCCCCATCTCGAGCCCTTTGATGCGGTCCTGCTCGTCCGCCTTGGCGGTCACAAAGATGATCGGGGTGGAGCTGTCCCGACGCACGGCTCGGCACAGGTCGTACCCCGACCGTTGCGGCAACATGATGTCGAGGATGATCAGGTCGGGCTTGACCCGCTTGAACAACCGCATGCCCTCTTCGGCCGAATCCGCCACGAAGGTGGCGAACCCGTCCTTTCGAAGGCGGTTCTCCACCGTCTCGAGCAATGTTGGCTCGTCGTCTACGATCAGAACTTTCATAAGGCCAAACCGACGGGGCCGCGCCCCGAAACCGCGCATTCCGAACAACCGACCGGCAACCCCCGCAGGAGGGCCCGATCCGGATGCGCGACCGGTTCGGGCCCAGCCTACGTGGCGATGATCTCGACGTTGGCGCGCGGGACCGTCACCTCGGCGCCGTCGTCGAGCTTGGCTCGCAAAACTCGGACCTCGGCCCCCGAATCCACGGTGACGAGGGTGGGCGGCAACTCGGTGACACGGCCGATCTGCCCGAAGTACGGCTCGCGGATGACGCGGATCGGCGTGCCGATCGTCAGTTCGCCGCCGCTCTTGGCGACTTGGGCCTCGGTGCCCGTGAGCGGCAAGGGCACCACGATCTCGGGACGGATGACGCCGGCCCGAATCTGGGTCGCGCCGTTGATGCTCGCCCCCTTGCCTTCCAGCGACTGGAGAAGCTCGAACGTTCGGTGAGCCATCGTGAGCTGGCCGAATCCTTCGGTCACCATGATGGTCAGACCGATCGCCTCCTGCCCCGTGATCGCCACCCCAATGTCGTAGCCCAGGAACTGGATGAGGTCCTTGTCGCGCACGCCGCCCGCGACAATGCCGGTGACGCCGATCTCGGCCGCCCGCTGGATCGCCTCCAGCGAAACGCCGGAACCGCCGACCAGGATCTTCCCGGCGTCGGAATCGAGGATCGTCTCCGGGCCGATGGGCACGTCCGGACTCGGAACCGCCACCCGGATGTCGCCGTAACGCTCGCCCCCGACCCCGAAGATCCCCTGCACCATCGCGCCGCGGGTCTC
>JBDNCL010000017.1:0-21168 GCA_046719655.1 Fimbriimonadaceae bacterium
GAGGCTCACCTTCTGTTCAACGACGCGCCCAAGGCCCTGGTGGAGAAGGTGGAGCGCGTCGTCCGGCTGATCCGCTCGAAAGGGGTCGGCGTCTACTTGGTGACCCAGAGCCCGATCGACATTCCGGAGACGGTTTTGGGCCAGCTGGGAAACCGGATTCAGCACGCGCTGCGGGCGTTCACGCCCCGCGACCAAAAGGCGGTGAACTCGGCCGCCGAAACCTTCCGCCCCAATCCGAAGTTCAAGACGGCGGAGGCGATCACGCAGATCGGCGTCGGCGAAGCGCTTGTTTCCGTCCTGGAAGAAAAGGGAGTGCCCTCGGTCGTCGAGCGGACGCTGATCGCGCCGCCCGAGTCGCGCGTGGGCCCCGCGACCCCGGCCGAGCGTCGGCAGGTCGTGGCCGCCAGCTTGCTGGCGGGCAAGTACGAGCAGGTGGTCGACCGCGACTCGGCCTACGAGATGCTTCTGAGGATGATGGAGTCGCGGCGCATCGCCGAAGCCCAGGCCGAGGCGGAGGCGCTCGCTGCCAGGCAGCGCAGCTACGAGCAGCTGACCTACAACCACCCCGCCTACGGCACCCCGAAGCCGCGTCCGACCGCGCGCCCGAGTTCGGGCGGTTCGACCAGGAGGACGTCGGGCCGCCGAGGCGACTCGATTCTGGAAGCCACCGCCAAGAGTGTCATGCGCTCGGCCGGATCTCAGCTCGGCCGGAGCCTCGTCCGGGGGATTCTCGGCGGACTGCTCCGCGGCGGCCGTTGAACCGACGCGGTTAGACCCGGTCGACGACGAGCACCCAATCGCAACCCGGCCCCGAAGTCAGGGGGCTCGAACTCGTCGGATTCGACCGGGAGGGTGGCGCCGAATTCGCCCGTCCTCGGGTCGTACCAGCAAGCGGTGTACGCCCCCGGTCCGAGTCGCCGGAAGTCGAGTCGAAACGGCTGACCGGTCGCGGAGTACACGAAGGCGTAGTCCCCCTCGTCGTGGCGGCACGCCCGGATATGGTCGGGCCCGGGGCGGGTGTCGGAGGCGATCAGCCTCTGGTCGGGCACTCGGGCGAAGAACGGCCTCGATTCGATCAGCCGGCGGACGTGGCGCATCTGGTTCCCGCCCGGAAGGTTGAGCGAATCGCGCCAGGTGGTGCGGACCCAGCTGACCTGGTCTCGGGTTTCGTCCCAGCACTGCCAGACACCGTGGGCGCCGTACGTGTGCCCGTGGGCGCCCGCGAACAGGGCCCAATAAGCGAACTTTCGGACGTGGGTGTCGTCCATGTAGGGCTGGTCTTCCCGAAAGTCGGACTTGTGGTCTTCGTAGCCCGGTTCTCCGTCCAGGCAAGGCTTGACAGGCTCGAGAGCGTAGTCTTGGGCGATCCGATTGTAGTTGTCCCGGTCGATCCGGTGCCCGGTCTGAGCCATGTTGAAGTCGAGCCACTCCTCGTGGTGGAAGTACTGGGACGAGGTTTGGCCTCCGCACGGGTGGAACGTGATGAGCTGGCTCTTCGCGCGGCTGGCGCGGATCCCCTTGGCGAGACCGCGGTTGACGTCCACGTGCCGGGGTTCGGTCAGCGGCCGGTCGCCCCCCAAGATCCAGATGACCCCGGCGTCGCCGTATCGGTCGCCGAGGAAGCGGCCCCAGTCCACCGCGTTGTCGGCGTCGAAGATCTCGGGTCCGACGCCCCACTGGCTCGAGTTGTACTTGTCGCCCCAGGTCGGCAGCATGCCGACGACGATGCCGAGTCGGTTGGCGCGGGCGACGACGCGGTCGATGTGGGCGAAGTAGGCCTCGTTGGGCCGACGCGGGTCCAGATCGATCAGGGGCAGGTCGCCGTTCGCGTTGGGGACGCGAAGGCCGTCGAGTTCGGCCAGCACGACGGCCTGAACGACGGTGAAACCTTGGGCCGCCCGCGTCGTAAGGTAGTGGTCGGACTCCTCGAAGGTCAGCCGGTGGAACAGCTCCCAGACCGTGTCGCCCAGGTAGAAGAACGGCGCGCCGTCGCGTCGCATGAGGTACCGGCGGCCGGGATGAACGCAAAGATCGAACTCGAGCATCGGGGTCTCCGAGGGTGTTACCCGGAACGGGGCAGCTCCGGCCCGAACACGCGTCTCCTATAGGCCGACTCGTCGGCGCCGGAGACCGGCTCCACCGGCTGCAGGCTGTCGCGGCGGCTGATGGACGCCGGTCCAACGTCGCAGAACGCCGGGAACCGATCGGCGTGGCACCCGACGATGCGGGCGTGGACGATCGCGCAGTCGGGGTCGCGCCCGCCACCCCTCGTCTCGCCGCCGCGGACGCCTCGGCGGACCCGAAACCGACGCCGTACGGGCCGCCTGGCGTCTTCGGTGGCGTCGGGTGCGGCATGGCCAGTTCGACTCCGAGCACGGCGGTTGGTTCGAGGGGACGACCCCGGCGGCCTGCCTTCCGGATCGCGGACAAAGGCGCACGCCGGACAGTCGGTCGATCACGAGGGACGGGCGCTCCCGAACGCGGTGCGGCGGCTCCGCGAGACCCCCTGATCCCGATTGGGACGGGGGCGGCCCTCCGTTGGGCCACAATCGGTCGATGAACACCTACGAGATCTGGGTCGATCTCGCGCCCGGAGCCCGAGACTTGGAGATGGTGGACGCCGTGCGGCGCTACCTCGACCACATCCAAGCCGCCGGCAACCTCGCCGGGTATCGGATTCGGCGTCGGAAGTTCGGGTTCGGGCCGGACGGCCTGGGCGAGTTCAACATCTCGATCGAGTTTGAGAGCCTCGCCCAGATGGACCGGGCGTTCGGACAGGCGGCCACCCGGGACGCCGACATCGAGCCGATCCACGCCGCCGTGTACGAGAAGGTCCGGAATTTTCGTTCCGCCCTCTACCGGGACTTCCCGGACGACGTCCGCGTCCGCTGAGGAAGGCTAGGCCGGCTTCCAGCCCCAAGGGACATACCGGACGTCGAAGCGACCGTCTTCGAAGAGGTCGAACACGGTATATCCAGGCTCGGTGCGGTCTCGGGCTCCCCGCCACCACGCGCCGCAGACGGCGCCGCAGCCGACGTAGGCCACCCCGTTGTAGTCGGCCCGGTCGTACAGGTGGGTGTGCCCGCTCAGGCAGAGCTTGACGTTGGGTCGCGCCTTGAACAGCTCGAAGAACCGGGGCGCGTTCGTCATCTGGATGAAGGCCGGAATCGTGAACCCGTTGCTCGGATCGGAGTTCTCGACGACGAGGGCGCCGACCGAGATGATCGGCATGTGGGTGCAGACGACGACGTGGCGGTTGAACGGAGTCCGCCGCAGGTGGTGTTCGAACCATTCCATCTGCTCGTCGTCGACCCGGGCGATATAGCCGGACCCCTGCGGGAAGATGGAATCGAGCACGAAGATCCGCCAGCTTCCACGATCGAAGAAGCGGTAGGGCTTCTCCATGCCGAGCACGTCCATCGCCCACTTCTTCCCGAAGTCGGACTCCTGCCCGGTCGCGCCGCTCGCCTCGCGGTTCCATCCCCAAACGTCGTGGTTCCCGAGCATCGGCTCGATCGGGAGCCGGTTGTGGTTTCCGAGCGCGTTGCGCAGGAATCCGAACATCTTGTCGGCCGACTCGCGACGAGAGGACATGCCGGCGTTGATGCTGTCGCCGCCGAGCATGATGAAGTCGGGCCGGTCCTTCAGGCTGTTGGCGTGTTCGAACGCGGCCGCCATTCCGGCCGGCGCCCCCATACCGTCTTGGACGTGGATGTCGCTGAGGACGGCGAAACGCAGGCTCCGTCGGGCCCGGTCGGCGTTGGGCTGGCTTCGGGTCGCGGATTGGGCTCCGACCAGCCCGGCCAGTCCGACCGCGGCGGCTCCGGCGGCTCCGGCCTGAAGAATCTGGCGTCGGGTGGGTCTGCCGTTCGACATGGAGAGCAGTTTGGTCTCCGGGATGTCAAGAATTCATGAAGGGATCGTCGGAAACGACGGCAGGCGGAGCGTTTTTTCCGGCGCCCGGGCCAGTCCGGGCCCGCGCCCGGCGTCGGTTCATAATGAGCCGTTCGACGCCCTCGTAGCTCAGTGGATAGAGCAGCTGCCTTCTAAGCAGTTGGTCGTGGGTTCGAGTCCCGCCGAGGGCGCCAGGTTTCCGGTTCGAAAACGGGACCGGGAGGCCGGCGTCCGGCCCCGTTTTGGGCGGGGGAATTCATGCGCCCGATTCAGGGTGCTGGGCGCCCGTTTCTCGGGAGTCGGCCGGCGGCGGGTCGGCGGCGGGTCGGCGGCTTCCTTCCGCCCGTGCCGCTGCCGCCACTTCCGGCAACCGGGAGAACCGCACGTCTTGGCGTCGGCGCGGGGGCGCCGCCCGCCGTCGCCCCGCTCGGTCGTCGTGAGGTATCCGCCGTTGGGGCAGACCCGGGGTCTCGGGGGCGTCTGGCCGAAGAACGAGAAGACGACGTCGGCGTAGAGCGAGGCGAGCAGGCAGCCGGACTCGACGACCAGTCCGCCCAGGGTCAGGCGGGTCGACGGGCGGAGCAAGGGGGCGACCGCAAGGGCGAAGAGGGTTTCGAGGACCCCGCGCCCCGGCTCGGGTTCGGCCCGCCGGCGACCGTCGTCCTCGAAGCGCCGGTGGGCAGCGCCGATGGCGACTGGGTCGCGGTCTCGGGCCCGATTTTCCGACGGAACCGACAAGGGCGCGTCCCCGAGGTCGGCCGTTTCCTTCCCTACGACCCGGTCCGAGCGGTCGGCTTAGCGCCCGCCGGCCCCGAAATCGACGGCTCGTCGCCAATCGCGCCCATAATTCCGGAGTCATGGGACTCGACACGACTCTGTCCCGCTCCGACTTTCTGCGGGGACTCGCCGGCTTTGCCGCTTGGTCGGCGCTCATTGCGAGGGCGGGGGCGCAGACCGAGTCGGCGACTCGCACGCCGGTCCCCGACCTCGCCTCGGATCTGGAGGCGTTCGAAAGGCTGACCGGACTGAACTTCACGGCCGAGCAGAGACGGACGGCGGCCAGTCAGGTTCGCGAGTTCCAGTCGACCTACCGGGCGATGCGGGAGGCCGGAATCGACTACAGTTTGGCGCCGTGCACGCCGTTCGCTCCCGTCGGAAGACAGCCGAGGGCGACCCGTTCGGGCGGATTTCCGCTCGAGAGAGGGTTGCCGCAACGGCCCGAAGACCGCCAGCAGTGGCCTTTTCTCCCCGTGACCGACCTCGCGCGGCTGATCCGGGCGCGGCGCCTTTCGCCGGTCGCTCTGACCGAGGTGTGTCTGGAGCGTCTGCAGAGGTACGACCCGCAACTGAGGTGTCTGATCACGCTCCTCGCCGACGAGGCGCTGGCCGAGGCCAGGCGGGCCGAGGACGAGATTCGACGGGGTCGGTGGCGCGGTCCGCTGCACGGGATCCCGTACGCGCTCAAGGACCTGTTCGCGTCCCGCGGTCACCGCACCACGTGGGGGGCGGCGCCGTTCAGGGACCAGGTCACCGATTTCGACTCCGAGGTGGTGGTCCGGATGCGGTCGGCGGGGGCGATCCTCGTCGCCAAGGTCGCGCTCGGGGCCCTGGCGATGGACGACCAATGGTTCGGCGGCCAAACAAAAAACCCCTGGAACCCGGAGCAGGGCAGCAGCGGGAGCAGCGCCGGTTCGGCGGCGGCGGTGGCGGCGGGCTTGGTGCCCATCGCGATCGGAACCGAGACGCTCGGCTCCATCGTCTCGCCGAGCCACCGTTGCCGAACCGTCGGCCTGCGGCCCACCTTCGGGAGAATCAGCCGTTACGGCGGCATGCCGCTGAGCTGGACGATGGACAAGGTCGGCGTCATCGGGCGCACGCCGGCCGACGGTCTGGCCGTGCTGTCCGTCCTCCACGGTCGCGACCCGCGGGACTCGGGGTCGGTGAGCCGACCGCTCGACTTGGCCCAGAATCTGAACCTGAGGTCGCTCAAGATCGGGTTTCTGGCCGACGAGACCCCGCTCGACGGCAACGACGGTCGGACGACCGTTTGGCGGGCGCTTCTCGATGGACTCGGGTTGCGGGCGGAGCCGGTCCGCTTCACGCCGCCCGAGCGCGGGGCCAATCTCGGGCTCTCGATCGAGGCGGCGGCCGGTTTCGACGCGATCACGCGCGACGGCCGCATCGACGAAGTCGAACGAAGTCTGTGGCCGACCATTTTTCGAGGCCAGCGGTACGCGACCGCCGTCGAGTACGTGCAGTCGCTCCGCGTGCGGCAGCGGGTCATGGAGAGGTTCGAGGCGGAGTTCGGCGATTACGACGTCGTCCTCGCGAGCGACCGGGGCAGCCACCTCCTGATCACCACCAACCTGACCGGACACCCTCAGCTGTACATTCCGTTGGGGACCGACGAGCGGGGTCAGGCCAGAGGGGTGTCGCTGATCGGACGGCTCTACGACGAGGGCCGTCTTTGCGCGCTCGGACAGGCGATGTGCCGCCGTCACGGGTTCTACCGGGAGCGTCCGGCGGGGTTCTGATCCCTCTTCGAAGCGGTCCGGGGGGAATGGGACGGCGCGAGGCGCCGGGAAGCGGTCGTCTCCGCCGGTCGGGCACGAACCGACCTCGTTTTTTGACCGCGGGCGAAGCCGTACCCGAGACGATCGAAAGCGGGCCCGTCGACGAGGCGTCGGCGCTGGTCGGCGACCGCGTTCCGAAGAAAGAAGCCGAACTCGGCCGGCACAGCGGCGAACTGGCCGCCGGGTTCGGGTACGCGGGACGGGCGCTCGGCAACGGCGGCTTCCCCCCTTCGCCGAAAACGGGATGGTCAATCCGGTCGACCTCGGCGGCCCTTCCCGGCGATCGGGGCCGTGAACTCGGCGGGGGCGGTTCGGGGATCGATGGAGCGTTCTCCCGGCCGAGAGCCCCCGGCGCGCACACCCGCCAGTCGGGAGCCGCCCGTCCTCTCGGAGAGCCGGGTCTTCCGGTCCGCGCCCGATCCGGGAGACCGGCTCCGTCGTATCCCGACGGGCCGACGCGAGGCGCGTCTGGCCGACTCGATCCGAAGGCACGCGGAACGCGGCGCGCGGTTCGTGCCGACGCCCCGAACGGCTACGCTCGCGGCCCGGCTCATCGGGTCGCCCCGACGGAGTCGACCGACGGCAACGCGTCCGCCTCGTGGGGCGACAAAGGCCGGGACGAGCGCCGC
Source organism: Fimbriimonadaceae bacterium (assembly GCA_046719655.1). Lineage (GTDB taxonomy): Bacteria > Armatimonadota > Fimbriimonadia > Fimbriimonadales > Fimbriimonadaceae > JBDNCL01. The sequence continues at coordinate 7,097 of JBDNCL010000017.1, forward strand.
GCCCCGATCCCGCGCCGCGCCAGTTCCTCGAGAACCCGATCGCCGGGCAGGGCCAGCTCGCAGGGATAGGCGCCTCGGGGCACCTCGCCCCGACCGACGGCGATCGCCTGGATGGCGGTCGAAAAACCGGTCATCCGCTCCATCGCCCCGAATCCGGTAGCCGGATCGAACCGGTCCACCATTTCGATTCGGAACTCGCGAGCGGTGTCGCCGACCCAGCCGCGGGCCAAGGCGAGCACGAGCACCACGTCCTGGCTGTGGGGGTCGATCAGGCGCTCTTCGACGAGGCGGTGGAACAGGTCGATCGGACGCAGGCGAGACTCGCCGACCTCGACCGGTCCGTCGTGCCAGAATCCGTGGTTGCGGAACATCCGCATCAGCTCGCAGTGACCCGGGTAGCGAAGGGTTTTGTACTCGTAATCGGCCAACCGACCGCGAAGGGTGTAGGGAGCGGTACCGGATCCGCTGGACGTCGCGAACGCCTCCAGCGTGCCGAAACCGGGGAATTCGAGTTGCTCGAGTTCCGACAGCGGTTCGACTCGGGCGACCTTGCCTCCGCGCAGAACGATCGATTCGTCGATGTACTCGCCGACGAGCCCTTCGATGCTGAACCGGAGCGCGTAGTTCAGCGGGGGTTTGGGGTTTTCGGGGAGACCGCCGCAGAAGAGACGAACCGACGCGGGTCGGTCGAACTCGCCGACGAGCATGGTGCCGATGCTGTTGACGAGTCCCGGGGCGAGGCCGCAGTCGGTGACGATCGTCATGCCCTGCGTCTGGGCCGCCCCGTGCAGTTCGAGAGCCTGGATCGACACGTCGGTGTCGTTCCCCATGTCGACGATCGAGCAGCGGGCTCGGAGAGCGGCCCGCTCGACGGCGAGGTGGAGACGGTACGGAAGGGCGCTGACGGCGACGTCGTAGTCGGTCAGAAACTCGGCCACGGCGACCGTCGCTTCCGCGTCGATCGCGGCCCAACCGCAGACATGCCGGTTCAGGAGGTTGTTCACACGGTCGGCGGCGGCGCGGGCCCGACCGGGATCGGCGTCGGCGAGGGTGAGTTGGGCCGGCTCGCCGAAGCGGGCGATGTCGTACGCGCACGCCGTCCCCTGCATACCGGAACCGAGGATGGCGTAGCGGGTGTCCATGCCCCAAGTATGGTGGCGAAGCGGGTCGTCTTGACGACGTCGCTTTTGAGTCGGACCTTGTGAGCATGCCGGGACCCTATCGCGAACGGAACGGCCCAGGCCGGCCGAGGCCCACACAGACTCGCCCGACGCGGCGGAACGGAAGCGTCAGGATTGGCCGGTCTTCCGCTCGAGTTCGGCTTCGGCCCGCCTAACCCGACGATCGGTCATCCACGTGTACGCGAACAGGCCGAACCACGCGATCAACGGCGGCACCATGGCGATCAGCTTCCAGTTTTCCATTCGATTCCAACTCCTCGAGGCGCCAGTTCAGGACACCGGCCCGAACTCTCAGCCGGTACGCCCACACGCTCCAGACCCCGACCAGACCGAACATGGACAGCACGAGCGTTCGATACCAACCGTCGAACCCGCCCTGGCGCACCACGTCGGGGTGCAACGACCACTGAATCCGGGGGTAGACGAAGATCAGGAACAAGATCGGGAGCAGCGCGGCCAACAGGTAGGCCGAACTGCTGGCGGCGACCCGGGTGCGGTCGGGCAGGGCGGACCGGATGGCCAGGTACGCTCCGATCAGGAGAAGCACGAGCAGGTACGAAGTCTGACGGGGGTCCCAGTTCCACGCCTTTCCCCACTGCACGTCGGAGAACACGATCCCGGTGAGGAGGGTGATGGTGGCGAGAACCCCGGAAAGTTCGACGGCGGCGGCCGTCCGCAGATCCCAGACCATGTCGCGGGTCCGGAGGTACTTCCAAGCGAACCAGCAGGCGACGATGATGGCGACGGCGCTGAGCAGGGCGTACGGCAGATGGAAGAAGACGATCCGGGCGAGATCGGGGTGCTGCCACTCGACTTGGGCGTCGGGCACGACGAACGCCCCGACCGTCGCCGCGGCCATCGTAAAGCCGAACAGGATGATCGCGAAGTTTCTCACTGCCTCCACACCGCGGCGAAAAGCAGGGGGCCGATCGCCAGCGTCGCCAGAGCATAGCACCCCAGACCGGCGGCCGCCATCCAGCCCTGAGTCCACAGCCCGGCGCCGAACGCGACCCGGGTCGCCCCGACCGCGATGGCGACGAGCGGCAGCAGAAGGGGAAGCGAGACAGCGCCGGCGAGGATGGTCCGATGCTGGGCATGGGCGACGAGCGCCCCGCACAGCGTGACGGCACCGGCGACGGCGGCCCAATATACGGAGCTTGGGCGGGCAAGTATGCGCAAAAGGTCGCCGGTCCCCTGCTCTTCCTCGAGAGTGAGGGCGCGGGGAAGGGCGATGACGGCGGCGAACATCAGGGTCACCCACAGGAGTCCGGCCGCCACCGTCGGCTCGAGCCTCTGTCCGCTCGTGCCGAACGAAACGGCCACCACGGCGACGAGGCCGAACAGACCGGCGGTCACCAGACCGCTGCGGCCGCGGAACTCGCCCCGAGCCTCCTTGCGGAAGACGGCGGCAACCTCACGCACCGACCCGGAGTTCATGGGTGGCGAACCTCCTTTCGGCGGGGTCGTTGGTGGCCAGGACGAGGCAACCCCGTTCGAGCTGTTCGGCGACGATTTCGGCGAGCAGAGCGCGGCCGGAGTCGTCCAGGCTCGCCCCAGGCTCGTCGAGGAGGAGGATCGGCGGGCGGTGCTGGACCGCCATGGCGAGCTTGAGGCGGCTGCGCATGCCGGTGGAAAGCCTCGCGCCCGGACGGTCGGCCGCGTCCTGGAGCCCGACCCGCTCGAGCAGCTCGTCGATTCGATCGGGGCACCCCCTCAAGTCGGCCGACAACCGGAGGTGCTCTCGGGGTGTCAGATGCGGGTACACGGCCAGGTCGAGGGCGGACAGACCGATCCGGCAGCGGGATTCCTCGCCCGAAGGTTCGGTTCGGCCTTCGGTGGGGCGCACCAGTCCGGCGACGGCCTTGAGGAGCGTGCTCTTCCCGGAGCCGTTGGGGCCGAGGACGGCGAGTGCGTCGCCGCGTCCCAGCTCGAACTCGATGCCGCGGAAGATCCAGCGCGGCCCGAACCGCACCCCGAGACCTTCGACGCCGAGCATGACCGAGTATGGCAGGTACGGGACGGGCCCGAATCTTGGGCTATGATCGGTCCCGGTATGGGCCTGTTTTCCCCTCTGACCCTTCGCGGCATCGCTCTGCCGAACCGGATCGCTCTGTCGCCGATGTGCATGTACTCGTGCGAGGACGGTTTCGCCAACGACTGGCACCTCGTCCACCTGGGGGCGCGGGCGGTCGGCGGAGTCGGGCTCGTGATGGCGGAGGCGACGGCGGTGGTGCCGGAAGGGCGGATCACGCCCAACGATCTCGGAATCTGGAAGGACGAGCACGTGGAACCGCTCGCCCGGGTGACCCGGTTCATCCACGCCCAGGGCGGGTACGCGGCGATCCAGATCGCCCACGCCGGTCGGAAGGCGGGTACGGCCCGGCCTTGGGCGCCGAAGCGGGGGCCGATTCCGATCGACGAAGGAGGGTGGGTGCCGGTCGGACCGAGCCCGATCCCCTTCCGAGACGACATGACGACCCCGCACGAAATGTCGGTCGAAGAGATCGCGGGGCTGCAGGAGTCGTACCGCCAGGCGGCCAGGCGCGCGCGGGAAGCGGGCTTCAGCGTCCTCGAAATCCACTCGGCGCACGGGTATCTGATGCATCAGTTTCTCTCGCCGATCAGCAACCGGCGGACCGACGCCTACGGGGGATCGCTCGACAACCGGTGCCGGATGCTGGTCGAAGTGGTCCGGGCGTGTCGGAAGGAGTGGCCCGAGCGGTTGCCTCTGTTCGTCCGCATCTCGGCAACCGACTGGGTCGAGGGGGGCTGGACGCTCGACGACTCGGTTCATCTGGCGCAGCGGCTGAAGGGGGAGGGTGTCGATCTGATCGACTGCTCCTCGGGAGGGAGCACGCCCGACGCCCAGATACCGGCTGGCCCGGGCTTTCAGGTGCCGTTCGCGGAGCGCATCCGGAAGGAGACGGGCCTGGCTGCGGGTGCGGTCGGCATGATCACCGAGCCGGCTCAGGCCGACGCGATCGTACGCGAGGGGCGGGCCGACCTCGTCTTTCTCGGGCGGGAGCTGCTGAGGGACCCCCACTGGGCCCTGAAGGCGGCGAAGGAACTGGGAGCGGACGTGCCCTGGCCGGCCCCGTACAGCTGGTCGGTCGGTCCGGCCGGCGCCCCGATCCGCCCGCCGGCCGCCGTGCCGGTCTAGTCCCGTCCGCCGGCGATCGGGAGGCTCGTGCCGGTGGCCGACGGGGACCCGACCCGTTCTCCGTACAGCACGCCGCTTCGCTCGTCCTCGACCCGAACCCAGACCATCGTACGGCGGACCGACGTCGGCCCGGCGAAGCGGACTTCGAGGTAGTTGTCGGTCAGGCCGCCGAGCAGACCGTCGCGGTCGATCTTCCCTTCGACGAGGACGCGGACGGTGCGGCCCAGGTACCGGCGGGCGTGCTCGGCTCCCGTCTTCCGCGCGATCTCGGTGACGGACGCGCTCCGGCGGTTCTTTTCCTCCAGCGGGATCGGGTCGCCCCATCGGTCGGCGGGGGTGCCGTGCCGCGGGGAGAAACGGAACACGTGGGCCTTGAGGAACCGGGCCTCCCGGCAGACGTGGAGCGTGGACGCAAACCGTTCCGCCGTTTCGGTCGGGAAACCGACCATGATGTCGGTTGTCGGCAGGAAATCGGGCACTTTCTTGTACAGATCGTCGATCAGCCGGAGGTAGTCGGCTTGAGTGTAGCGTCGGTTCATCGCGGCCAGGACACCGTCGTCGCCGCTCTGCAGAGGGATGTGGAGATGGGGGACGACCTTGCCCGCCCGCATCAGCTCGACCAGGCGCGGCGAAACCTGCGGCATTTCGATGGAGCTGATGCGGAGCCGTCCGAGACCCGGCAGACCGGCGAGACGTTCGACGAGGTCTTCGAAGCCGGGCCCGCCGCTGCCCGTTTCCGGTCCGTACGCCCCGATCAGCACCCCGGTGAGGACCAGCTCCCGGTACCCCATGTCGACGAGCTTTTCGGCCTCGGCGACGACCTCGCCGACCGGACGGGACACCATCTTCGGCCGCGTGTAGGGAATCGAGCAATAGCTGCACAAAACAGAACAGCCGTCTTGGATCTTGAGGGTGGCTCGGGTGCGGGTGTGGAGGTCGGGGTGGCGGGGCCGGGTCGAACGAACGGGCGGCCGCAGACCGGGAAACGCCTCCAGCAGGTACCGGAGAGTGTCGAGCTTCTCGGGGTTCGGCACGACCAGGTGGGCGCCGGGAATCGCTTCCGAACGGTTCGCCGCCATCTGGGCGGCGCAACCGGTGACGACGACCTTGGCGTCCGGGTTCTGACGGTTCGCCCGGCGCACCGTGTACCGACTCTTCGATTCCGCGATCGAGGTCACGCTGCAGGTGTTCACGACGTAGACGTCGGCGACCTGATCGAACGGGACGACCTCGAACCCCGATTCCTCGAACGATTCGAGGATCCGCTGGGTCTCGTACTGGTTGACCTTGCAGCCGAGAGTGGTGAATGCGGCGGTCGCCATGTCTGCTGATTCTACGACGACGGCTAAAATCGGTCATCGAACCGCGCCGCGCCGTGACCGACGATCGACCTCATGCCGATGCCGCCCGATCGGGCGGGTTCGAGCGGGTGTGGTCGCACTTGGGCTGGGGGGCGGTCGGGCTGGCGCCCCTGTCGGCCCTGTACGCGGCGGGTTGGCTGGCTTACCTGGGACTGTATCAGAGCGGCTTGCTCCGTCCGAAACGTCCGCACCGCCCCGTCGTCTGCGTCGGCAACCTCCGGGTCGGCGGATCGGGCAAGAGTCCGGTGACGATGCACGTCTACGAGGTCCTGCGGGGGCTCGGCCGGGAGGTGGTGGTATCGGCAAGCGGGTACGGAAGTCCGGCGTCCCAGGCTGCGACCCTCGCCCCGGAAGGGGACCTCCGAGCGGCCGAGTGGGGGGACGAGCCGTCGATGTTCCGGCTGGCCTACCCCGAAATGCCGGTCATCGTCGGACGAGACCGGGTGCGGGCGGCCGAGATCTGCGCGGCCGAGTTTCCGAACGCGACCCTTCTTCTCGACGACGGATTTCAGCACCTTCCTCTGGCCAAAGATATTACGATCCTCTTGGATGCGCCGGGGGCAAACGGGCTGTGCCTCCCGGCGGGACCCTACCGCGAGCCCCGTCGGATCGGGCGCCGACGGGCCAGCACCGTCCTGCCCGGAACTTTTCAGGTTCAGGCCGAACCTCTGATCTTTTTCGAACCTCGGTCGGGAAAAGTCGGTCCAAAAGAGTCGGAAAGGGTTCAGCTGCTCTGTGCGATCGCCCGTCCCGAGAGGTTTGTCGAAGCGGTCCGGAGATCGGGCCGGGACGTCGGGCGTTGCGTCCTCACCAGGGACCACGATACTCTGACCAAGGGTAACCTCCTCCAGCCGTTCGACCCCGATGTGCCGATCGCGGTCACCGAAAAGGACTGGGTGAAGCTGCGCGAGCGGACCGACCTCGACCGGTTTCGTTTCTGGGTGGCGCGGCATCGGGTTCGGGTCGTTCCCGAAGAGAGGTTCGCGGAGTTTCTGCATGTCCAGCTCGCGAGTTCGTAAGAAGCAGTTCCAGAACAGGGCCGGACGCTGGCTGTTTCGGCTTGCGCGCCGCTACATGGAGGGCAAGACGGCCCTGGCGGCCGAGCGGGCGGGGGAGCGGTTGGGCCGGCTCTTCTTCCGAATCTCGAGGAAGCACCGCGAACGGGCGCTCGCCAACCTGGCCCTGGCTTTTCCCGAGAAGTCGGAAGCGGAGCGCAAGAGCCTGGCCAAGCAGGTGTTCGAGCACTTCGGGCGGGTGACGACCGATTTCCTGCGGTCGGCCAAGCGGAACGACCAAGAGGTCGTCGACTCGTTCGAAGTAGAGGGGATCGAGAACTTTCAGGAGGCGTACAACCGGGGCAAAGGCGTCCTCCTCATCATCGCGCACCTCGGCAACTGGGAGCGGGCGGGCCAGCTCATGAAGGCGCACGGGTACGACCTGCACGTGGTGGCGCGGGACGCCGACGACGCCGAACTGAACCAAGACGTTCTGGACCTGCGCGAATCGGCGGGCCTCACCGTGCTCCCCCGCGGGAATGCGGCGATGCAGATCTTGCGGGCCCTGAAGCAGGGAAAGTGCGTGGCCCTTCTCCCCGATCAGAATTCGAACGAATGCTTCGTGCCGTTCTTCGGCAAGCCCACCGGCACGGTGACGGGACCCGCGATCATGAGCCTGAGAAGCGGGGCGCCTTTGGTGCCGGCGGCCACGGTCCGAGTTGGCCCCGGCAAGTACCTGGCGAGGGTGTACCCTCCCGTCGAGCCGGCGCCCGGCTACGACGACCCCACGATCGCGCTGACGGCAGGCGTGAACGCGGCGATCGAGGCGATGGTGCGGGCGTTCCCCGAGCAGTACCTTTGGTTCCACGACCGCTGGAAGAGCGCCCGGCGCCGGGGGCTGGTGTGAGCGGGTTCCGCGTCCTTCTGGTCCGGTATTCGGCCATCGGGGACGCCGTGATGGCGACCCACCTGGCGACGCGGATCCGGCGCAGCTGGCCCGACGCCAAGATCACCTGGGCGATCGAAAAGAGGTGCGCCGACGTCGTCGCCGAGGGCACCCTGGTCGATCATCGGGCCGATTTCGATCGGGACCGGTTTCGGGAGGAGCGCCTGTCTTTGCGGACGTGGCGGGACGAGATGGCGTTCTACCGCATGCTCCGGAACGAGCGGCCCGTCATCGGTCTCGACCTTCAGGGTCACGGAAAGACGGCGGTGTGTCTGCGGGCGGCCGCCCCTCAGGTCCGGCTGGCGATCGCGGCGACCGATGCGGCGACCAAACGGGTCAACCCGGTCTCTTCCCCGGGGTCCAGCCTGCACGTCGTCGAGCAGCAGGCGGAGCTTTGGCGGGAAGCGGTTCGCCGGGCCGGACCGCTGGTGCCCGAACCGGTTCGCCCGTTCGACGACCCGTGGGACCCTCCGACCGATCTGCCGATCATGCCCGCGCTCGAAAAGGAGCGCGGAACCGTCCGGGCCCTGGTGGGCTCGCGCCCGCTGGCGACCATCGCGGTGGGGGCCGGTCACCCCGACAAGAGCTACCCGAGGGAAGGTTGGGCGGACGTGGCGGCCGCGCTGGTCGAGTCGGGGTGCGCGGTGGCTCTGATCGGCGGCCCGGCCGACAAGGCGCCCAAGGTGGCGCGGACGCTGGACTACGTGGGGAGACTCAGCCTGAGCGAGTCGATGGCGTGGATCGCGGAAAGCCAGCTCGTCTTGGCCGCCGACACGGGGGCCGGGCACATCGCGGCCGCGTACGGAGTTCGGGTGGTGTCCGTTTTCGGGCCGACCGACCCTGCCGTCTATCGGCCGTACACCCGCCGGGGCATCGTGCTGCGCGAGGGCGACCGCCCCGACGCCGTCGCCCCGACGGCGATCGTGGAGGCGGCCCGCCAACTCGTGGAGGGCGATGGCGACTAGATTTCTGATCAGCCGGCTCTCGTCGCTGGGGGACGTCGTGTGCAGCCTGCCCGCCGCCGCCGCGCTGAAGGCGGGGGTCCCCGACGCCTTCGTTGTGTGGGCGGTCGATCCTCGGTTCGCGGGGGTCGTGGACTGTTGCCGGGCGGTCGACGAGGTGGTGCGCGTGGCCCCCGGAATCAACCCCGGAACGTGGCCCCTCATCCGCGGGGACTTCGAGGCGGCGCTCGACCTCCAGGGCCTGATGAAGAGCGCCATCCCGGTCGCCCGATGCCGCGCGCGTACCAAGGTGGGCTACCACTGGCAGCGCGAGGGGGCGTGGATGGTCACGAAGCCGATCTTGCCCGACCCTTCCAGCCACCACATCGTGGACCAGTACGTCGACGTGGCGCGCGCGGTTGGCGGCGTCGCCGACCGGGCCGATTTCGCGCTGGCGGCCAAGCCGTCGGACATCGAGATCGTCCGGGGAAAGGTGGCCGCCGCGTTCGAGGCGAGCGAGCCGGGCGCGGGGCGGGAGAACGGTCCGTGGGTGGCGATCAACCCGGGTGCCGGATGGGCGACGAAACGGTGGCCCCCGACCTCTTTTGCCCGGGTCGTCGACGCGCTGTACGACGCGGGCATCGGGGCCGTTCTGATCGGCGGGAAGGCGATGGCGGACCATCTGGTCGCCAACGAGGTGATCTCTCTTTCCCGCATCAAGCCGGCGAAACTGACGGGCGAGACGTCGGTGCGGGAGCTGGTGGCTCTGCTCACTCTCGCTTCGGCGCACCTCGGAGGCGACACGGGGAGCACCCACATCGCGGCCGCGCTGGGGCGTCCGGCTTTCGGCCTCTACTCGATCACCCGGCCCAAGCGTTCGTGCCCGTACGGGCAGATCGAACGTTGCGGCTACGATCCGGTCAGCTTGGCCCGGGTGGAGCCCGGACCGATCGCCAAGATGATGGTCGACGCCGTTCTCGGCGGCGAAGGGGGAGGGGCGATTTGAGCCGGCTGTTGACCATCGCCGAAGCCCGAGACCTGCGGTCGGGACGGCGGCTCGTGTTCACGAACGGCGTGTTCGACATTCTGCACGCCGGGCACGTGGCCTACCTGGAGTCGGCGCGCGCGCTCGGCGATCTGCTGATCGTCGGTCTCAACTCCGACGTGTCGGCGCGGGGGCTTGGAAAAGGGCCGGGGCGCCCGGTGTTCGATCTGGCGGATCGGGCGCGGGTGATCGGGGCGCTGCGCTGCGTCGACGGGGTCGTGTCGTTCGACGAGCCCACGCCGGAAGCGACCATCGCCGCGCTCCGACCGGAAGTCCACGTCAAGGGCGGCGACTACCGGGCCGACGACATGCCGGAGACCCCGTTGGTCCGTTCGTACGGGGGAGAGGTGGTCATCCTTCCGTACGTGCAGGGCCGATCGACGACGGAAACCCTCCGGCGGTTGGGGCTCTGAATGGCACCCGCACCGCCCGGTCCGACCGCCGACCCGCCGATCGTCGCCTTCGACCCGAACCCGGACCTGGCGTGGCTGTTCGTTCTGCCGCATCCCGACGACGAGCTGGCCATTGCGGCGTGGATCCGGCGCCGGGTTCGGGCGGTCAACCGCGCGATGCTGTGCTGGGCTCACGACACCCCGGAGCGTCGCGAGGAGTCGGAGGCCCTCGCCCGACGTCTGGGCCTGGTCGGAGACCAGCTGGTGTTCCTCGGGCTGCCGGACGGGGGTCTGCCGGAACGCCTGCCCGAGCTCGTCGACCGGCTGGGGGTCGTCGTGTCGGATTTCGGACCGGACCGGGTCGCGACGGCCGCATTCGAGCAGGGGCACCCCGACCACGACGCGGTGAACTTCGCCGTCAACCAGGTTTGGACCGGCCCCACGCTCGAGTTCCCGCTCTACCATTCGTACGCGACGCCCTGGCAGACGATCGGGCGATTCGCCGAGGAGTCGGGGTCGGAGCGCCTGGATCTGGACGAAGAGGAGCAGTCGCTCAAGGTCGAGTGGGCCAAGTCGTTTCCCAGCCAAAACCTTTGGGGGGCGCTGGTCTGGAACGAGATCCGACTGGTCCTCACGGGGCGCGGGGGCGAGCTGCGCCGGTGGGAGCGTCTGCGGGTGCAGCGGCACCTCGACTTCGAGACCCCCAACCTGCCTCCGCGACTGGCGGAACGGGTCCGCCGCACCCGTTCCTGGCGCCGTTGGTCGGAGGCCGTGGCGCGCTGGCGCGACCGGCCGTGAGCGTGGCTTCCGGACGGGCGTATGCTACAATCGCCAGACGATTTGAACCCGAAACGGGGCGAAGCTAGGAGAGGAACACCTTGGCAGTCGACACCAGCGATTTCAAGAACGGCATGGCCTTCCTGTTGGACGGAGAGGTCCACCAGATCATCGAGTTTCAGCACGTCAAGCCGGGCAAGGGCGGCGCGTTCGTCCGCACGCGGCTCAAGCGGCTCCGAACCGGCAACACGATCGAGAAGACGTTTCGGTCGGGGGAAAAGGTCGAGCCGGTGTACCTGGAGAACCGGCGTTACCAGTACCTGTACAAGGCCGGCGACGAGCTGGTCCTGATGGACAGCGACACGTACGAGCAGGAACACGTCGCCGCCTCTGCGTTCGGAGACGCGGTCAAGTACCTCAAGGAGGACATGGAGGTGTCGGCCTTGGTCGCGGGCGACGAGGTGCTCGGGTATCAGATTCCGAACTTCGTCGAACTCGAAGTGGTCGAGACCGACCCGGGCTACAAGGGCGACACGGTGAGCGGCAGCAGCACCAAACCGGCCAAGCTGGAGACGGGCGCGACCGTTCAGGTGCCGTACCACATCAGCGAAGGCGACATTATCAAGGTCGACACCCGCACCGACGAGTATCTCGAACGCGTCAAGAAGTAAGGCAAGCGCCGATCGAGAATCTTCCTGAAGTCCGATCGTTCTGTGGTCTTCCGGGTCCGGGCTCTCGTCGGCGCCCTCACGACCATGAGCAGACCGACTTACGGATCGTCCTATTCGGGGGGGAGCGACGGCTTTTACTCGTTCCTATCCAGCGTCGCCGGGTTCCTGATGTGGGCCGGCCTTCTCGTTCTCACGGTCGGTTCGGGTTTTCTGGTCTACTACGTCATGGCCTTCGGGGCGGGACAGGGCCCCGGCGAGGTCGAAACGGCCCTCCGAAACGCCGAGATCTTCCGTAACCTGTCGATCGCGGGCGCGTTGGCCGTGATCGTCGGGACGACGTTTCTCTTCTGGGGCGAGGAGACGCTCGGGGTGCTCCAGCTGATCGGGGCCGCGCTGTTCTTCTTCGCTCCGATGTACCTGCCCATGATGCTGACCGGCGGTCAGGCGCCGGGCGAGGTGGCTCAAGCCGCGTTGCGGTCTCTGCAGCTGGTGGGGACGATCGGGGGCGGGGTCGCGATTCTGGTGCTCCTGGCCGACATCGGGCAACGGGTCCAGACCCGGACCAAGTTCGGCACCAAGGCGGATCAGCTCAAGTACGGCAAGGGGATTCGGGAGGAGGAGGACATCCAGAACGTCTTCCTCGGCAAGTGCTGGCAGCTGCCGTTCTGCCGCAAGTTCGTGCGCGAGAAGTGCCCGATCTTCCATTCGAAGCGAACGTGCTGGCGCGAAAGGGTCGGCTGCATGTGCGAAGAGCAGGTCATCCGCAACGCCCTCGAAGGGCGGCCGATTCCGGCCAACCCGGAGGCGGCGTCCAAGATGATCCCCTACAACAACATGCTGACGATGGCGCAGAAGCAGGAGCGATGCCGCCAGTGCGTCATCTACAACGAGCACCAGAAGCACAAGTACAAGCTCGTCTTGCCCGTCGTTCTCGGCGCGTTCATCCTGGTTTACGTGCTCTTCCGGAAGCCGCTCGTGGCCTTCGCCGAAGGTTTCCTCGCGAGTCTGGACCAGGTGATCGGACGGGCGACGTTCCGGGAGACCGACGTCGTGGCGGGCACCGTGGCCCGGAGCGGCATTCCGTTTCAAGAAATCCTTCTCGTGTGCGCGATGGTGATCCTGCTCGCCTACACCATCAAGCTGGTCGAGTTCCTCATCTTCAAACTCAAGATCTAGAAACTCGATTCTCGACCCGAGCGCGAAGATGCCGCCGAACGCCGCCAACATCCCGCCCATCGTTTTGGACGGAAGCTACGGAGAGGGTGCGGGCGCACTGGTCCGAACCGCGCTCGTCCTTTCGACCCTGACCCAGCAACCGGTCAGCATCTCGTCCGTCCGGGGCGGATCCCGGTTTCCCGGGGTCAGCGCCGAGGACTTGGCGCTGGTGGAAGCGCTGGGCCGGATTTCGGGCGGCGAGGCGACGGGGGCCGAGCCCGGTTCCCACGAGATGCTCTACCGCCCCGGGCGGCGGGTCCGGGGACTCAACGAGGCGCTGACCGTCGCCGCCAACCCTCGGGACGCGTTCGGCCCGAACGCCTTGGTGGTGGCCACCGCCCTGCTCCCGATCTTGGCCCGGGCCGGGGTGTACTCCGTGTTCTCGATCGAAGGGGAGACGTACGGGCACAACGTTCTGGGATTCGACTACTTCAGCCACGTCACGCTCGACGCGATGCGTCGATTCGGGCTGTACGCCTACGCCGAAATCGAAGAGGCGGGCTTCGGGCGGGGCTCGAGGGGAATCGTCCACGTCGAAGTGGAACCCAGCGCCCTGAACGGAGCCACGTGGACCGACCGCGGGCGGCTTCTCGAGTGTCAGGCGATCGTGACGACGGCCGAACTGTCTCAGGACGTCGGTCTGCGAGGGGTGGCCCACCTCGAGCGTCTGGCTCAAAACGCCGGTCTCCAGCTCGAGATCGACCACCAGCAGGTGCGGTCCAAGTCGCCGGGCGCCTACGTGACGGTCTGGGCGAAGTTCGAGAACGGTTACGGAGGCGGCACGGCCATGGGCGCCCGGGGCATTCGGATGGAGGCGGTCGCCCAGCAGGCGTTCGGGGGCTTCATCGAGTTCCTGCACTCGGATGCCACGGTCGACTCCTTCCTGGCCGACCAGATTCTCATCGTCGCGGCCTGCGCCGAGGGCGACGTCGCGTTCAAGGTCGACCGACTGACCCAGCGCTTCCTCACCATCGTCTGGGTGCTGAAGCAGTTTCTTCCGATCCGGCTCACGGTGAAGGGACGAGAAGGCGAGCCCGGCGTGGTCACGATTCGGAAAGAACCCTAGGCGGTCCGGGCCCGATTCCGGCGCCGACGCGCCTTCAGGGACGCGACGAGCCCGAAGACGACCGCCTGGGAGCCGGCGATCCACGCCAGATTCCCGGGTTCGGCGCGCGAGCGCACCGGCAACAGGACCTCGGGGACAGCCTGGATGGCGACCGGGGTCGTCGTGGTCAGGCGGACGATGAGGGCGACGCAGACCACGAAGCAGACCGGGAACGTGACGGCATGGACGCGGGAGAACTCGCGAGGTTGGGCGGCGGACGGAAAACAGTCGAGCACGATCGACAGCAGAAGGGTGGAGCCGGCCAGCACGGCGACGCACAGGA
>JBDNCL010000170.1:0-6307 GCA_046719655.1 Fimbriimonadaceae bacterium
CGACATCGCCCGCGGGCTGGCCGAGGTCGACCACGGGACGGCGGGCATCCGGGTCAGGGGCTTCGTGAGTCCGCCCCACCTGACCAAGCCCACCCGGGCCCTGCAGTACCTTTTCGTCAACGGTCGGCCCGTCCGAACCCGGACGCTGACCGCATCGCTCGACCAGGCGTTTCGGTCTCTGACCCCGGAACGGCGCTTTCCGATCGTGGCCCTGATGATCGAGGTCGATCCGGCTCTGGTGGACGTCAACGTCTCGCCGACCAAGTCGGAGGTCAAGTTTCAGAACGAGGGCGTCGCGTTCGACGCCCTGCGCTACGCCGTCAAGTCGGCTCTGATGGAGCACGGCATGATCCCGAGCCTCGACGCGATCCGTTCGGCCAACGAGGCCCTCGCTTCGGTCGAGCCGCCTTCGAGCGGCGCGCTTTGGGCGCCCGGATTCGCGTCGGCGGGACGGTCCGGCTCGATCGGTTCCAGCCTGACTTTTCCGAGTTCGGCCGAGGCTTCGATCGCCGCTCAGGCTCCGATCGAGTCTCCGGCCGCCGGGGGTTGGGTGGGCGAGGCTCTGGCCGCCGCCGGCGTTTGGACCGCCGAGACGCCCGCATCGGAGCCGGGCGCGGTCGCGTCCCGGTCCTCGACGGAGAGGTTTCCGTTCGCCGACCTTCTGGACGGTCTCCGCGTTCTCGGGCAGGTGCGCAACACCTTCATCGTGGCCGAGAACCGTAAGGGGATCGTGATCGTGGACCAGCACGTCGCGCACGAGCGGATCCTGTACGAGCACCTGTGCGGCATCCGCGGCGACTCGGCGATCGAGATCCAGCATCTGCTCGCGCCGGAGACGCTGACTTTGGACAAGCGGTCGGCCGTGATGCTCCGGGAGCGGATCGACGAGATTCGGGCCATCGGGTTCGATCTCGAACCGTTTGGGGGCGACAGCTTCGTCGTCCGATCCGTTCCGGCCGCGGTGAGGGGCCGCGGGGCGATGAGGCTGCTGCGGGATCTGATCGACGAGCTCGTCGAGGGGGCGGTCGCGCGCCGGCTCAGCCCCACCCGGGAGCAGATCTGGATCACCACGGCCTGCAAGATGGCGGTCAAGGCGGGCGACCCGCTGAGCCTGGCCGAGATGGAGAAGCTCATCGTCGATCTCGCCTCGACCGAAAACCCCTACCTGTGCCCGCACGGCCGCCCGATCACGGTCACCCTGTCGATCGACGACCTGATGCGGAAGTTCAAGCGGGCGTGACGATGGGAAGAGCGGGCGGCCGGGATCGGGCGGGTGAGGCATGATCGTCCTCGCCTTCGACCCCGGGCTGGAGAGGCTGGGGTTCGGTTGCATCCGGATGGAGGGTTCGCGGATTCAGCCGGTCGACTTCGGCCTGATCCAGACCCCCCGTATCGAACTCGGACTGCGCCTTCGGCAGCTCCACGACCAGGCGGGGGCGCTGATGGACCGGGTTCAGCCGGACGCGGTGGCAACGGAACGACTTCTGTTTGCCGCCAACAAGACGACCGCTCTCGACGTCGCGAAGGCGATCGGCGTCGTCCTGTTGGCGGCCGGTCAACGCGGTCTTCCCGTGACCGAGTACACGCCCCCCCAGATCAAGCAGGCCGTGGTCGGAGTCGGCAACGCGGACAAGCGCCAGGTTCAGTACATGGTGACCCGGCTGCTCGGTTTGGCCGCGCCCCCCAAGCCCGACGACGTCGCCGACGCGCTCGGCGTGGCCCTGTGCCATGCGCTCAAGGCCCGCACGCCGGGACTCGGGACGCCGTAGCGCGGGCGAGCGGCCGGAGCGTCCGCGAGCCTGAGGACGGCGGCTCTGGCTCGCCGCGTCTTCCTGGGTACAATCACGCCGGCATGACTTGTCTGCAGCCTCCGGCGCCTCGTCCGAGGCGACACCGAAACTTCTGGCCGATCGCCCTCGCGGCGGGGGCCCTGGGCGTGGGTCTGGCGACGGCCGCGTTCGTCGGGGCATGGGTCTACCGGACGACGCAGCAGAGGGTCGTCGAACCCGACGGGTACGGCAACCCGATCGTCGTCGAAAGGCACGAAGACGGCTGGGTGACGGTCCGTTTCGACGACCTCGGCCTCACGATGGACCTGCCCAGCGTCCCCGAAACCGAACCCGGCGACTACGACGACGCCGCCTCCCGTCTGACTCTGGAGCAGGCCGCCCTCTACCGGTCGGAAACGGGGCCGATCTTGGCGTACGTCTTCGGATACCGGTACCGCCCTCTGGCGGTGCCGACGCTCGGCGACGCCGCCGGAGCGACCGCGGACTGGATCGCATCCGACATCAGATGGCCCGTAAAGAAGACTTCGTCCCGGGTGGAGTTCATCGGCAAACCGGCCGAATCGGGAACCGTGTCGTACCAGTTCGCGAACGAGAGGTATGCGTGGGGGTACGTCACCGTTCTCCAGGGCCTGAACGAGTTCACGATCGCCGTGCTCGACACCGGCCAGTCCGACCCGGCGAACCTCGCCACCTTCGCCCGGATCAAGAGATCGGTCGTCCAACACGACCGTCGGGCTCCGATCGCGCGCGCCTCCGAAGGCAAGACGGTTTCCCGAACGAACGAGGCGCCCGGCAGGGACTAGTCTCCGGTCTCGGGAGGGACGACCGAAATCCGCCGCCCTCCCCCGGCAAACGCGATGGCCACCCGCCAACACCGGGCCCGATCGAACAGTCCTTCGGCCCGGTCGGGCCATTCGACGACCACGACGTGGGAGGCGAGGTAGTCCTCGATCCCCAGACCAAGGTGGGACTCCACCCGATACAGGTCCGCGTGCAGGACCGGCGGCCGGGTGTCGAATTCCTGAAGCAGGTTGAACGTGGGCGAACGGACCGGACCGGCGTGGCCCAGCGCCGTCACGAGGCCGCGGACCAAGGTCGTCTTGCCCGCACCCAGCCCGCCCTCCAGCAGAACCACGTCCCCGGGGGACAGGAGCCGGGCCAGCTCGGCCCCGACCTGGGCGGTGGCTTCGGGACGGTCGGAAAATCGCTCCATGGCGGACCGGACCAGCTCGGCGCCGCGAGGGGCCGGGCCGAAGCGGAGAGGCTCGTCGGTCGCCCCGAGCCCGCTCTTCAGGAGCCCGGATTGACCCGCTTCTCGAGCTCCTCGAGCTGGCGGTCGATCTCGGAAGCGGCGACGTCTTCGTTCGGGTTGCCGCCCTCGCCCACCTTCACGACCTGCTCTTCGGCGGAAGCCGGCGTTTTTCCGAGACCGAGCCGGGCCTCCATCTCCTGGAGCTTCATCTCGGCCTCCGCGTCGATCGCCTGGTCCTCCATCGCCATGATCTTGCCCTGGAGGCTCCCGGCGAGCATCTCCTGCCGGGCGGCCGCCTCGGCCTGAGCGTCGCGAATCCGCTCTTGAGCGGCGCCGAAACCTTCGAACTGGTTCTCGAACGTGAGCCCCTCGAGCGCCTTGGCGATCGAATTCTGAATCTGAGCCTGCTTCCACTGCGCCTTCATGGCCAGGGCTTCGGCCGTCTTGCGGCGCACTTCCTCTTCCTGGCGCTTGACCGCGAGCTTGACCGCCTCGACGGACTGAACGGCCTGGTTGTAGCTCGTCTCGAGCTGGGCGATGACGGCGTCGTTGTTCGCCTTCTCCCGGATGAACTGCCGGGCGAGGTCTCGGTTCCCTTGACGGAGGGCCACCTCGGCCTGCTTTTCGAGGGTGGCCCCCTTCGACTTCGCCTCTTCCAGCATGTTCTGCAGCCGGTTCTTCTGGGTGATGGCCTGGACCGCCTTCTCCCGGTTGCCGACCAACGCTTCCTGCATGTCGCGGCGGGCCTGATCCAGCATCAGGTCGGGATCTTCGAGCTTGTCCATACCCCGGTTGAAAACGGCTTTGAGCCAGCGGAAGAAGCGTTTGAACATGCGAGCCTCGCCCCGTGTCGGGTGAGGCCATTATACATGAGCCTATGGGCGACGGGGAGGGATGTCGCCTAGGCTCGGGCGAGGCTCGCGTCTCCGCGGCGCTCAGCGCCGGCGGGCGGGCTGACGGGCCGGTGCCGGACGGGCCGCCGGAGCCGCCACCGGGTTCGTGAAGCGCCACGTCTGAAGCCAGTCGTCCTGGTTCACGGTGACGAGGAACCGACCGTCGGCCGTCACGGCCAGCGGCGAACCGACGAAGGACTGACCCTCGATCTTCTGGACCGCCTGGTTGGTCCGCAGGTCCCAAATCCGCACCGTCCGGTCGGAAGACGACGTGATGGCGTGGCTCGCCGAAGGGGTCAGCCTCACTTGCACGACCCAGTCTTCATGGCCGCGCAGGGCGGCCAGGCGCTGGCCGTTGCGCACGTCGAAGATGTGGCTCACGCCGTCGCGGCCCGCCACGAGGACCCGCCGGCGGGTCGCGTCGAACGCCACGTCCCAGGCCGCGGGCTCGGGGACCCCCCGGAAGCTTCCGACGCGATTGCCGCCCTGGTAGGCGCGCCCGCCGTCGGCCAGGGTGGCGGTGAGGAGGGTGGCCCCGTCGGGAAGGTACTGGGTGCCGTAAAAGTTGGCGCCGTTGCCCGGAATCACGAGCAGCTCGCGCCCGTTCGAAACATCGTAGACGCGGATGGTGTCGTCCTTGCCCGTGCTGACGAGCCGCCGACCGTCGGGAGAAAAGTTCAGCGCCTGAACGCCGCGCGTGTGGGTGCGCATCTCGCGGATCCGCCTTCCCGTGTTGGCGTCCCAGATCCAGATCCGCGCCGACTCGTCGCCGCTGGCGATCAGTCGACCGTCCCGGCTCCAGGCGACGGCGTAGGCCGGCTGGGGGTGGGGCGTCTCCATAGCCCGAACGACCATGCCGGTGGACGCGTCGTAGATGCGGATGTTGCGGTTCTCCATCGAGGCCGCGAACCTCGATCCGGTCGGAGCCGCGGCGAGGGCGACCACGCGGGCGCCGACGAACGTGCGGACGGGGACGACGACAGGGTTGGCCGGCGCGGCCGGAGCCTGAGCGATGGCCAGGGCAGCGATGGGGGCGAGCAGCGTGGACATGGCGTTTTCAGCATTGTGACGAATCGCCCCTCAGAACAGGTGCGGTGGTCTTTCCGGGGCCCGGGAAATCCCGACGTCCGGTCCCCACAACCGACCGCAGGCCGGGTGGAGCGCCGGGAAGGCGCCTTGGTCTACGATCAGCCTATGCCTTCCCTGACGAACTGGACGGTCGACTACGGCCGAGGTCCGATCGCCTGCAAGATCCCCCACGCCTGGCGCCAGGACGTGGACGTGCGGTGGGAGGGGCCGGCCACGTACCGGACCTCGGTCGACGTGCCGGCCGAGGGCGCCTACCTCCTCTTCCACGGTGTCAGCTACCAGGCGCGCGTCCGGATCGACGGCGTCGAAGCCGCCACGCACCGGGGCATGTGGGACGCATTTTCGGTCTCCCTGGCGCGCCATGCCGGGCGGAGGGTCGCGGTCGAGGTCGAGGTCGTCAAGAACGGAGGACCGACGTATCCGGTCCGCTCGGTGGCGAGCGGCTTTCTTCCGTACGTGTTCCACACGTTCGGCGGCATCTACCGAGAGGTCGAGCTCGTCCGCGGCGAGTCCGACCCCTTGGCGGCCGCGCCGCCGGCGTCGCCCACGAGAGTGGCCGTCCGAGGAAGCCAGATCCTGGTCGACGGAAAGCCCTTCTACGTCCGGGGAGCCCTCACCTGGGGCTGGTACCCGGAGGTCGGACACACCAATCCGGACGAAGAGACCGTCCGCCGGGAACTCGAGACGGCCAGGGCGATGGGGTTCAACCTCATCAAGTTCTGCCTCTGGATTCCCAGCCACCGCTACCTCGAAATCATGCGGGAAGAGGGGATGGAAGCCTGGGTCGAGCTTCCGCTCTGGGATCCGAGCCCGAACCCCGAAGACCAAGAGGCGATCTTCGCCGAGATGGAGGCGATCGTCCGGCAGTACCGACGGCACCCGAACATCATCGTCTGGACCTGCGGGTGCGAACTCAGCACCACGACACCGGCCGATTATCGGCGCCGTCTCGTCGAGATGGTGCAGCGGGAGACGGGTTGCCCCCTCGTCAAGGACAATTCGGGCGGGGCCGAGATGTATGGCGGCGACCTTCGGGAGTTCGGAACGTTCCAGGACTTCCACCCATACTGCGACCTGCACTTCTACCGGCCGGTGTTCGAGTCGCTCCGAAACGGGCCGCGCCCCGACCGGCCGATTCTCTTCGGCGAGTTCAACGATGCGGACTGCCATCGCGACCTGCCGCGCCTGAAGGCCGACTCCCCGTTCTGGGCGTCTCCCGATCCGAGCCTGAACGACCGGGGCGTCCGGTGGCAGCACGACCTGCCGCGAATCTTGTCCGAATC
>JBDNCL010000171.1:0-6246 GCA_046719655.1 Fimbriimonadaceae bacterium
TCTACAACGGCCAGCCGCGTTCGATGCTGGTCGTGGACGGGCGGATCGTGCAGGTCGGGCACCCCGATCTTTTCGAGGGCACGGTCGGGGAGCGGATCGACCTCCGGGGACGGCACGTGCTGCCCGGTTTCGTCGATGCCCACTGCCACATCCTGCCCACCGGACTGGACCTGATGCGGCTGAACCTCGGCGCGTGCCGGTCGCAGGAGGAGGTTCTCGACCAGGTCCGCGACGGTCTCGGTCAGCCGTCGGCCGGTCCGTGGCTGATGGCCGTGCATTACGACCAGACGCGATTCGCGGACGGGCGCCACATCACGCGGGATCAGCTGGATGCTCTGGACTCGGCCCGACCGATCCTCCTGCGCCACGTCTCGGGCCACGCCGGCGTCGCGAACACGGCCGCCCTGGTCGCGGCCGGGGTCGCCGAAAACGAGCCCGACCCGCCCGGGGGGGCGTTCGGGCGGGACGCGTCGGGCCGCCTCACCGGGGTTCTCCTCGAAAAGGCGCACGAGCGCGTGACGGCCGCCGCCCCCGACCCGACGCCCGAAGAGATGGTCGACGCCGTTCTGCGGGCGGGCAGAAAGATGCGGTCGATGGGCATCGTCGCCGCCGCCGACATGCTCACCGGTCGCTTCGGCCTCGAAAAGGAGCTGGATGCCTACCGGCAGGCTTCCCAGCGGGGGTGCGAGATCGGACTCGTGCTGTACGTTTCGTGGTCGAAGGTGTTCGGTCCGCGGGCGATGGCGCGGGAGGCGTTCGCCGACTGGATCGATGCGCTTTCGACTCCGGCCTGCCGCATCGCCGGAATCAAGATCTTCGCCGACGGGGCGATCGGCTCCGGAACGGCCGCCATCTACGGGCGGTACGAGTCGGACGGCGGGTCGGTCAACGGGGAGGCGATCACCTCGGGGCAGCTCATCTACGCCCCGGAGCGCCTGAACGACATGGTTCGGGCGGCGGACGAGGCCGGGTTTCCGGTGGCGATCCACGCCATCGGCAACTACGCGACCGACCTCGTCATGGACGCCTTTTCCGACACCCCCGACCCGACGATCCACCGGATCGAACACGCCATGATGCTGAGCGACGGGCAGATCGACCGGATGGCCCGGTTGGGCGTCTCGTGCTCGATGCAGCCCGAGTTTCTGATCCGGTTCGGGCACAGCTATCGGCGCCAGCTCGGTCCGACCCGATCGAGCCGGCTCAAACGGTTCCGGTCGCTCCTGAATGCCGGGGTCCCGTTGTCTTTCGGCTCCGACATGCCGATCGTGGCCGGCGACCCGTGGGACGGCATCCACGCCGCTTCCAGCCGGCCTCCGGGGTTCGATCCGGCCGAGAACCTGACGCGCCGAGAGGCGATCGACGCCTACACCCGAGAGGCGGCCCGGGTGTGCGGTCTGCCGTGCGGGACGCTCGAACCGAAGGCTTGGGCCACCTACCAGGTCTACGACGAAGATCCGATGACCGCGCCTCGGCCCAAGCCGGCTCAAACCGTCGTCGAGTCTCTGCGGGGCTAGCCCACCCGTTTTTTGTCGATGCCCGGCCGCCACAGGTCCTACGGACCATGAGGGGGCCGGAACCACCGGCGGTGCCGGTTCGTTGAAGAAAGTGACGCATATCCTCCTTCCCTCCAAGCGGTCCCCCGCCCACCAAGGACCGCTAGACTCCAGAGCCCCCGCGAAAGCGGGGGTTTTCCGTTTTGGGGGAGCGGTCAGCGGAGATAGGCTTTGGGGAGTCGGGAGAGGTCGAGCGTCTCTTCCAGCTTCAGCCGGACGAGGTATCCGGGCCCGTTGGCGTTCGGTTCGCAACCGATCACCCACGCCGTCTGGGCGTACGGGGCAATTCCCATCATCCGGAGCGAAACGCGCTCCCCCTTGGGGAACGGTCGCGCCGCGACGACCCGAAGCCCGGTAGACGAAAGGTCCGCGAGCACGGCGCCGACGCCGTCGATGTCGACCGTCGTGCCGGCGACGTCCGTGCGTCGAGTCTCGGACCGCCGATCGCGAACATGCACCGTGTCGGGGGCCCGCAGGATGAGTTCTTTCTTGAGGGCGTCCCGGCCCACGACCTCGGTTCGGAAGATTCGGACGCCGTTCTCCGACTGACACTCGACCGTGAGCGACTCCCCGACCCGAATCGGCACGTACGCATCGCGTTGGAGCGGGCAGGAGAATCGCCAACCGGCCCGGTCGACTCCCACAAACCGCGTCCGATAGACCGCGCCGGAAGCACGCATCCGGGCAACGGAGTTTTCGGGCGGCGGCGCCTGCTTTTGGCGCCTCTTGAGTTGGGCCCAGATGTACGCCATTCCGAACGAAACGGCGAACACGACGGCAAAAAGTCCGACCAGTTCGATCACGCTGCTCATGTCAGTTGCGGGCTGTCTCACGGGCGAAGGCCGACCGGGCCGCCTCGAGGGTTCGGATCGCCTCGCCGAGGCTGATCGACGCCTCCATGAGGGCGTCTTCGTCGAGCACTCCGAGCGAACCGCCGGCATCGCTCAACGTCTGCCGCAGCAACTTCAGTGCCAACAGGTAGGTCCGGTGGGATTCTTGATGGGCCGTCGGTACGGCCACCCTTTCCGAAAACCGAACCAATCCGACCAGGACCTTGTCGAAGTCGTCCCGCTCCGCTGCGAGGACCGGGTCGCGGGGCCGGGGTCGGATCCGGGTGATCCAGTCCCGAATCTGGGTGGCCAGGGTCGCGGCGGCCGAATCCGTCATCCGGGCCAGGAATCGGTGCCGCTCGACATCGGCCGACGGATCGCGGTCCTCGCTGGCAGCCCGGTCGGCCGACGTCAGGTTCGCCTCCATGGCCGGAAAGTCTCCCAGCACGGCATGGGCGATGGCGAGGCGGTGGTAGGCGTCGGCCGTAGGGAGACGCTCGAGCGAGGCGTTCAAGTGCTCCAGAGCCAGGGGCACCCGCAGCCGGAGCAGCTGCATCTCGCCCATGAGGAAGCGGGTTTCGGCCGCCTCGGGGTCGCGCACGAGGGCTTCGTTGAGGTCGGCCGACGCCTCGTCGGGATTGCCGGCCGCCAGCCACGCCCGGGCGGCCAGGACTCGAAACTCGACCCGGTTTGGGAAGAGTTCACTCGCCCGACGGGCCTCGCCGGCCGACGACTCCGGATCACCCGAACGAAGCAGGGCCAAGATCAGGGCGCGACGTCGCTCGGGATCCAAGGGGGCTTGGTCGACGCCGTCCCGCAGAAGGAAGATGGCCTGGTGGAACTGTCGCGCCCCCATCAGCCGCATCGCTTCCGCCAGCAGCGCCGCGGTCGCCTCGCTCCGCGGGGGAGAACCGGACCCGGCCGGCGAAGGGGGCGGCTCCGGGTCGGGCGCGAGCGGCGGCCGAACAGAAGGGGCGACGTCGGGGTCGGGCACCACCGGGGACGAACCCGGGTCGAGCGCGGGGGCCGGGGGTTTGGGTCGAGGCGTCAAGGACCGGAGAGGGCCTTCTCCCATCAGGCGGACCCAAGTGGCCGCCAACGAACGGCTCGTGTTGGGGAGGTCGATCCGACCGCCGGTAAACGCGGCGAACTGCTGCTTGTCGGTCCAGATCTGCCGGCGCCCTCGGAAAAGTTTCGCCTCCGCCTCGACCGAGTTCCCGATCAGCTCGGCCGTCACCACGAGCAGATACTCGGCCCCCAGGGGCCCCATGGCCCGGGCCGCCTGGTCGAAGTTCGGCTGGTCGGGGGCTTCGCGCAACCGCCCTCGGTCCACGGCGTCCCGAAAAACGGGGTCGCTCAGGCTCCAGACGATCGGCGCGAGGCGGCCGTCGCGGTCGATGGATTCGGCCAGGGCCTGATCGAGCATGACGTTCCGGTCCGTACCGCCGACGGGCGAGAGGCGGTCCTGAACGATCAGAACCGACGGAACGGTCCAACCGAGTTGGAGAAGGGACAGGGTCAGGAGAGCGCCGAGAGCGCGCATGCGGCTACTGGCCCCTCAGATTGCGGACCGCCTGACGGGCCGCCTCGAGGCTGGACTCGATCCGCGCCCGATCCCCGGTTCCGCTGCGAAGGCTGGCTTCGAAGGAGCTGATCGCCCGTTCGTACGCTCGGATCGCGTCTTCGCGGCGGTTCATGTTGGCGTAGACCTGCCCCAGACGTTGGTTGACGGTGGCCGGGTCGGCGCCCGCACGCAGGGCCTGCTCGTAGCTGCGGGCGGCCCGGTCGAATTCGCCGAGAAGGAAGCTCTGACGGGCCGACCGCAGATACGATTCGGCTCGATCGGGATCGGGAATCGGCTGGGAGCCGCCGAGAGGGCGCTCCCCTCGGCGGACGTTGATTTCGATGAGACCGTCGTCCTGGGCGGGGGCGGTCGGCCGGTTCGAACCCGACGCGACCGTTCCGGGCCCCACGATGACGGGGTCGACATCGTCGGCCGGGCGAGGGGCCGGCTGACCGGCCACCGGATTCGACGGCGGGGATTCCTGGCCGCCCATCGGCGAGGTCTGGATGGTGCCCCAGCCGGTCGGCGCCGGCGGAATCATGGGCGGGATCGGGCCGGTCGGCGCCGGCAACGGCCGGATGTTCCCCATCGGTCGGACCGTGTTCGGTCGCGGGACCTGGACGGCTTGACCCAACGGGGCCACGTCGTCCGGACCGGGCTGCGGGCCGTCAGCCCGACCGGGTCCTGTTTCGGCCGGCGCCTCGGCGGGAGGGGCGGTTTGGTTCGGCGGGTCGGTGGCCGCCGAACCAGGGAACGCCGCCGGACCGGCGGTCTCGATCTGGGCGGGGGTTCCGACCCGCGCGACCGGGTCGCCGCCCGACCGACTCAGACCGGCGATGCCCGCCACCGCCGCCCCCAGTCCGGCGACGAGAACGAACGCGGCGGCGGCCCCGATGTACGCCCGCTTGCGGGCGGACTGCTCCTCGCCGACCGCGACGGCGGTGATCTTGTTCCGCAGCTGGGTGACCTTGATCTTGTCCAGGGCGGAATCCGGATTCCTTTCGGCGATCCGCTCGTAGCACTTGAGAGCCTCGACCAGATCGCCTTCACGCTCCAGGCACATCCCCATCAAGGTCAGGGCGTTGATCGACGTCGGGTCGTCCTCGGTGGTCTTCTCGGCCACAAGGCGGGCCTCCTCGACCCGGCCCTCCTGAAAGAGCCGAAAACCCTCCGAGACGAGCCGATCCACTTCGGCCCTCGCCTCATCGATCCGGTCCTTCTCGATCTCGGCCCCGCAATTCTTGCAGAACCGAGCATCGAGCCCGTTCGCCGTCTCGCAATGCCTGCAGGTCACCATGGCCGCATTCTCCTCCATCGAATCCCGCGCGTCCGCTCCCGGCGAGGCCCAGAAGCCCTCAGACCGAACTCGAGTGCGAGGCCGCGCGCGCCCGCATCGACGGACTTAAGAGTTTACCAGACGCCCGTTTCCGGACCCCTCGGCGCGTCTCTCGCCGATACACTTCGCTGAGCCCTCGGAAGGGATAGACGTCGAAAGACCGGGCCAATTTCTTGATCGCCTGGACAAAAATGCTCTGAGACCCCTGCTTGGTGTGGCCCGCCTGACGCCCGATCTCCTCGAAGGTCCAGCCGTCGAGACGCTTGAGCAGCACGTCGCGCTGCCTTTCGGTCAGGCCGGCCCTCTCGAAAACGTCGTGGCACTCCGACTGCAGGAGCGGGTCGCTCCCTCGAGCCCGGAGGAGGTGCCCGAACAGAGGTTCCCGCCGGTGGGCGTTCTTCAGCTTGAGACGCATCGCATCGTCGGAAAAGAAGGGCCGTTCGTCGCTCCGTTCGCACATCGCAAGAAGCGCGTCCGAAACGAACTTCAGGTCCTCGGCATTCATCAGTGTGTTCACCCCGAAAAGTAGATTTCTGTCTACTATATAGTAGGGGAGGGGCCTCGATTGTCAACCGACGACTTTTCCACAGATCGGCCCAAGATCCGAGGCGGCCGACGACCGGATCGGTCCCAAAATGGAAGAGCCGTGTTCGAGATCGACCCCGCCATCGAAAAGGCGTCCACGCCGCCGGCCGCCTTCTATCGAGACCCCGAAGCGTTTGCGGCTGCTCGGGAAAAGGTTTTCGTCCGGAGCTGGCAGCTCGTTGCCGACACCGACTCTCTGAAGGCGCCCGGCAGCCTGTTGCCGTTCACGCTTCTGCCCGGCATGCTCGACGAGCCGCTTCTGATCGTCCGCGGCCAAGACGACCAGATTCGTTGCCTGTCCAACGTCTGCACCCACCGCGGCAACATCGTCTGCGAGGGCCCCGGCGTCGCGAACTCGCTGCGGTGCCGATACCA
>JBDNCL010000172.1:0-6186 GCA_046719655.1 Fimbriimonadaceae bacterium
GACGCCCGGCCGCCGTCGGCTCGACATCGGCTGGAACGGAGCCAACCCCCATTGCCCCTTCGTGACGGCCGCGGTCGCCACATTCGCGAACCCGCACCCCGACCGCGAGCCGAAGCGGGTCCGGTTCGAAGCTTCGCCCGACGGCGCCCACTGGTTCGTGCTCGCCGCCACCGCGTCTCCCGACCCCGGCTACCTCGAGCCGTCTCCGGTCAGCTTCGGGATTCCCGACAACTGGGGGGCGGCCGCCGTCGTCTACGCCCTGATCGAAGGACTCGCGGGCGTGACGGACCAGGCCACCCGGTACCGACACGTTCGAATCGCGCCGAGATGGGCCTCGGCCGGGGTCGGCGCGGCCGAGGTGACCGTGGTCTATCCGGCCTCGAACGGGTACGTCGCCTACCGCTACGCCTGCCGCCGAGACGGCGGGCAAATGGCTCTGACCGTGACCGGAAGCGGAGACCGGGCGACGTGCCACGTCCTGATGCCGGCCGAGAGGCGCGCCGAGTCCGTTCTCGTCGACGGCCTGCCGGTGGCCTTCGCCGAAAGCACGGTCGGCGGATCGGCCTACGTCGATTTCGAGATCGGTTTGCCGGGCCCGGTCGAGGTCACGATCCGCTGCCGATGAGCCTCAGTCCTCCGATGTCGGGCGCCAGATGTCGCCGATCCGACCGATCTGGCGCTCGCGCCGGAGCTCCGGTTCGGGGCCGAGAGGGTGTCCGCCAAAGCCCTGTCGCATCAGGGCGACGGCCCGCGCCCAACGGCGGTCGTCGTCTCGGGACGCGAACAGCTGCATCACGGATTGGGCGATGACGGGAATCGGCACCTCCATCCGGATGGCGTCGCCCACGAGCCAGTTGACCTCGCCCGTGTCTTCGACGAAGCCGGGAACGTCGCCCATCCCCTCACGATCGGCGTACGCCTTGTGCATGAGGTCGACGAGCCACGACCGGATCACGCTCCCGTTGCGCCAGCACGCGAGCACGTCCGCCACCGGCAGCGGATCGTCGAATCGCTCCAGCAGGTCGACCCCTTCCCCGATCGCCTGAAGCATCCCGAATTCGATCCCGTTGTGGACGAGCTTCACAAAGTGGCCCGACCCGCTCGGACCCGCATAGACGTAGCCGCCGGGAACGGCCAGTCTCGTCAGGATGGGCTCTAACACCCGGGCCGCCTCCGGGTCGCCGCCGAGCATGAAGCAGGCGCCGTTCCGCGCGCCCTCAGGCCCCCGCTCGTTCCGAGGTCGACCCAACGAATCCCGGTCGGGGCGAGTCTCTGGGCTCGGCGCCTGGAGTCCCCCCAATACGAGTTGCCGCCGTCCGCGACGATGTCCCCAGGCTCGAGAAGAGGAACGAGTTCTTCGGCAACCGAATCGACGGTCGGACCGGCGTGCACGTACAGAAACACGATCCGGGGGCGGGCGAGTTTCGACACGAGGTCGGACAGGGAGTCGGCCGCCAGCAGCCCGGCCGCCGCAAGCTCTTCGCTCGGACCGGAGAGGTCGTGACCCGCCACCCGATAGCCCTTGGCCAGGGCCTGGAGTCCGAGGCGGCCGCCGATCCGGCCCAAGCCGACGATGCCGAAGTGTGCGCCTTCCATGGCGTTACTCTAGACCGAAACGGGCCCGGACCGCGAACGGATTCCGCTTGCCGTCAGGCGAACCGGTCGAGACCGTCCCGCAACGCCTCGACGAGGGCGTCGATCTCCATGTCGGAGTGGGCGCTGGCGATCGCGAAGCGGAACTGCCCGCCGGGAAGACTGCCCGGATAGTCGATGAACGGCGGGTAGATCCCCCATTCGAGAAGCGTGTCCGAAAGCGATCGGTTGCGCTCCGGGTCGCCGAGCGTCAGGGCCGCGATCGGCATGGGAAGATCGACCTGATCGACCCCCATCTCCCGCAAAACCTGCTTGAAGCCAAGCGCCTTGGTCTGCAGCGACTCGATGAGGGTACGGTCCCGGGTCAGGAGTCGAACTCCCGCCAGAGCGGCGGCGGCGATCGGCAGAGCGAGGGGGGAGGCTCCCACGAAGGCGCGGCTCTTGGCGACGCAGTCGGAGACGGTCGCGGCGTCGGCGGCGACGAAACCGCCGGCGGCGCCGAAGCCCTTGCCCAGCGTCCCGGTGCGCCACACCCGATGGAGCGGCACGCCGAGGTGCTCGGCGAGACCTTTGCCGCTGGGTCCGAGAACGGCGACGGCGTGAGCCTCGTCCAGCACGAGCTGACCGCCGAAACGGTCGGAAACTTCCAGCAGTTCGAGGACGGGAGCGGGGTCGCCGAGGGCGGCAAACACGGCGTCGGTCACGACGACGGGTCGACCGCCCGGCGGAAGCGTCTTCCCCACTCTGTCGGCCAAGGCCCCGGCGTCGGCGTGGGGGAAGGGGTGGGCCGGCAGCCCGGAGGCGGCCGCCGCGTCCCAAAGGGCCGGATGAGCCCTCTCGTCGAGGTACGCGGCGGCGAAACGGTCCGCGTTGCCCTGAAGAAGGACGGTCGGCGCCAGGTAGCCGTTGGGGGTGAGAAGAACCGACTCCGAGCCCAGAAACTCGGTCAGGGCCTGTTCCAGCTGCCCGAGAAGGGGGTGGTTGGCCGTGGTGGCGCGCGAACCGGACGCCGTCAGGCCGAAGTCGTCCATCGCCTCCTTGGCGGCGGCGAGAAGTTCCGGGTGCCGCGACAGGCGGTGGTAGTCGGTACCAGCGAAGAAGAGGAGCTTCCGACCCTCGAAGACCACGCGGGTCTTGCCGGCCGGGCGAAGTTGGGGTCCCAGGGTCATGCCAAACGGAGACCGGAGCGAGTCGTGCGGCCCGATCGCCAACGGAAAGATACCCCGCCCGAAACCGCCTCGGTCGAAACGGCTATGCTTGCGGGCAGGTGATCTTCCCAGGATGATCGTTGCGCTCTACACCTTCGCGATCTTCGTTTCGGCGTCGCTCCTGTTCCTCATTCAGCCGATGTTCACGCGGCTGGTGCTGCCCGTTCTCGGGGGCTCGCCCTCGGTCTGGAACACGGCCCTCGTCTTCTACCAGGCGGTGCTGTTGGCCGGGTACGCCTACGCCCACTATTCGATCCGAAAGCTCGGAGCGGTGCGTCAGACGAAGTGGCACCTGGGGATCATGCTGCTGCCGCTGGTCGTGATGCCGATCTCGGTTCGGCAGCTGTCTTCTCCGCCGACCGATTCGTCGCCCGTCGTCTGGCTGCTCCTGACCATGGTCCTGTCGGTCGGACTGCCGTTCTTCGTCGTCTCCGC
The DNA here is from genome assembly GCA_046719655.1 of Fimbriimonadaceae bacterium. Taxonomy (GTDB): domain Bacteria; phylum Armatimonadota; class Fimbriimonadia; order Fimbriimonadales; family Fimbriimonadaceae; genus JBDNCL01. The sequence goes on from JBDNCL010000172.1 coordinate 3,237, forward strand.
CGGGAGCCCCCTGCTTCAGCGTTGGTTCAGCCGCCTGGACCACCCCAACGCTTCGGACCCCTACTTCCTCTACGCGGCGTCGAACGTCGGGAGCATGGCCGCCCTGCTCGCCTACCCCCTGGGACTGGAGCCGAACTTGACCCTGCGCCAACAGACCTGGCTCTGGACGGGCGGGTACGTTCTGATGATCGGCCTGTTCGCGCTGGCCGCAACCGCCGTCTGGCGGGCAAAGAACGCCGGAGCCGGCGCCGATGAGGCGGAGTCCGCCTCGCCGGCCCCCACCCGCCGGCGCAAGGCCCGATGGGTGCTGCTGGCCTTCGTTCCGGTCAGCTTCATGATGGGCGTCACGACGTATCTGTCCACCGACGTGGCCTCCATCCCCCTGCTGTGGGCGATCCCGCTCGCGCTGTACCTGCTGACGTTCATCTTGGCGTTCGCCCGCCGTCGGCTCGTGCCGCAGGGTCTGCTGGCTTGGGTGGTGCCGCCCGTCGTGCTCGCCACCATCGTCGCGATGATGGCGCCGATCATGCAGCCCCAGTGGCTTCTGCTCGTCCTCGGGCTGTCGTCCTTCTTCCTCGGTTCTCTGGCGTGCCACCAGGAGCTTGCCGACGACCGACCCGCGCCCGAGCACCTGACCGAATACTTCCTGCTCATCTCGCTCGGCGGCGTCCTCGGCGGGCTGTTCTGCGGCATCCTCGCCCCGATCCTCTTCAACCAGGTTTTGGAATACGCGATCGCCATGGTCCTGTGTCTCGCCCTGATGCCCGGCGTACTCAAGCGGACCGGCGACGGCCCCGTCACCCGGAGGACGCGGTGGATGGACCTGGCGTTCGGTCTAGCCGTTCTGGCGGCCGCCCTCGGACTGTATCGGCTGCAGTACGTCGAGTTGGACTGGCGGACCGCATATTCGGCGTGGTTTCCGCTCGCCGTGCCCGGGGCCCTCTGCCTGATCTTCCTTCGACGCCCTCTGCGGATGGCCTACGGAGGCGCGGCTCTCGTGCTGGCCGCCCTCTTTGCCGGGAGCCTGGTCCAGAACGCGGTCTACTTCAACCGCGACTTCTTCGGCTCGGTCCGGGTGGTGGACTGGGAGTCCAAAAAGGAGCGGCACTTCATCCACGGCACCACGATCCACGGCATGCAGTCGCTCGACCCCGCTCTCCGGACGACCGCCTTCGCGTACTACCATCCCGACGGCCCGATCGGCGACCTGTTCCGGTCGCGGGAGTTCCCGCCCGGGTCGCGGGTGGGGGTCGTCGGTCTCGGAGCCGGATCGGTCGCGGCCTACGCCAAACCCGGACAGCACTGGACGTTCTATGAGATCGACCCGGCCGTCCGGCGAATTGCCGAAAACCCGAAGCTGTTCACCTACCTGCACGACATGAAGGCCCCACACCAGATCGTGCTCGGCGACGCCCGATTCAGCCTCCAAAACACGGACCGCACCTACGACCTTCTCGTCTTGGCCGCGTACAGTTCGGCCACCGTCCCCGTACACCTGCTGACCCGCGAAGCGTTCGCCGTGTACCTGTCGCGCCTCCGTCCGGGCGGCATCATGGTCATGCACATCGGAAACCGATTCCTCGATCTCGAACCCGTCGTCGGGGGCCTCGCCCGAGATGCCGGACTGGCGGCTCGGATCCGCACCGACTTCGGCAGCCCGATCATCCCGGGCCGCACCATGTCCCAGTGGGTCGCGCTGGCCCGCACCGAAGCCGACCTGGGACCGCTCGCCACCATGGAAAACTGGCTGAGGCTGCGCGTCCGCGACGACCTGCGGGTCTGGACGGACGACTACTCGAGCGTGGTCGCGGTTCTGCGCGTCCTGAATCCTCCCAAGGGTCGGATTCCCGACGAGCCCGCCTCCGGGCCGCCGTCGACGGCTCGAGAAAACCGGTCCGAACGGGCGGCCGGTCCGTCTTAACCGTAAAGTCATGTCCAAACGTCTGTTCGGAGTCGTCCTCTGGCTCGCGGCCGCTACCCTCGGGCACAGCCAAGTTCAGCTGGCGGTCCACCAGGGCGCGAATCGGGTCGGTACAGCCCGCTTCAGCCAGAAACTGCTGCCCGAGGGCGGGAAGCTCGTGCAGATTTCGATGGAGCTGGAGGTTGGAGAACGGAAGGCGAGGATCCGCCAGGAGACCCGCTACAACGCCCGGGGCGAGGCGGTCCGCGTGTTCCAAGAGACGGTCGGGGACCAACCGGGCACCACCCGCCGGATCATCGCCGACCTCTCGGCCGAAGCGGCCGACGTCGTCGTCGAACAGGGCGGCAACCGGACCACGCGCCGCGTGCCGCTCGCACCGGGCGCCCCCCGCGAAAACCAGAGCGAGTTCTGGTTTGTCCGAGACCGGCCGAAGCCGGGCGACACGGCCGAGTTCTACAGCTTCGAGCTGAGCACGCTGGAATGGCGGATCCGTCGGATACGGTACGTCCGGGCGACTCAGGCTCGCCTGGGCGACCGCCCGGTTCCGGCCCACGAACTGTCGGTCGAGGAGGGTCGGGTCCTGCTCGACGAAGGGGGCCTGCCGATTCGGCTCGAGATGGGCGGTCTGACCCTGGTGCGAATCCCTTGACCGGCGGTCCCGAAAGGGTGTCCGCCGTCCCCCGCTTGCTCTAGACTGGCGAACATGGACCAGGGCAGCACCCTACGCGTCGCCGTAACCGGGGCCGCCGGCAGGATGGGACGAGAAACGATCCGCGCGATTCTGGCGGCGTCCGATCTCCAGCTCGTCGCCGCCGTCGACCGGGAGAGAGTCGGCGAGTCGGTCGACTCCGTGGTCGGCGCGCCGTCGGACGGCGTCGCCATCGCGGCCGAGTGGACTGCCGAAGCGGCCCGCACCCAACCCGACGTTCTTGTCGACTTCACCCACGGGTCGGCCGCGGCCGCCCATGCCCGGCACGCGCTCCAGTCGGGCATCGCCCCGGTCGTGGGGGCAACCGGACTGACCGACGC
>JBDNCL010000173.1:0-6089 GCA_046719655.1 Fimbriimonadaceae bacterium
GTATGTCTGCGCGTGTGGGCCGGGTTCGGTGGCGACCGCCGGCGACCCGAAGTCCGGCACCGTCGTTCTCGCCCGGAGCCGTCGGCCTCTGGAGGACACCAAGGCGGCCCTGATCGGCGCCGGACTCGAGGTCGAGTACGGCCGCTGGATGACCGAAGGCGGGCAAGAGGAGTTCCCGGCGACGCCCTTCGTCGCCGCCGTCGCCTTCAAGAGCCGGGAGGGTACGGCCGGAATCTGGGTCGACGCCTTTCCCGAGCTGCCGTCCCAGACCCGCGTGCTGCGCGCGATGTACGACGAGCTGAGGGCGACCGGCGAGGTCGGCGAGGTGAGCTTCGAAACCTTCGTTCGTCTGGCGGCGCCCAACGTGGCCGTGGTCAGCCCGGAAGATCTGGCCAAGTACGCCGAGCAGAACGCGACGGACGAGTCCTCTCCGCACGAGCGCTGACCGGGCCCAGAACACCCGCGGGTGGGACGATCTCCGTTGTCGAGTCCGTACCCGAGAGACTGCCCGCCGAGGCCGCCCGCGGGTGGGACGATCGCCGGTCTGGCGGCCCGGTCGTCCGATGTCCGAGAATCCGGTCGGCAACCAGACGTAGACTGCATATATGGCCGTCGAAGACACCTCGCGCGCCCAAGAGATCATCGAGCGCATTCGGCGCAGCGCGCCGCCCGACGATCAGCGCCTCCACAACTACCTCGCCGCTCTCGAGGCGGAGATCGAGACCGGGCGGCGGGAACGAGCTCAGATCGAAGAGACGCTGAGCGAGTACGAAGAGGCGTACAACAAGCTGACGGCGCCCGCCAACCGCATCGGGGTGTTTCTGATGCGGCTCGAGGACGAGGGGCAGGCTCTGGTGGCGCTCGGCGACACGGAGTACGTCGTGAACGTCGATCCGAAGATCGATCTCGATTCCCTTCAGACGGGCGCCCGGGTGCGGCTGAACGAGGGCTACTCAGTCGTCGGCCTCGTCCCGGACACCGACCAGGGCGCGATCGTCAAGGTCTCCGAGGTGCTGGCGGACGGACGCCTGCGGGTCGGAGGGGACACTCCCGGCTCGACGTCTCGCTTCGTCGGGCGGTCGATGGTCTTGTCGGGCGCGGCGATCGAGGCCGGAGACGAGATCCGTCTCGACGCGTCGAGCCGGGTCGCGGTCGAGCACTTCCCGAAAAAGGAGACCAAGGAGCTGTTCATCGAGGAGGTTCCCGAGATTCCCTGGGAAGCGGTCGGCGGCCAGGAGCACGCCATCCAGCTCATCCGGGACACGATCGAGCACCCTCTTCTCTACCCCGACGTCTATCGGCGTTTCGATCAGAAGCCGATCAAGGGGGTGCTGCTCTACGGGCCTCCCGGCTGCGGCAAGACGTTGATCGGCAAGGCGACCGCCTACAACCTCACCCACGAGTACTCGAAGCGAGTCGGGCACGAGGTGAAGCACGTGTTCATGTACATCAGCGGGCCGAAGATCCTCAACATGTGGCTCGGCGAGACGGAGAGGATGGTGCGCGAGATCTTCGAGGTCGCCCGTTCGAAGGCCAAGGAGGGGCGTCTCGTCTTCATCTTCATGGACGAGGCGGAGTCGGTCCTGCGGACCCGCTCCAGCGGGCGGTGGCTGAACATCAGCAACACGGTCGTGCCCCAATTCTGCGCCGAGCTCGACGGCCTCGTCGCCCTCGACAACGTCGTGCTGATGCTGACTTCGAACCGCCCCGACTACATCGACCCCGCCGTCTTGCGGCCCGAACGCATCAACCGCAAGGTCAAGGTCAACCGGCCGGACCGTGCCGCCGCCCGCCAGATCCTGAGCATCTACCTCCACGACCGCCTGCCCATCGATCCCGAGCTGCTGGCCAAGCATGGCGGCGACGCGGCGTGCGCCCGCGCCGAACTCGTGGAGCGGACGACCGACTTCGTGTGGCGAGAGAACAAGTCCACCGAGTTCCTGCGCGTGTTCCTCCGAAACGGTCAGACCGAAACGCTCTACTGGCACGATCTCGTGAGCGGCGCCTTGCTCAAGTCGATCGTCGACCGGGCTAAGGACTACGCCATCAAGCGGTCGATTCAGGATGAGTCGGTCGAGCACGGCGTGTCGATCGAGGATCTTCAGGCCGCCACCGAAGCCGAGTACAAGGAGAACGAGATCTTCCCGAAAACGGACACCCAGGAAGACTGGCTGAAGCTCCTCGACTACGAGCCGGACAATGTCGCCACCGTCAAGCCGGTCAGCCATCGCGCCCGGACCGAGCTGTCGCGCAAGCCCGTGATCTAGAGTCGGTTCGGGATCACCGTCCCAACCCGACGAGTTCGGCCGGCATCCATGCCGGGAGGTCGGCCAGACTGTCGCGCGCTCTCAAGCTGGTGGGCACGCCCCACTTTTCGAAGAACGGCCCGAGGTTGCGGCCGACGCGCCGGGAAAGACGGACCATCCACTGGTCGCGCTTTTCAGCGTCCGTCCTCGGCCGCTCGGCCGCAGGCAACCCGCGGTACTCGGCGATGGTTCCCTTGATCGCGTCCCAGCCGAACTCCTCGACGATCTGGATGTACATGGTCAGGGCGAGAAACGGGTCGGACTGCCACTGGGCAAACGGCGCGCCCGATTCGATGAACCGGCGCACCCGCTCCATCCGCTGATTGCGGTCTCGAATCGCGGGATGTCCGGAATCGAACGGCTTTCCTCTCACCGATTCCGTGATGTACATCGAGAAGAGGTTCACCGTCACTTCCACCGTGCCGTCGAACGTCCAGTCGGCGTGCTGGTGGTTGTGCCCCAATTCGTGGAAGTGGCCCCAGCTGCCCTCGGAACGGAGTCGGTCGAGGTCGACGACCAAGGATGCGGCGTCGAGGTGGGTCATGATCGGGTATCCGGCGTGCATGTAGCCGGCCGAGATCTGCACGTCGGCGACCATCCGCTCGGCCTTCGATCGCTCGCGCGGCCACGCGGCGAGGTCCGCGCACGCGTCCAGAACCCGGTCCCAAAACTCCATCAGCGCGACGGGGTCGTCCAGTTCGCGGACGACGGACGACGGCACCGTGACGACGACCTTGTCGGTCGCCAGCTCGGCCCAAGGTCCGGGAAGGTGCCGAATGCGGGCCCGCCAATCGTCGGGATCCGTCTTGCCGAGTTCGAAGAGGGGCGACTCGAAGGCGCCCTCCACCGAGACTGAACCGCCCGGCCTGCCGGCCCCCTCCGGAACCTCGAGGTACACGAGTCCCCCGAATGCGTTGGCGGCGAGCGTCTCGGCCGATTCGATCGGGAAGCGGCGGGCGACGGCGGGCGCCCGCTTCCACTCCCGAAGACCCCAGAGCTCGTCGGTGTGGGCGCCGATCCGAACGGCGTACCCTTTGCCGACCCATTCGGACGGGACGCGCACCTTGACCGCCTGGCCCGGAGCGGCATACAGGCCGAGCGATTGCCACCCCGTTCGCCCGGGCGGAATGGCGATTTGGCGAACGACCGGTCGGGCATCCTCCGGCACCGACCCCGGGAAGTACCCGGCCGAAGGGTGGGCCCCGACCTCGGAGGCCGGAGCTCGCTGGGCATCGACCGTGTCGAGCGCGAGCGCGATGCGCCGGATCGGGTCGGACAGGGTGACGGGGTTCCGCTCCGAGACCGTAGCGTCCGCGGTCAGCTGGCGGCGGATCCTCTCGAGCCTCGGTCGGAACTCAGAGTCGTCGGCGGGCAGGTTGACGCCGACTTGGAGCACGGACGCCACCGCCTGAGCGACTTCGTCCGGGCTCAGAGCTTGGCGCGTTCGCGGCTGGGCCAAGCGCTCGAGGGCGACTCCGGCGTCGACCAGCTCGGGGATATCGGCGGTCGCGTCGAAACCGGCGGCCGAGGTTCGGTCCAGCATGCCGTCCGTGAACATCAGGCCGGCGCCGGCAACCACTCGATTGATCGGGTGAACCGGCAACCCGCGGCGGGTGATCGTCTGCCAACCCCACGGCGTGCTCGCCGAGAGGAGGGCCCCTCCGCGTCGCACGAACGTGCGCAGTCGTTCGACCTCGTTGTCGGAGAGGTCCGGATGGGTGATGAAGACGGCGTCGTAGGGGCTCGGGTCGTCGAACGTGCCGATCGCCTCGGCTTCGATCTGGTTCCGAACGAGGAAGGAGACGATCTCGGGGGCGCCGATCACCCCGACCCGAATGCCGGCCTTGCCCCGCGTCGACCAGCGGAGGGCCTGGCGGATGAAGCGGCCCGTGTCGGCCGTGTCGAGGGCCGCGGACCCGAAGAAGCCGTCGTGGCCGAGCAGGACGATCCGGCCTCGTTCCAGAGAACTGGCGGCGGCGACCGGCGAGCGCACATCGCCGATGCGGCCGACGACGAGGGGGAACGCGCGCGGCCCGAAGACGCCGATCGTTCCGGGAATGCCGGGAGCGGCGATCTCGCGGACGCCGTCGAGAATCTCCCGCCGGTCCGCCTCGCCCGCCCGAGACTCGGCGTGCCCCTTCCCGCCGCCGGCGTGCATCGCGACCGCTCCCGCGTCGGGAACGGCGTATCGTTCGACCGAAGCGACGGTCAAGGTTCCCGGCAGAACGGCCAGGCTCCAGAACGCGGGAAGAACGGCCGCCAACATGACCCTTATTGTCCGCCCGGTTTCGCCGACTTCGACCCGGTTTGTCGGGACCGGAGCTAGAAATCCAGACGCATCGCCCCGCAGACGCCGACCACGCTGATCACGGTCGTCGCGATGCACACGATCATGGCCAAGTTGGCGCCCGGTTGTCCCTTCTTTCTGGCGACGGCGGCCAGAACGATCCCGGCGATCGAGAACCCGACGCAACAAAACAAGCCGAGGATGCCGAACAACCAGGCGAGGACGACCTCGGTTCGAGAGTCCCCGGAGGCCGGCGTCGGGTCGCCCGCCGCGCCGGGGATCGGCGGTCCGGGCGGGAGGTATCCCGGTGCGCCCGGGCCTCCAAAACCCGACCGAGAAGCCCCCTCGAACTCGGGCCGCCTTGCGATCGGAGGTTGGCGACCGGCGACCGGGGACGACTCCGGCACGGGGACTCCGGGCCAAACCGGGCCGGTTTCGAGAGGGGCTCCCGGGCGTGCCCTGGGTTCGGCGGGAGGAGGCGGGTCGTCGGTCCGGACTCGGTACTCGGTGTCCGGTTCCGACGGCTCGTCGGTGTCCTCGTCCGGCGAATCGGGGAAGAATATGCCGAGTCCGAGTTCGGGGATCTCGCCCGCCAGCGTGATCGCGCCGGTGATCTCGTCTTGCAGGGCGGTATCGGGCGCGAGGCGGCCCTCCTGGGCCCACTCGATCAGCAGGTCGAGGTCGGCCGGGCCATACCGGCCCCCGTCCTCGCCGATCACGTAATAAAGATTCATCTCCTGCCCCCGAAACGGGAGACGGAACGGGGCCCGCCACGCGTTGCGCCGTTGTGGAGCTTCCGACCGCACAAGCCCCGGCAGAAGGGCGTTTCGGCTGGCGTTCGTCGATTCGAACGAACATTCCGAATCGAATCGCCATAATCAACTATAGCCATGAGCGTGTTCGGCGATTTTCAGCGGAAGGCGTACCAACTCGGGGCCCCGGTGTCGGTCGGAATCGTGGTCGTTCTGGCGGTCGCTTTCGTCGTCCAGTGGATCGCGTTCCGAACACCCTTGGCCGGGTTGCTCGCCTTCAATCCGCTGACCGCTCTGTCCGAACCGTGGACGTTCGTGACCTATCCTCTCGCCGCAAGCCTGACTCCGTTCGGTCTCCTCAGCATCGTCTTCGCCGGTCTGTGGCTTTGGGGGATCGGCGCATCGGTCGAGCGGGACATCGGGAGCCGGAGCTTCGGCATCTTCTGGATCCTGTTCACCCTGCTGCCCGCGGCGATGATGCTGGTGGGGGCCTTTTTGGTGGGGGGCCAGGCGACGATTCTGGGCCCGTGGATCCCCCTCTCGGCCGTGACCGTCGTGTGGGGAACTCGGAACCCGAACACGCCGATCACGTTCATGTTCGTCTTGCCTCTGACCGGACGTTGGCTGGCCTGGCTGGCGGCCGGCTTGATCCTCGTCGGCACGCCCATGCAGCTGGTGCCGTTTGCGGCCGTACCCCTGGTCTTGGCCTGGGCTTACGCCGCCGGCCGCCTGCCGGTCGCCTAC
>JBDNCL010000174.1:0-6051 GCA_046719655.1 Fimbriimonadaceae bacterium
TTCGAGATCGACTACCCCGAAGGCAGCACCGCCGTCGTCCGCTGGTCGCCCCGCCACCGCGTCGCCGTCGAGACCGCCCTCCTGACCAACCGCGGGCAGGACCGCGTCGTGATCCGCACCGAGGAGCTGGCCGAGGTCGGACCGCACTTCATCCCCCGCCGAGGAACCAGCGAGTGGCACATCCTCGACAAGGGCCGGTGGACCCTGGTGCGACGGACCGACATGACCCTCGACGACATCCGGCCGACCGCCGACCTGACCCCGTTCGAGATCCCCGAGCTTCCGCCTGGAACCCAGATCGAGGACAAAATCCGGAACGAGCGTTTCGTGGTCGGGGAGGGCGGAGAGTGGATCTCCCGAGGCAAGATCGGCGTCAACGACCCCGACCCCGAACAGCCCCCGCCGACGAACCGCGCCGGGTGGCTCTTCTTCCTCGCCTCCGTCACCCTGGTTCTCGGCGGCGTCGCCGCCTTTCTGAGATGGAAACGCGCCCGATCCAAATCGCCGTCCTAGCCGTGGCCGCCGGATGTGGCCCAAGCATCGCTCCCGCACCGGAATATGGTTGCGGCCCCCGCGCCCTGGCCGCCCTCGCCGCGAGGATTCGACCTGGACAGACCGAGGCGGACACGCTGCGCGTGTTCGAGGGCGAGCGCCGGCTGAGCACCTTTCTCGGGCTCAAAACCGTGGGCCAACGACTCGGACTGGAGCTAGAAGGCTTCGCCTTGACCGAGGCCGACCTTCGGCGTCTGCGGCCGCGCGGAATCTTGCACGTCGACGGAAACCACTTCGTCGCCCTGCTCGACGCACACGAACGCGGCGTCGACGTGATCGATCCCGCGATCGGCTCCGATCCCGTGCGCTGGACGTACGGTCGATTGCGAAACCGTTGGCAGGGCCGGATTCTTTTGGAGGTGCGCCCGTGACGGCCCGCGCGCCGGCAACCGGGTCCGGCTCCCGGCTCGCCGCTGCCGCGACCCTCGCCTGGATCGCGTTCGCACTCTACATGCTCTTTCCGATGGTCCTTCCTCTGTCCGGGGTTGGCCTTCTCTACCAGACGTACCTCGACGGCCCTCTCTACTGGCCTCTGCCGCCCGCTGGGATCGCCGCCGTGTCTCTCGCCGCGATCGCCCTGATCGCCCTCGTCGTCGGCCGGGGCGACTTCCGTCGACCGCTGCCGGCCGGCCTCGCCGCCCTGGCCCTTCTCAACGTCGCTTTGGCCCAGAGCCTGGCCGGTCTTGTGATGGCGGGCCTCTGGGCGCTGGGCTACCTGGCCCTCGCCATCGACGAACCGGGGCGGAAGGTTCTCCTCCCCACCTTTATCGCCCTTCTCGTCCTGCAGTGCGCCGTGGGTCTCGGCGCGTACGCAGTCGGCTGGGAGCAGTACACGACCTCCGGTTTCGGGCCGCGGGCGAGTTCGGTGTACGGATCCCCGAACCTTCTCTATCCGCTCGTCCTGCTCGGCCTGATCGCATTCCTCGCCTTGGGGATGCGCCTGACCGGACGCGGACGGCTATGGGCGTTCGGTGTCGCCGCACTGTGCGGTCTATGTCTGGTACTCACGTTTTCTCGGGCCGGTTGGCTCGGAGCGGCAGCCGGGCTCGTCATCTTGGCCCCTTCTGCGCCTCCGCGGCTGCGATGGGTGCTGATTGTCCTCGCCATTGGTTGGGTCGTCGGAGCGGCGGTCGCGCGTACCGGCGGCGAAATCACCTCCCCAACCAACGACAAGCCGACGGCGGCCCGGCTGACCGCCTGGCAACTGGGGTGGGACGCCTTCCTCAGGTCTCCGGTCGTGGGGGGCGGCTTCGACGCCTACGGACGCCATCTCCAGGACATCGGCAACCCACGCCGGACCTGCGGACCCCCGCCCGACCCGAAGAACGTCGTCCTCAGCCTGGCCATCGACAACGGACTGGTCGGCCTCGGTCTCCTGGGCGGGTCCCTCGCCGCCGCCCTCGGCATCGCGCGCCGACGTCGCGACGACCCGGCGCTCTTCTTTGGCGACCGGTACGCCGCCTTCCTCCTGCCCGCCGTGCTTGCCAGCCTCTTCGCGGCCGGGCTTGTGGACACCACCTTTCTCGGCGGCCTCGACCGAAGCGCCGCAACGGTCGCCTTCCTCATTCTTCTCGGACTCGCCGCCCCTACGGAGGCGCCATGAAACCAAACCGCGCGTTCACCCTCGTCGAACTGCTCGTCGTCATCGCGATCCTCGCGATTCTCGCCGCATTCCTGTTCTCGGTCTTCTCGCGCGTCCGGGCCGCGGCCCGGCAGTCGGCCTGCCTCTCGAACCTCCGCCAGATAGGGACGGCCGCGTTGCTCTACGCAAACGATCACGACGATGGCCTGCCCACCTGGTCCGAGTACTGGTACCGGAGGAGCAACGGCATCGGAACCGCGGACAGTTGGGGCGACGACGGACCCCAACAGAGATGGGGTCTCAAGGTCGCGCCCTACTCGGGGACCCGGAACCCCTACGCCGGCGCCTGGCGTTGCCCCAACAGCGACAGCGCCGCCGACGGCATGAGCTACGGCATCAGCCAGGTTCTTCTCTACGACACCGTCCATAGCCCCAACCGGTGGCGGTACGTCTTCTACTCCCAGGCCTCCAACCTGGCCCGCACCGTCCTCTTGGGCGACGCGGGCGCCGACGCCCGGCTGGCCCTGCCGACAAACTTGGACGGGTACTACGACCGCTTTGTAGCTCCCCAACCCGTGTTTCACCGCGAGAGCCCGTGGCGGCACGGCGACGGCGCAAACTACGCGATGCTCGATGGCCATGTCCGCCGGATCCCGGCGAGGGACGCCTACCCCAACCCCCGCGATCTCGGAGTCTCGATCGTCCTCGCAAAAGGTCACGCCAACTGCGCCACGGCACGGCTGTTCGCTCTGGACGCCGCCCAAGCCGAGCACCATGCCAGGCTCGCGGAGGCGACTCTCGGCTCCCCTTGCCCGGACGTTGCCCGCTGATACCCGTACCGGCCCCGTCGACGGACTTCTGCACGGCACGAGCAAAGGACCCAAAGGCTCGACGAACCCGCGCCACTCGGCCGAGCGCGAACCGACCAGGCGCATGAGAAGAGAGAGGGGCGGTCGGACCCGCCCCTGTCGGAGACCTATCGGGCGAGGGCCCCGGCCGCGTTCGCCCTTTCCCGGCTTGTCCCGGCAAAGTCGAAGAAATGGGGTCCGCGGAACTGCCACGCGTGCAGTTCCTCGATCGTGGTCTGGGCGTCGGCCAAGGTCCCTCGGCTCACGCGGAGGAAGTCGAACACGCCCGCAAGGTGCGGCAGCCCCGGCCCGCCGCCGACGAAGAAGTCGCCGCCGTTGGCGAGGGAGACGCGGGGCATCGCGCCGGAGACGTCGGCCGCGGTGCGCCGTCCGTCCACATAGATGACGGCACCCCGCTCCCGGTCGACCTCGACCACCAAGTGCCGCCAGGCGCCGTTCGCGATGGATGCCCGGGAAGTCAGCGTGTAGCTCTGACCGCCCGCCGTCACCCGCACCCGGGGCCGCCCCTCGACCAGGTCCACGGCATAGCCGGTGCCGCCCTGGGTCTTGGATACCAGGGTGCCGACCAGCGCCCGCGTCTGCACCACGGCTTCGATGAGGAACGAGTTGGTCCCCATGTCGACGGTGCGTTCGAATTCGGGGTTGAGCGTGTTTCGGAAGTCGGCTCGGGGGACTTCCACACTGGCCCGCGCGGTGGCGTTCTCCAGCGTGCCGTCCGGCCCGATCCAGACCAAGATCGAGTACCGGTCCAACCCGCCTGGCGCGGTCGGCTCGACCCGAAATCGGTATCGTCGGTCCCCGATCCGCTCGCCCGGACCGCCGTGCGACATGTACCCGCCGTAACCTTCGCGCCGCAACCAATGCAGATCGGCCCGAGCCTGGGACGCGGCGTGCTGGGGGGACAACTCCACCACGATCTCGAACGGACGCCCCGGGATGACGAACGCCGGGGCGGTGACTCGGCCGAACTCGACGTCGGTGGTCTTCGGGGCGGCGCTCGCCACCGGCGGAAGCGAGAGCCTCGATGCCGGGATCGACAGGTACTGGCTCCGCCCGTCCAGGCGCAGGGCACCCGCCGTCCAGTCCTCCAGCGTCCCCGCCACGTAGTCGCCGGCCCCGACTCCGTGGGCCGTGAGCGGATACCGCGGCGTGTCCTTGTAGTGCTCGCGCAGGTTGTAGTTCGAGGTCATGTACCAGTGCTCGTCCATGACCACGCTCGGATCGGCATTGTTCCGGGTGAAGTGCCACTCGCCCGCGACTCCGTAGAGAGACCACGGCACGAAGACCTTCGTTCCTTTGCCGAGAGCGGCGCTGTCGGGAGCCGGCCGGAAGTTTCGGCGGGCCGGATCCACCAGAGGCGGTCGGGTGGCCGTGGTTCCGACTTCGGCCGCCTTGGCGTTCAGACGCTTCAGCGCGGCCGCGAACTCTTCGGGCGTGTTGTAGACGAACCCCGTCTCCTCGAACACCCCGAAACGTCCGCGGATGTTGTGGAAGACGTTGTTGCGGTAGGCGAGGCTGGGGTAGTCGAACTGACCGCCTTGGGTGTAGTGGCTCGCATTGGGGTCGGGGGGCACGTCGCGGGGATCGGCGTGCCGCATCGCGAGCAGCGACACGTCGTCGAAGACGTTGGAGAAGTAGCGGAAACGCCCGGCGCTGGGCTCCTGCTGGCGCGTCGCCTCGGCGAACTTGTAGAACGTGTTGTGCCAAAACGTGTTCTCGAAGCTGATGATGTTCTGGAGGGCGGTCGTGTTCACGCTCCGCGTGCCGAGCTGGTTGTTTCTCCCCGCCGCGATGTTGTTGAAGTAGTAGTGCTTGAAGCCGGCGTCGAGGTAGTACGCGTGCCCGAAGCTGCCGATGTTGGTCGGGTCGCCCTCGCGCCAGACCCAGTGCTTGAACGCGATCGGGTTGATGACGACGTTGTTGAAGACGTACTGCGGCCCGCCCTGCCAGGTTTCGATCCCGCCCCAGTCGTTGCTCTTGACGAGCACGTCCTCCACCCGGTTGTGGTGCATCAGGTGCCGGTTGAACGGGATTTCGGGGCCTTGGACGCCGCTCGGCTTGCCGCCGAAGATGCACAGCCCCCAACCCGCGATTCGGTGCAGGAAGTTGCCGGCGACATGGCTGGTGACGGGGAAGTTGAGGTCTACGGCGTGACCGTGCTCGCCGCTCAGGATCCGCCAACCGATGCGCGTCATCTTGTTGCGGAGGAGCTCGACCCGCTCGAGCGGGGCGAACCGCGTCTCGGCGCCGTTGCCGAATCTGGCGCCGACCATCACCGCTCCGTGGTCGGTCTCCCGCATGACGTTGTCGGCAATCCGGACCGTGCCGATCCGTTGGTCCAGCTCGGTCGGCTGCATCCGGACCGGCATGTGCACGTGCTCGAAGACGTTGTTGCGGATGACGATGTCGTCTCCGGGACCGTTGAGCCGCACCACGGCCGTCATCAGATCGGGGTGCGCCCAGCGCGGAATGTTGTACTGCCAGTGGATGTTCGTGAAGCGGAACGTCAGGCCGCTGATGTGGACGTGGTGGAGTTGGCGGGCGTCGATCATGTGGATATGGCGGCCCGCCTCGATGTGGGCGCGGTTCGGGTCGGAATCGTCGGGCAGGCGCAGGTAGATGCGGGCGCGGTTCTCTCCCAGGCGCTCGACCCAAAACTCGCCCGGCTCGTCCAACATCCAGGGCTTGTCTTCGAGGTGGTACCGGTTCCCGCGGGCGATGACCTCGCTCATCTCGAAGGTCCACGGGCCGCGGAACGCCAGTCCTTTCTGAGCGGCGTCGTAGGCCTCGACTTCGGCCGGGTACGGACTCCCCATAACGATGCCCCACTCCGTCCACACCGTAGCCCCGACGTAGTCTTCGGCCGGACGGGTCAGGTTCTTGGTGTCGATGCCGAGGTGGCGGTCGCGGTCGCCGACTCGGATACGGTGGAACCGGCTTCCGTCGCGCCACCATTCCGGGTTCTCCCACACCGGCCACTCTCGGAGAACGTCGTTCGGGTCGGACTCCCTCCAGTTGGGCCACCGGGCCTAGGTCACCCGCACGATC
>JBDNCL010000175.1:0-6048 GCA_046719655.1 Fimbriimonadaceae bacterium
TTCACGGCGCCTCCGTCGACGAGCAGGTTCACGCCCGTGATGTAGCTCGCTTGGCGAGAACACAGGAACGCGACGGCCGCCGCGATTTCATCGGGGTCGGCCAGCCGACCCAACGCGGAGAGCCTGCCTTGCCGCTCGAGCGCTTCCTCCAGAGACACGCCCTCCTTCTCGGCCCGAATACCGGCGAGATGGCGCTGGCGGTCGGTGAGCGTGTGGCCGGGAAGCACCGAGTTGACGGTGATGCCGTCGGGCCCGAACTCGGTCGCCTGCAGACGGGTCAGCCCCATCAGGCCCGCACGGAGCGTCACCGAGATGGGAAGAACCTGGTTGGGCTCCTTGGCGACCAGCGACGTGATGTGGACGATTCGCCCGAACCCCTTCTCCCGCATCCCGGGGAGAACGAGACGCACGAGGCGGACGACGTTCATCAGGGTCGATTCGAATCCGGCCGCCCATTGCTCGTCCGTCATCGCCTCCAGAGGGCCGGCCGGGGGGCCGCCGGTGTTCGTTACCAAGATCTCGGGAGGCCCGAGCTTCTCGACGGTTTCGGCAGACCACCGCTCCAGGTCGGCGGGAGAGGCGACGTCGGCGACGACCGCGGTCGCCTGCCCTCCTTCGGCAAGGACCGACTCGAGGGCCTTGGCGAGGTTCTCCGCCGTGCGGCCGCATATCGAAACGGCGCAACCTTCCCGCGCCAGCATGCGGGCGGAAGCCAAACCGATGCCTTTGGAAGCGGCGGCCACCATGGCCACCTTGCCTGACAAGCCAAAGTCCATGGCCCGAGGTTAGCACCTCGGACCTCATCGACGGTCGCTGCGGCGGACCCTAGGGCTGAAGAACGACGTACATCGCGTCCTCGGGGAACGAGAACCGTACAAGTCCCTGCCCGACCGTCAGCGGAAGGCTTCTCACGGCGTTGCCGTTCATGTCGAGAACGGAGCCCCGACGGAGGTTCGGGTTTCGCACGACGACCTCGACCTGAGCCTTGACGACCTGCCACGGCGCCTTGCCGTAGTTGCGCACCTCAAACCCGCGTACCGTCCGATCGCCCGGCGCCGGAACGTCGGCCGGGACCTCTTCCCAGTCCGTTGGCCGGCTGCGGGTGCCGACTTGGACCAACACCTTTCGCGAAGACTTGAGCGGCTCCCCGTCCATCGAAACGGCCAAGAACGACCCGTAGTCGTTTCGGATCGAGAAGGTGACGTCCGTGAGGCGATGCAGACGCTGCCGATCGAAAAATCCGGTGACGCCTTGGGCGGCCGGAGCATCGACCGTGCAAAACCGGCGGCCGAGGTCCATCACCAACTCGCCCGTGATGCTTGTGATGCGGTTCTGGGACCGGTCGATGTAGCGCTCGAGATCGACAACGGTCGTCTGAGCGGGATCGCTGTCGAAGACGAGATGGACCGGACCGACGAAGAAGGCGAGCGGATCGACGCCGGTGCGGACCGCGGATCGAGGGGCGATGTCGTTGGCGTCTCGGTTCGGGTCAAAGCCGGATTCCTCGGCGAGGATCGGGGTTCGTCGATTCCACAGATCTTCGAGCGCCCGATGCTCGACGACGACCGGCGTGCCCTGCTTCACGTATCCGAGACGGAACATCAGGGCGGCGGCCGGGAAGGTTCCCAGCATGTCGGGAGTCGCAAAGATCCACTTTGCCTGGCTCGGGTTGTAGCCGTTGGCCGACTGGGGCGGCGTCCATTCGTCGTCGCTCACGGAAAACCAGTAGTAGCCGTCGACACCGGTCAGCGACTGGTAGGCGGAGACCAGGAACGGTCCTTCGCTCGCGTAGGCGTTGGGCAAGACCCAGGCCGATTCGGTGACCAGCATCGGTCTTCCCGGTGTCTGCTTCAGGCTGATCGGGAAGGCCTTCGGGTCGGTCAAGACGGAGATGCTGGTGAACTTGTCGCCGTTCTGGATGGCCCACCCTTCGTTCGGGCCTCGGTGAATCCCTCCGAAGTATCGATTGACGGCGTCCACCTCGTTGGCGGTGTAGCTCCATCGTTCGGCGTCGCCCAGCCGGAGCATGTCGGCGGGTCTCCAGTTGTTGGCGTTGACGATCTGGCGGATGCCGAGATCTTCGCGCACGTAGCGAGCGATCTCTCGGTTGAAGTCGAACATCGTCCGGGCGTAGAACTCGGTCTGATCGGCGATGCGCCTGCCGACTCCGCCGGTTCGCGGCTGGGTCAACTCCCAAACATTTTGCAGTTCCAGTCGACCGGCCCCGGGGTTGTCGGCCTCTCGTCTCCCGCCGTACTCGCGGAACGCGGCGTCGAACGAACCGTACTTCCCGCGCACGAAGTCGCCGAACTTCCGCTCCAGGAGTTCCCGGTTTGGCCCCCGAACGTCGTTGACGGTCCAGAACAGAAGGCTGTCCTCGTTCTGGATCTGAAAGATCGCGACCGCCGGGTCTTGGCCGAGCGGCAAGCCGGTGTGGGGGTTCGGCACGGTCAGGAGCTTCCGAAGCCATGCCTTGTAGGCCTCCTGGAGCTTGGGTTCGAAGAACAGAAGACCCAGCGCCGACTGGTCGGTGCCGCCAGGGTAGTTCCAAGACGGGGAGAACTTCATCGGCACGCCCCAGTACGGCGAGAGGGTCGTGTAGATTCCCTCCTTCTTCATCGCCGCCACCGATCTCCAGATCCACTCGCGCTCGTCCTCATCGATCGAGTCGAACGGTGCGTTGGCGTTGCGCTCGAGGTTGGGGCTGATCTGGGCGTGGAGGCGGTTCATGTTGACACCGCGTTTCGCCAGGAACCGGGCGTGGCGGGCCAAGTCGGGCGGGTTCGGCCCCCAGAGCGGACGCCGGGTCCAGTTGATCTCGCGGCCGACAAACGAGTTTACGGCCCAGAATCGGATCGGCTCGCCGTCGCCCCGCACAAACCCGCCGTCGGCGCCGACCCGGACAAAGCCGGTCTCGCCCGCCTCCTTTTCGTTGAGGAACCGCAGGTCGAGCAGGGCGTCGGGGCGAAAGTCGTCCCGGACGATCGGGAACGCCCAGGTGTCGGGGCCTCCCCACCGCTGGGCGGGAGCGCAGGAGATCAGCAGAAGAAGACTCGCGCCGGCGAGCCACGAACGCGTCGACGAACGTTGCCGCATAGGGTGCCTCGAGTCCCTTGTTTCGACGAACCGGATTCGAATCCTGGCTGGCGCCGACACAACTGCCGACCCGCACGCCTGATAAAATGTCGGGGTGCCTCCCGACGCCGATCGTTCAGACGACGCCACTGCAGACCGGTTATGGGTCGCCGAGGTTGCGGTGGAGGCCAGGAGCGGCGGTTCGGACGCGGTCTACACCTACCAGGCCGACGCCGGCACGCGGGAAGGGGACGCCGTCTTCGTCACGCTCGGATCGCGTCCGGTGCTGGGTTACGTGGTTTCGGTCCGCCGGACCGACGGGCGCGACCTCGGATTTCCAGCGTCGGCGCTGAAGCCGATCGCCGACCGAATCGAGGGTCTGAGCATCCCGTCGGCCACGATCGGGCTGGTCCGATACGTCGCCGCGGAGTACCTTTGCCCCGTATCGGTCGCACTCGCGGCCGCTCTCCCGCCCGGCGCGACCGACCGCCTGAGGATGGTCTGGAGGATGTCGGGCGACCCGAAGGACGTGCCGCCCGCCATGAATCCGGCGGAGCGGGCCGCCTGGTCGGCGTTGGTCGACGGCGACGGGGAACTGACCGAGGCGAAGTCGAAAAAACTGGACCCGCCGATTCTCCGAGGATTGAAGTCGTTGCGGGCCAAGGGGCTCGTTTCGAGTTCGCTTCGGGTCGCCGAATCGACCCCAACCAAACGGACCCCGCGTTCGTACCGGCTGTGCCCGGATTCCGACCGACTCGACCGGTTTCTCCGCGAAGAGGGGCGACGCAAACCGGCGCAAGCGATGGTGCTGCTCAAGCTGCGGGACAGCGAATCGAGAAGCCTGACCTTCGGGGACATCAAGGGGCTGTGCGGCGCGAACGACCGGACCTTGAAGGCGATGGTCGACGACGGGCTCTTGGAAGCGGTGGCCGATTCGCTCTCGGGGGCGGCGAGCCGGGCCCCGGTACCGAACGAGCATCAGCGTGCCGCCATCGAACGGTTGGCGGAGGCGGTCCGGGCGCGCCGGCCGGAGGGCTTTCTTCTCTTCGGCGTCACCGGAAGCGGCAAGACGGAGGTGTACCTGAGGGCGGCGGCCGAAGCCCTCGCGGCCGGCCGGCAGGTCCTCTACCTGGTGCCGGAGATTGCGCTCGCCGCCCAGGCCATCGGCCAGCTTCGGGACCGGTTTGGGCTCGGTGTTTCGGTGCTGCACAGCGAACTCACCCCCCGCCAACGGCTCGACAACTGGTTGTCCATCCGGTCCGGGACATCGGCGATCGTCGTCGGAGCCCGCAGCGCCCTGTTTGCGCCTCTGAACGACCTCGGCCTGATCGTCGTCGACGAAGAGCACGAGGCCAGCTACAAGCAGGAATCGGCGCCGAGGTACCACGCCAAGCGGCTGGCTCGGTTCCTGTCCGAAAGGCATGGCTGCCCGATCGTGTACGGTTCGGCGACGCCGAGCGTCGAGTCTTATCGGGAGGCGTCCTTGGGGGTCTTGACGCGACTCGATCTCCCGAACCGAACGGCACAGGCCACGCTCCCCGCCGTGACGGTCGAGAACCTCAGCGAAGGATACAGGCGGGGCAAGCCGTCCATCTTGTCCCCCTTGCTCGCCGAACGCCTCGGAGAGACGCTGGCTCGGGGCGAACAGGCGATCCTGTTCCTGAACCGGCGGGCCTACGCGCCGTTTTTGGTGTGCCGCGACTGCGGCAAGACGTTTCGGTGCCTCAACTGCGCCACGTCCCTGGCCTACAGCCAGAAAGAACGCATCCTCCGATGCCACCACTGCGATCACCGCGAGACTCCGCCCGACGAGTGCCCGAAATGCGGCGGTCTGCGGATTCTGCCCTTCGGCATCGGGACGGAGAAGGTCGAGGAGTTCGTCGCTCAAACGTTTCCGCACGCGCGGGTGGCCCGGCTCGATCGGGACGTGACCAAGCGGCGCGGCGCACTCGAAGAGACGCTGGCCGCCGTCTCCAGCGGCGAGATCGACGTTCTGGTCGGCACCCAGATGGTGGCCAAGGGTTTGAACTTTCCCGGCGTCACCCTGGTCGGCGTCATCGCGGCCGACATCTCCCTCAACGTTCCCGATTTCCGTTCCTCCGAACGCACGTTCCAGGTCCTGTCCCAAGTGGCGGGGCGGGCGGGACGGGGATCTCGGCCCGGAACGGTCGTGGTGCAAACGTTCAATCCCGAGCACGTCGCCGTCGTCTGTGCCCAGAACCACGACTACCAGACGTTTTTCGAGCACCAGGCGGCCGAACGCGCCGACGCCGGGTATCCGCCTTTCCGTCGTCTAGTCAACGTCTTGACGACGGGAGAGGATCGGCCCTCGGTCGTCGTCGCGTCGGTCGAAGTCTCCAGGCGCCTGCGGGCGGTGCCCGGAGCGTCGGTTCTCGGTCCCGCCGACTGCCCGATCGAGCGGCTGCAACAACGGTGGCGCCGGCATGTCCTCGTCAAGCTGCCTCCCGACGCTTCCGTGACCCCGATCGGATCGGCGCTGGCGGGGTACGCGCCGAAGAACGTCAACATCGTGATCGACGTCGATCCGTTCTCGCTGATGTAGGCGGATGGGCGATCAGGCGGCGGCGCGGCCGGTCAACGTCTCAAACTGCATCTGGGCGAACTCGAGACTGGCTACCGGCGTGTTCGTCGCCAGTTCGTGCCCAAACGAGAAGACATAGCCGTTGTGGCCGAAGCCGGACCGGATGCACCGCTGGATCGTCAGCCGAATCTCCGCCTCCGAGCCGTTGAACAGCGTCCGGTCGTCGGCGTTCCCGATCAACATGCAGGATCCGCCGAATTCGGCCAACGCTTCGGAAAGGTCCATCGAACTGCCGATGACGAAGCCGTGGACTCCGGCGTCGGCCAGGTTGGGCAGGAACGCCTCGTAGTTGCCCTCGCTGTGGAAGATGACGCGCTTGCCGGCGTCCCGGAGAATGGCGATTAGGCTCGTCAGCGCGGGGAAAAGGTGTT
>JBDNCL010000176.1:0-6031 GCA_046719655.1 Fimbriimonadaceae bacterium
CCGAGGCGACCACGTCGTCGTGGTCAGCGAGTTTGAGCGACGCTTTGCCGTCGAGCATTACGGTCTCGACGAACACCGGGTGACCGCGATCCCCAACCCGGTCGAGATGGCGGCGTTGGCGGAAGAGGTTCCCCGACGCCTGGAGGCTCTGTTCGTGGGGAGTTGGATCGAGCGAAAGGGGACTCGGGAGATGGTGGGCGCGGTGCCCCGTTTCCTGGACCAGCATCGCGAATGGACCTTCCGCATCGTCGGGGCCGACGACCCGGCGGCGGTGCGCTCGGCCTTCCCGGCCGAACTCGGCGATCGCGTCGTCGTGGAGGGGGTCGTCCGCGACCGGCTCGACGTCGCCCGGCGGATGGCGGCTGCGACCTTGATCGTGCTTCCTTCCCACTTCGAGAGCTACGGGCTGGTGGTTGCCGAAGCGGTGCTCCAAGGGTGCGTCCCGGTGACCACGCCGGTCGGACTGGGGGCGGAGTTGACGGACGGGGTGACCGGATTCGTCTTTCCTCCGCGCGACGCGGAAGCTCTGGTTACGGCGCTTCAGCGGGCCGCATCGGCGTCGGCAGACGAACGAGCGGCCATCGCGGCCCGGACGAGGGCCCTGATCGAGGACCGGACGTGGGAACGGGCCGGAGAGGCGATGGACGGGGTTCTGCGGCGGGTGGCGGGCGCCTGATATGCTTTGCCTCCCTCTAGCCTGGGCCGGTAGCTCCTAGGATGAACTTTGGAGTCACAACAGGTGATCTTCCAACGGTCGCCCATGTACAATTTTTAAAAATGGAGGTGCCCCAGGTGGCCGTGATTGTCGCCGCGTACAACGCGGGGTCTTTCATCGACGACGCGTTGGCGAGCGTCCTCGAGCAGGATTTCGACGCTTGGCGGTGCATCGTCGTCGACGACGGCAGCACCGACGACACGGTCGACCGGGTCGCTCATTGGGCGGAACGCGATGCGCGGTTTTCGCTCCTTCGCCAAGCCAATGCCGGCCCCGGGTCGGCCCGCAATTTGGGCCTGTCCCAGTTGGAACCGAGCGTGGAGGCGGTGTGGTTCCTCGATGCCGACGACATGCTTCACCCGACGGCCATCCGGATCACACTCGCATACTTGCGATCACACCCCGAAGTCGTGACGGTCGGCTGTCAGTTCGACCGGATCAGGGAGGACGGCACCCCCCTCGGCCCGGGACACCGCAGTCGCTACGTGCCGGCATTCCCGTTGCCGCGAGATCTGCGGCCCGATGAGGCGTTCACCCCGTTCGGTGCTTTCTACTGCGTTACGGGGATGGGTCCATTCGCCCTTCATCGTCGAACCACCCTAGACGCCGTCGGGGGTACGACCCGGCCCTCTGGAGCCGCGAGGACGCCGACCTGTTCTGCCGGATGGCACTCGAGGGAGAGGTGCACTATCTGCCGGACCGGTTATATGTCAAGCGCGAAGCGCCGGGTTCGCTCACCTACGTCGGACAGGCGCGAGGCGGAGGGTCCGCATTTACGCAGAAGTGGCTCTCTTTTCAACATGCCGAGCCGGAGCGCCAGAAGGTCGTCGAGGCGGCCAAAAGGTATTATCATCGTGTCCATGTACCCTTGCGGCCTCAAGGTTGCAGCCAAGGCGGTTCGAGAGGGGTTGCGGGAGCGGAACGCGGGCAAGTTCGCGTTCGCCGCTCGGCTCGTCGCTGACGCCGCCATCAGCCCGTGGATCGAGAGCTGAAGTTTTCCCAGGCGAAAGGGTTTCGGGATAATGGCGCTCCGTATCGGCATCGTAATTCCTTGTTACACCGGGGAACGCTACGTGGCGGAGGCGATCGGCTCAGCTCAGGCGGTTCTCGAACCGGGGGACGTTCTGGTCGTGGTTGACGATGGGAGCACCGATTCGACGGCCGACGTCATCCGTAGGGTGGTGGCTCGAGGGCCGTCCGACCAGTGCGACTTTATTTGGCAGGAGAACGGGGGCGTGAGCAAGGCCCGCAATCGGGGCGCCGAAGAGGCGACCAGCCGGGGTGCCGAGGCCCTCCTTTTTTTGGATAGCGACGACGTGCTGGCGGCAAAGGGCGTCCAGACCGCAAGAGAGCGTCTCAGCCAAGTTCAAGAGGCGGTTGCCGTCGGGGGCCAGCACGTCGAGTTGAGAGACGGGAGGGCAACCGGAGACGCAGTGGGCCGTACCGGCTGGCGCAAGGACTACGTCGCCCGGCATGGCTTTCCCGAAGACCGAATCACGGTACGGGAATGCTTCTTCTGGTGTCCGTTCGTTACGCCGGGCTGTGTGCTCGTCAAGACCGAGGACTTTGCCCGAGCCGGAGGATTTCCCGAGGGCATTCAGTGGGGCGAGGATCACGAACTATGGATGAAACGGTCACGGCTGGGAGTCGTGTTGTCTGTAGACCAGCCAATCGTTCAATACAGGATTCACAGCAACAGCTTCACACACAGCAACCAACGGCTACTCAAGTTCAAGAGGAACATACGAGCGCGTCGAGCCGGGATCAAGTTCGCAAAAACGATCTCGGTTAAGTTGGCGTCCGAAGCCAGCAAAGGAGCGCGGGACAACGCTCTGTGGGGCGTCCGGCACGACCTGTCCAGCGCCGGGCAAAACCTTGCCAAGGGGAAGGTCGGACCAGCCGGGCTTTCCATGGGGGCTGGGTTGGCTCACCTTTCCGCCTACATCTTCTTCGGCCTCGAGGCGTTGCGCGCCGAAGTTCGAGCATGTTTGACCGCGTTGTAGTGGGTCTGCGGGAAGTGTTTGACCCGATTCAGAGGTTGGTGCTCCAGGCGGCTTCATCTTCGGTACCGAGCGACGCCATGTAGAACGGTCCAATGTCCGGGAAAACGGGGAGGCGGGGGTCGCCGGCGCGGCCGGCGGGCCCGGCCGTCTCTCGAGCGCCGACGTGCCCGCCGAGCGAGGGCCGGAGTCTGGACTCCAGAGGCGGAAAGCGGGAGCGGGCGCCCATGGTGTCTTCCCGGATGCGGGATGCGGATTTCACGTCGGCGTCGAGCCTCCCGTATACTGGGAACCGATGGCTCGGGCGGATGGTCGGGTCACGCCGCGATCGCCCCGGTTCGGGAAGTCCCGATCCGGGTACCTGTATCTGCTCGTCTCCAGCCGCCGGCCGTGGTATCGCGAAATCCGGCGCCTGTGCCATTCGCGGAACACGGTCCCGTTGCGGGAGGATGCGGCCGAAATCGACGACTACCCGCACGCGGTTTGGACGGACTTGCCCCGGGTGGGACCCCTGCCCGAATCGGCGAACCTGCCTCGTTCCATGACCGACCGGTTCGACCTCGTGGAGCCCGACCCCCGCAACGCGGCCGTGATCGCTGACCGCAGCGCTCTTCTTTTTGGAGACCGGGGCCTAGCTGTGGTCGACGGCCGATGGGTGAGGTGCCATTCGGACAGCTTTTCGCTCGACCGGCTCCGTCTCATTCGGGCCGATCAGGTCCGCGCATCCCGACGCATCGAGCGCCCGGTTCTCAGTTTGAGCAACTTCCACTCGGACGCGAACTACTACCACTGGATGTTTCAGTCGCTGCCCAAGCTGAAACTTGCGCGAGAGTGCGGAGCGAATTTCGAAAGCGTCGTCGTCGCCGATCGGTACCCGTGGGTAAAGGCAAGCCTGGAACAGGCAGGTATCCGCGCGTCAAATGTTCTGATTCAGAAACGCGAACCCCTCCTTTCGGATTCGACCGTCATCGTTTCCGAGCCCGCTGGGGCCTTTCGGGTTCCGGAATGGGTCGTCCTGTATTTGCGCGAGCTGTTCCTACCCGAGTCTCAACGTCGGGGAGACCTGAAGCTGTACGTCGATCGAGGCATGCCCGAGCGCCGTCGGCTCGTCAACGAAGCGGAGGTTGTCGCGCATCTGAAGGAGAAGGGATTCGAGGTTGTCGCTCCCGGGCGTCTCAGCCTCACCGACCAAGCCGACCTGTTTTCGCGAGCCAGGGCGGTTGTGGGCGTCCATGGGGCGGCCTTCTCCAACCTGGCGTTCTGCCGCCCAGGAACCAAGGTTATCGAGTTGGTCCCCGCCAATTACCCGTTCTGGTGCTTTGCTCAGCTGGCCCATGTCGCCGGGCTCGAGTACCGGGCCGTGATGGGTTGCGAACCATCGTTGAGATCGGTCGCCCGAGTCGGCATTCCTGCGGCCGATCTGCGCATCCGGCTGGAAGACCTCAAGAAGGCGCTGAACGATATCGACGCATGACCGGGGTTTGCGGTCGGCGGAGGGCCGAGAGTGCGGGCCGGCGGAGCGGTTGCGGATCACGGGCTGCGGGGGCGGCGGACGGTCGCGCGCTCCGCGGGCGGATCGGAGCGGGCCCCGACTTCCCGCCGTCGGCCCCGAGGCGCGTTCGAAAGAAAAGCGGGCCGGGGGCAAGCCCCCGGCCCGAGACGGGTCGTTCGGCGGCGAGGCTACCTCGACTCGCTGCCGGCGGCGGTGAACGTGCCCGACCAGTCGGTCACCCGCCGCACCTCGGAGTTGGAAGCACGACCGGCGAGCCGGACGCCGTACTCGGCGCCCCCGGTCAGACCGGACGGCACCACGGCCAACAGCCGGCTAGGCGAGGCCCACCAGTAGTTCGCGACCCGGACCGCCTCGCCCGTGGTCTGGTTGACGAGGAACACGCCCTCATCCGCCCGAGCGGGGTCGAAGGCGAGCCGACGACCGATGATGGCGAGGACGGCGCCGGCCGCCACCGCGTCCAGGGTGCCGTTGATCGAGCCGACGGCGCGGATCTGGGGGCCGTTTTCGGGCACGTCGATCCGCCGCAGGCGGGCCTCCGCCCGCACCCGCCGCGTGAGCTGGGGCGCGGTGCGCGTCTTCACCATCACACGGCTGTCCGGCGGGAGGTCGCCGTAAGGGGAGTCGATACGCCCGGTCAGGCTCGGGCGGAGCAGGACAAGCCCTTCGATGTTGACCGCGTTGCCGCGGATCAGCTCCTCCTCAACGCGGTGCACGAGACCGTCGACGACGGCCCGGACATCGATCGGGCTGAGGGTCGTGGCCAAGGCCAGTTCGCGGACGATGCCGTCGAGCTGGACGGTCTTGGCCGTAATGACATAGGGCGAGTAGCTGACCGGATCGGTCAGCCTATTCTCTTTTATGCTGTAATAGAGCATTCTTTTCTCCTTGACGCGGCTCGTTTCGCGATCCGAAGTCTCACCCCGCCGTTGCCGCGGCGGGGTTTTTGCTTTTCGGGTTGCCCCGATTTACACCTCTTACCTACGTCCCGTCCGCATCACATTCAATATACGTCGCACACGCCGCACAAGGCACGACGTTTCCACACATTTTGGTCACGGCTATTCCGGGCTTATACCCTATTCTCTTAAATGTCTTGCCGTGCCATCTATCCGAATATGATGCAAAGTCGGCCAACGCCTATGCCGGACATGTCTGAAGCGCTGGCCGTCAGGGCCTGAGGGCTTTCAGCGAGCCATTATTGAGTTGATGGCACCACGCTGAAGACATCCTTGCTTTCGGCGGCCTGCCTTGCGCCCTGCCCTCCGCCATTGCGCAATGTTTCCCAACGATCGGCAAAGTTCGGCAACACATTTCGGGACCCATATGCGCGAAGCCCATTAAGGGTTTGCCGAAGGCTGTTTCGAAATAGACGAGCACTCGTCCATTTTGTCGACTCGCAAGACGTGTGCCTTAACCCGCGATAGGTTATAGTACCTTGATCCTTCTTTTGCGGGCATGATGCGATTTGGTGGTGCAGGAACGGCCGCTTGGTGGTGCAGGAACGGCTTCTTCCTGGTGCGGATGACGTCGTCGTCTGGTGCAGGAACGGCCTGCCTCGCAGGCGGGGGTGGGCGCTGACGCGCCGGGTGTTTCGTGCTCCGCACGGGTGGGGGCTAAAAGGGTACAGGGGACAGGGTGCGGGGTCGATAGTCGCCAAATCCCCGTACCCTGATCCCGTTCCCCGTTGCCGTAACCCGCGGCGAAGCTGCTTCCGTCACCCTTGCGAAAGCGAGGGTCCGCCGTCCTCGGTCTGCCCATGGCCGCAGTTCCCCGGATTCCCGCTTTCGCGGGAATGACGATTCG
>JBDNCL010000177.1:0-6010 GCA_046719655.1 Fimbriimonadaceae bacterium
CCGTAGATCGGCTCGCCCGACCTCAGGATCTCGGGGAAGATGTCCTGGCTCCAGTCGTACTGCCGACCCGGCTCCATTCTCTCGAACACCTCGGGCTCCAGGATGTACATGCCCGTGTTGACCGTGTCGCTGAAGACCTCTGACCAGGTGGGTTTCTCCAGGAATCGGATGACCCGCCCGTCGTCGTCCGTGATCACGACGCCGAACTCCAGCGGATTGGGCACGTGGTAAAGAATCAGGGTGGCGACCGCCTTCTTCGCCTTGTGGAACGCGATCGCCTTGCTGAGATCGCAGTCGGTCAAGGCGTCGCCGGAGATGATCAGGAAGGTGTCGTTGCCGATCAGACTCTCCGCCTTCTTCACCGATCCGGCCGTGCCCAGGGGCGTGTCCTCGATCGAGTACGACATGCTGACGTCGAAGTCGGCCCCGTCGCCGAAGTAGTTCTGGATCTCGTCCGCCATGTAGTGCAGGGTCGAGACGACGTCCTGGATGCCGTGCCTCTTGAGGAGCTCGAGGATGTGCTCCATGATCGGCCGATTGCAGATCGGGACGAGGGGCTTGGGGCGGTTGGCCGTGATCGGACGCAGGCGGGAGCCCTCCCCGCCGGCCATGACGACCGCCTTCAACGATGACCCCCGATCGGGCAATGTTCGCGATGCTGAAAATACACAGAACTGTCGTTGTTCATCCAAGCACCTTTGCCTGACACTCTGATTGCCTATTCATTATAGAGACTGGCCGGTTTCCCCTGTCGCGGTCCGGGCGAAAAGGCTGAGAATTGCGTCAGGCTTGTGCGTTTTCGACATCCCGTTGGGCGACCGAAGGAACTCCATAGTCCCGCCCGGATACGACCTTGCCGATTCCGGAGGAACTCGCGATGGCGCCGACCCTCCGACGACACCGGACTTCGGCGATAGGGATCAGTCGCCCGGCAGCGTCTTCGGCGGACGAACGGCCACGTCCGCCAGCTGGGCGGGAGCCGGCGCCGACCGGTTGATGATGCGGATGTAGCGCACCCGTACGGGCGGCCCGTGGTAGGCGACGCGCCGAACGCCCCCTTCGCGATCGGATCGGAACCGGAACGACCAGATCCAGTCCCGCTCCCGCGCCCAGACCGCCGCGCCTTGCGGCGTCATGCCGGTGGAGTAGACCAGGATGTCGAACTGGCGCCACATCCGGTCTTCGGCCAGAGCCGACAGCTCGACCTGGGAGATGAACCGGTCGCGTTGCAGATCGATCTCGATCCATTCGCCCGAACCTTCGGGCAGATCGACCACGGTGTCGGTTCGGCCGTCGACCAGAGCGGCCAGGTCGGCCGCCGAACGACCGCGGATGTCGGAGACGAACCGATTTGCCGCGATGTTGGATGCCGCATCGACCGCCGTGGCGGGCAGGTTCACGGGCAAGTCGGCGACGACCGCTCCGACCCGATTGCGGCGGAAGGCGTCGGCCAGCTGCCACTGGTGGAGCCACGCCCACTCCGAGGCGTCGCCGCGCCGGACGCGGACCAGCCAGCGCCCCGACCCGTCCGGTTGCCAGGCTCGGGCCAAGTCGTCGGCGGGCACCAGAACCGGACCGGGTTCGCCGACGTCGACCGCGAACTCAGGCTCTTCCGGCAGCGGTTCGCGGTGCACGAAGAACTCGAGCCTCACCGAACCGATCGGCTGGCTGACCAGATTCACCGTCCGAAGCAGGACGACCGGCGGCATCGCCATCGGGTCCGTACCCGACCCGGCGCGGGCGTTGAGCTGGGCGACCGTCGTGGCCGAAAGCAGGTCGGTCGAATCCAGCGGAATGGCGTCCAGCACCGGATTGGCCACCGGCTCGAACGGGTACCAAAACTGAGGCGGAAGCACGGTGTCGGCCCGGGTTTCGCCGCCGAGCAGGGCGCCGAATCGATTGCCGAAACCGCGGAAGACGCGCGTGCCGTCGGCGAGGGTCACGGCGTCGACCGGTGCGCTGAGGTCCGTCGCGCCGAGCGCGGTCAGAATCGACCGGAGGACGGGCCTCGCCGCCCTCTCGTCGAGATCGACGTCGGCGGGGATCGTCGGACCGCCGCTCGTCGTCTCCGGGTCCAAGCGAAGGCGGAGGACGACGCCTTCGGGCGAGAAGCCGTACCGGCTTCGGGCGAGGAAGACCTCGTTCCAGAGGCGGACGAGCCTCTGGGCCGCCGCGACCCTGGCCGGGCTGGGGTCCTCGAGCGCGATCGGGGTCGCGCGGCGGTCGATCTCCAGGGCGTCGTTGCGGGGATCGACGTCCGGTCCGATCGCCTCCGCGACGAGCGAGAGCGGGCTGGACCGCTGGTCGGCGGCGTTCGACGGCGGCAGGGTGGTCGTCACGACCGTGGTTTCGCCGGGGGCCAGAGGGGTCGACGTCTCGACCGTCGGTCCGGCCCGTTCGTCTACGACCCAAGTCGTGCGGAATCCCGCGACGGGCGCGTTCCCGCGGTTGCGGAGAGTGGCCCGGTACTCGGTCTGGCCCGTCTCGGTCGGGCGCGGCACGATGCTGTCGACGGCCAGGTCGGGCCCGTCCGCCCGCGGGGCGGGCTCGGTCCAGAGAAGCAGGCGCGGCCTTCCGACCGAGGACTCGCTCGAGTAGAGTTCGGTGTCTGTGTCCCACCGGATCGCCAGGCCGTGGTTCCGCCAGGGCCTGAGGCGCATCTCCTCGAAGGTGGGTCCGAGCCCGACGAGGCGTACGACCCCGCCGCCGTCGGTCGGGATCGCCGAAGCGCCCGGGATCGTCTCGGTGTCGGCCGTCGCTTCCGCGCCCGGTTGCTGCCACGCCCCGCCCTCCCAACCGGCTCGGCGGAAACGCCACGTGGCGGCGCCCCGGGGGGTGTTGACGGCGGTGCCGGGCAACACGACGCTCCAGGGGCCGGTGGTGTCGATCGGGCCCTCGCCCCAAGGCCCGCGCCGAACCGCGGCGACGGACCGCAGCCGGGGCGTCTCCGTTCCGGAAGAAACGGTGACCTGCACTTCGGCCGCCACGATGCGCCGCCCGTCCCCGATCAGCCGGTCCAGGTCGGAGAACCGGATGAGGGCGACCCGTCCGGGGCCCCCTCCCAAAAACCTCTCGCCGCCCAGAGCGGTGTCGGGTCTGGCCCGATCGAGGGTGGTGTCGTCGACCGACCAGTATCGGGTTTCATCGGCCCGAAAGCGGACGCCGCGGGAAACGCTCACGTCGGGCGGACGATTGGGGGACGCGGGGGCGGCCTCCTGACCGACCGCCATCGGACCGAGCCGATGGGGTTCGGCTGCCGCCGCGCGGGCAGAGGCGGAACCGGTCACAGCCAGAGCGAGGACGGTGGGCAGCATCGGCGTGAGTTTACGACGTGCGGCGCCTGTCCCTCGGGACGGGGGAATCCGCCCGGCGTGGGTCCGAATGCGGCGGACGGGCCAACGCCCGCCGGGGACCGGTACAATCCGCGGCAATCGAACGCTCGCGAGGTGCGCCGACCTTTGGGACAGAATCTGCCGATCTACATCGAGGACATCATCAAGATCCTGCCGCATCGCTACCCGATGCTTCTCGTGGATCGGATTCTCGGCTTCGAACCGATGAAGTCGTGCCGGGGCCTCAAGAACGTCACGATGAACGAGGCCTTCTTCCAAGGGCACTACCCCGGGAAGCCGGTGATGCCGGGCGTGCTGATCCTGGAGGCCATGGCCCAGGCCGGCTGCATGTTGTTCCTGATGAACCCCGACATCAACGACCGCCTCCCCCTCATCGGCAGCATCGACAAGGTCAAACTCAAGCGTCCGGTCGTTCCGGGCGACACGCTGATCACCGATACCGAATTGGTGTGGTTCCGCGATCCCTACGGGTGCATGCGCGCCACCGCGAACGTCGACGGCCAGCTGGTGGCCACAATGGAGATGACGTTCAAGCTCGTGGTCGGCGAGAAGCCGGAGTCGGATGCGGAAGGCAACTCAGGCGGTGCGGAGTCGTAAGTGCCCAAGATCCATCCCCTGTCCGTCGTCCATCCCCAGGCCGAACTGGCCGATGACGTCGAGGTGGGTCCGTTCAGCTACATCGAAGCCGGTGCCGTGATCGGATCGGGATGCCGACTCGAGTCGCACGTCACGGTCAAGCAGGGCACGATCATCGGCGAGAGGAACTTCTTCGGGCAGGGCTCGGTCATCGGCGGCGACCCGCAGGACCGGAAGTATCGGGGCGAGCCGACCTACCTGAGAATCGGCAACGACAACGTGATCCGCGAGTACACCACGATCCATCGGGCGACGGGGGAGGGCAAGGCGACCGTGATCGGGAACAACTGCTTCCTCATGGCGTACTGCCACGTCGGCCACAACGCCACCATCTACGACGGCGTCACGATGGCCAACTCGGTCGCCCTGTCGGGCCACGTCACGGTCGAGGAGCTGGCGACGATCGGCGGCATGGTGGGCGTTCACCAGTTCGTGCGCATCGGTCGCGTCGCGATGGTCGGGGCGTTCGGGAAGATCGTTCGGGACGTGCCGCCGTTCATGATGATCGACAGCATGACGGAACAGGTCATCGACATCAACGCCGTCGGTCTCCGCCGGATCGGCGTCACCCAAGAGTCGAGGCTCGCGCTCCACAAAGCCTGCAAGCTCCTCTTCAAGTCGCAGCTGAGCTTGCGGACCGCTCTCGACGCCGTCAACCGGGAGGTCGCGCCGACGCCCGAGGTCCAGATGCTCGTCGGTTTTCAGGAACGGCTGTACCAGGGGAAGAACGGCCGCGGCGACCAGCGGTGAACCGGCGCGTCTTCCTTTCCGCCGGCGAGGCTTCGGGCGACGCCTACGGCGCCGCCCTGGTCCGGTCCATCCGGTCGTTGGCCGACAGCCCGATCGTCTTCGAGGCGGTGGGTTCGGCCTTGCTCCGGGATGCCCAAGTCCGAATCGTGCGCGACTCCGGTCGGTGGGGCGCGATCGGCGCCACCCAGGCCCTGCGGGTCCTGCCTTCCGCGTTGTCTGGGCTCTGGGCGGCGAAGTCTCGGTGCTCGCAGGGAGAGCCCGGCCTCCTGATCCCGATCGACTTTGGCTTCTTCAACATCCGGCTCGCCCGGCATGCCAAAAAGCACGGCTGGCGGGTGCTCTACTTCGTTCCGCCCGGAAGCTGGCGCCGCGACCGGCAGGGCGCCGATCTGCCGGAAACAGCCGACGAAATCGTGACCCCGTTCTCCTGGTCGGCCGAGATTCTGACCCGGATGGGGGCCAGCGCGCACTGGTTCGGGCACCCCCTGAAGCAGCTCGTCGAGGCGGACCGAGCCGGCATCCGCTCGGACGGTGTCCGCCGGGGCATCGCCGTCCTCCCCGGAAGCCGGCGGGCCGAGATCGAGCAGAACCTGCCCGTCTTGTCGGGCGTTCTCGAACGCTTCGAGGAGGCCGCCACCTTCGCCGTGGCGCCGAGCCTCGATCTCGAGTGGGTCCGGCGTCGGTGGCAGAGGCTGGCTCCCGGTCGGGGCGGGGACAGGTTCGTCCAGGGGCAGGCCCGGCGTGTGTTGCTCGAAGCCCGCGCCGGTCTGATCTGCAGCGGCACCGCGACCCTCGAGGCGGTTCTGTGCGGCCTGCCGCACGTGGTCTTCTACCGGATCTCGAAGGTCACCGAGCTCGAGGCGCGCCTGATCGGCTTTCGACCGACATTCGTGTCGCAGCCGAACATCATCATGAACCGGCAGATCGTCCCCGAACGGCTTCAGCACGACGCCGTGCCCGATAAGATCGAGCCGGATTTGCGCCGCCTCCTCGCCGACGGGCCCGAACGCCAAGCCCAACTCGACGCCTTCGACGAACTTCGGTCCATGCTGGGCGGGGCCGATGCGATCGACCAGACCGCCCGTCTCGCCCTGTCGATGCTCGCCTCCGACCGTTGAGGCGAGAAGGGCCGGCGGCGCGCGCCGCCGGCCCTCACCGTCCCGCCCGACGCTTACGGCCGAACCCGGCCGGCGGGCTCCACCTGCGGGACGCGGTCTCGAGTCGGGCGCGGCGGGGTCCGCTTCAGCTGATCGAGCAGATACTCGATCGCC
>JBDNCL010000178.1:0-5983 GCA_046719655.1 Fimbriimonadaceae bacterium
TTGATGAGCGTCGGCGAGTCGAACAGACCCGATATGGTGGGGAGGGGGGCGTGGGGGAACTTCAGCCGGGGCATGCCGCGCTCGCCCATGAGCGAACTCATGAGGGCCGACTCCTCTCCGCACTCGTACGATCCGGCGCCGAGGTGGAGGTAGAGGTGGAACGTCCGGCCGCTGCCGGCGAAATTCTCGCCCAGAAAACCGTTTTCGTAGGCTTCGTCGATCGCCTGTCGAAGCGAGCGGGCGGCGTCGACGAACTCGCCGCGAATGTAGATGTAGCCGACGTCCCCCTGGGTGGCGAGACCGGCGATGGCCATGCCTTCGACCAGGAGGTGGGGGCAGCACTCCATGAGCTGCTTGTCCTTGAATGTCCCGGGCTCGCCTTCGTCCGCGTTGCACACCACGTAGTGGGTCTTGGTCTTCTCCTTCGGGAGGCCGTTCCACTTGATCCAAGAAGGAAATCCGGCGCCTCCCCGGCCTCGGAGACCCGAAGCCTTGACCTCGTCGATGATGGCCTGACGTTCCATGGCGGCCGCCTTTTTCAGTGCCGTGTACCCTCCTTTGGCCATGTATCCGTCGATCTTGCGGAAGGAGGGGTCGTGAGCGTGTTCGAGAAGCAGCTTGTATTCGGCCATCGTCAAACAGATTCTACCGAAGCCGGTTTGGAGTCGACGGCATGTTTGGTTCCGAAAGGGCGGGGAACCGGGTCCGGTCGGGTGTCGGCGCCGCTTCGGGCGAACGGGGTGGGCAAGCAGAGACGGCCGGACTCCGGCGGAGTCCGGCCGTCGCGTCGGCCGACGCCGCGGCGGGACGGTGATCGTCGGCCCCGAGCCGGTCAGCGGCCGGGGCGTCCCTCCGAATGGGTCTTGGCCCCGGAAACCTCGGCCCCTTCTTCCGCGACCGGGGCCCCGGCGGCCCCCACCGGGGCGCCGACCGAAGGGTTGTCGGACGCGGTCGGACCTTCGATCTTGTATTCCGGTTTGGCGGACCCGCAGCCGACGATGGCGGCGGCCGCGGTCAGGATGGCGAGGAGTGCGGGAATGGGCCGGCTCACCATCACGGTCCGGACTGATCGCGGTCGGGTCGGAAGGAGCACCGGTACCGCACGCCGGTGGTAGTTCCGGGCGCGGAGCACGGGTAGAAGCTCCACCCGATGCCCTGGCTGTCGTAGGTCGCGAACGGGTCGCCGAACGGGTTGTCGTTCCCGACGGTCCGCGACGGGGAGCCGACGCGGATGCTTCGGGCCGAGGTGTCGGACCGGACGATGGGGTAGCTCTTGCCGTAGATCCAGCAGCTGAAGTCGTCGCCCCGGTCCGTGTACCACATGGCGCCGCTCTGAAGGCCCGTCGTCTGGCCTTGGGGACCGGCGCCCGGGTTGAACTGGCAGGGAAGGTTGGCGTTCGGGCAGTTGAGCCAGGGGCTGGAGTAGGCGATGCCGGGGTGTCGGGCCTTGCCGCGGGCGGGCCAGAAGAGGGCGACCGTGCCGGGGGCGCCGATCGCCGATATCGAGTAGGTGTGGAGCCGTCCGTTCATGCCCACCGCGATCCAGTTGGGGCGAGGGCCTCCGGGTCTCGGCACGGTGAAGGATGCGCGGGGTTCGTCGGGCACGCCCGCGAATTCGGTGATCTGCCGATTCTTGCGGTACGGCTCGGTGGAGTTCGCCCAGTGGAAGAAGTCCTCGTCGGCCCGGTACTAGCCGTCGATGCACGAACCGGTGGGGTAGGCGCCACCGTAACCGACCCAGAGGCCCATCAGGGTTCCGCTTCGGCACGAGTAGGCGCTGGGAAGCAGGTCGTCGTGGTCGGCGGTGTCGATCATCGTGCCGGTCGCCACCTGCTTGATGTTGCTG
Source organism: Fimbriimonadaceae bacterium (assembly GCA_046719655.1). GTDB lineage: Bacteria > Armatimonadota > Fimbriimonadia > Fimbriimonadales > Fimbriimonadaceae > JBDNCL01. Next base: position 1,847 of record JBDNCL010000178.1, read on the forward strand.
AGCGACCGGGTCTTCTCGGCCGCTTCTTTGGCTTGGGCAAAGACGGGGAACAGAATGGCGGCGAGTATCGCGATGATGGCGATCACGACGAGCAGCTGGATCAAGGCGAAGGCATACGATCGCTTCATACGGCCTTCATACGGCGGCTCCGAATCTTGCGGATTGCCTGCGCCGTCGGGTCCTCGGTCGTGTCCCGACCGAGGGGCGGCGGACCTCCACGCCGGAGGTCCGCCGCTCGCGGGTCTCGGCGCTTGTCCCCTCAATCGGTCGTCGCCGATTCGGACGTCTGCTCGCGTGCCGCCGGAGTGGGCGGCGGCGCGGCTGGGCGGGCTCCTCCGCCCTGTCTTTCCTCGGTCGCGCCCTGGGTGTAGCCGGGACCGCTGACGGCGGCTTCGCGGGCGGCGGCGTCGTTGTTGCCGCACGCGGCGAGAGCCAGACTCAAAACGACGATCGGGATCCAGAACCGTCTCTTCATCACTCGACCGGCCAGAAGAATCGCATGTAGCGGTAGCTACCGTTGTCGACGTTGCTCAGAAGCTCGCCGCGGACGTTGCGGGCCTTGGCGTGGCCGTCGGTGTGGACCACGGTGGCGCTCCCGTTCGGGACGACGCAGCGGCCGCGGCCCGTCGAGTCGGCCGTCACCGGTCGCCGCTGAGCGTGCGGTCCGCGCCACTGCCAGGTGTCGCCGACCGGGACGTTGTTCACGTTCGTGATGCCGCCCGACCAGCGGGAGCAGCCTCCCATGGGGGCGCCCGAGAAGGACACCCAGCCGAGGTCCCAGCCGCCGCCTTCGCCCATCAGGAAGGTCTCCGCGGGGCGGGCGATCGCGGTCGTGGACAGCGAGTTCGCGTTGATGCCTTGGCCGAAGATCGGGGCGGAGTTGGACATGTCCTGACCGACGCCGCCGATTCCGTCGAAACGCACCGGGTTGCCCCCCGTAAAGGTGGCGCTGGTGATCTCGAAGAACCCGGCCGGAACCGTGCTCTTAGCGGCGGCGCGACCCGGGATGCCGAGGTGGCTGTTCCGCTGATAGAAGTTGCCGTCGGCGCCGACCGGGGGCGGGGCGGGCAGCCGGTAGTGGAGGATGATCTGTCGGTTCTTGACGTACGGATCGACGTCGACCTGCCACGTGGTGAACGTTGTCGGCTGCACCCGCCGCATGACCAGGGGGAACTGGTCGTCGTAGTCGATGGTGTACATCAGAACGGCCGTGCCGAGCTGCTTGACGTTGCTCAGCTGGCCGGTTTCCTTCGCCGATTCCTTTGCCTGAGCAAAGACCGGGAACAGGATCGCCGCAAGAATCGCGATGATCGCGATGACGACCAAGAGTTCGATAAGGGTGAATGCTTTCCGAATCATAAACCAGGCCTCCTGGGTGACCAGACCGGTCAAGCGAAGAGTATGCCCCAAACCTTTACCTTTCCGTCCGGTTTTCTGCCGGCGATTTACCGGTTTTCCGGGACAAGCCCGACGATCAACCGATGAGGATCTTCTCTTCCGGATAGCGGAGGCGCTGGGGTGGGCGGGTTCGCGTAAAGAGGTAGAGAATGGTCAGCGCGCCCAGGCGCCCCCAGAACATCATCACGATGATCACGCCCTGGCCGAAGCCGTTCAGCTGACTCGTGCCTCCGAGGCTGAGTCCGCACGTGGCAAAGGCCGACGTGACCTCGAACACGGCCTTGTTGAGGGGCATGTCGTGGGTCATCATGATCAGCCAGGTCGAGGTCAGGACGGCGAAGAGGGAGATGGTGAGGACGGCGGCCGCCTTCCGCACCATCTCGCCGGGAATCGCCCGACCGGCCAGCACCGGCGTCGACTGGCCCCGGGCGTAGGCGAGCATGGCGAGGACGAGGACGGCGAAGGTTCCGGTGGTGATGCCGCCGCCCATCGAGGCCGGGGCACACCCGATGAACATGAGGGTGGTCAGCAGGAGCTGGCTCGCGCCGTCGATGGCGGCGAAGTCGTCGATGCCGGCGAAGCCGCCCGAACGGGCCATCACCGACTGAAAGACGGCCAGCTTGAACTGGTACCAGGGGGTCTGACCGTACATGACGGCTCCGGGCCGGGTTTCGGAAAGCAGGAGGGCGAACGCGCCCCAGAACACGAGTCCGGTGGTGACGACGAGGCTCAGCTTCGAGTGCAGGCTCAGCTTGCGGCGAACCCAGAAGGTGACAAGATCGTACAGCACCGGTATGCCGAGGCCGCCTAAGAAGACGAGGCAAGAGAAGACGACCAGGGTGACGGCGTCGGTCGGGATGCGCCCGCCGGCCGCCGCATTTCCCTCGAAGGTGTTGAACCCGGCGTTGCAGAACGCGGACACGGCGTGGAAGACGGCCAGAAAACCGGCCTCCGCTTCGGGGAGCTTGGCCGACCAGTGCGCGTACAGGATCGCGGCGCCGATGGCCTCGATCGCGAGTACGGTGACGAAGATCCTCTTGGTCAGGCCGACGATCCCGCGGAGGTCGAGCAGTCCGAGCGAGTCGCGCAGGGCCAGCCGGTCGGTGAGGGAGATCGTCCGCCCGAGGATGCGGAAAGCGAGCACGGCCAAGACCATGTAGCCGACTCCCCCGATCTGGATGAGGGCGAGCAGGGCGATCTGTCCGGTCCGGGTGAGGTCGACGGCGGGGGTGATGACGGTCAGCCCGGTGACGCTGAGGGCGGACACGGCGGTGAAGAGGGCCTTGTCGAAGGGCAGAGGCCGACCCGGGCTCATCGGGGGGAGCATGAGCAGGAAGGTGCCGAACAGCACGAGAGCGGCCAATCCGCCGACCAGGCGGGCCGACACCGGCAGCCGCGACAGGAGCATGCCGTCAGTGGCCGTTGCCGAGGCGCTGGATGTCCTTCGCATCGCCGATCACCACGAGAAGGTCGCCCTCGCAGAGGCGAACCTCGGAGGTCGGGGAGACGATCGTCTCGTCGCCGCGCTGGATGGCGACGACGGCCAGCCCCATCTCGCCGGGCAGATCGATTTCGGCGAGGGTCTGTCCCACCAGTTTGGCTCCCGCCTTGATCTCGCTGATGCGGCGGTTTCCGGAAAGGACGATGTTCCCGAGAACGGCGGGCATCGTGATCTCCTCGGCGAGTCGGGCCCCGGCGTCGTACTCCGGGAGGACGACCCGGTCGGCGCCGACGGCGAGCAGGATGTCGCGCTGGGTCAGGCTCGTCGCCTTGCAGATGACGGTCTGGACGCCGAGGCTCTTGAGGGCGACGGTCGTCATCAGGTTGCTCTCGAAGGAGGAGCCGATGGCGACGACCACGACCGGATAGGACGAGATGTCGATCTCTTGGAGGGCTTCGCGGTCCGTCGAGTCGAGACAGACGGTCTGGCTGATCTCGTGGCTGTGCCGCTGGACCAGGTTCATGTCCGTATCGATGCCGAGAACGGAGTGCCCCGATTTCGCCAGCGTGGTGGCGAGGCTGGTTCCGAACCGGCCCAGGCCGACTACGGCGAATTCCTTAGGAGGCGCAGGCTTCCGGCGAGCCCCTTTCTTGATTCGGATCATGGCGACGGAGACGACGACGGAAGGTGAAGCTCAGGGGCGTTCGGTCTTGCCCAGATGAGCCTGCACGATCTCGTCGGCCAACTTGACCACGGTCGACTCCTCGGTCTGGCGGAGGCGTTCGATCAAGGCGTCGACGTCCGCCTCGGTCACGGGTCCGATATACTCGTCCCCGACCTGGATCAAGGGAGCGCGGTCGCACGCGTTGAGGCACTCGACCTCTTCGATCATGAACAGACCGTCGGGGGTCAGTTCGCCCGGTTCGACGCCGAGCTTCTTCTTGAGATATTCGAAGATGCGGTACCCGCCGCACACGTGGCACGTGAGACAGGTGCAGACCTCGATCTTGTGGCGGCCGGGGTTGTGGACCGTGTTGTACATCGAGTAGAAGGTGGCGACGCCTTCGACCTCGGCATAGCTTCTCTTGAGGCGGACGGCCACTTCGGAGATCGCTTCGCCGGTCAGCCGGCCGCCGTACTCGCGCTGGGCGATCCAGAGGGCGGGCAGGATGCAGGCCTTCCAGTTCGGATAGTGCGTCTTGAGGGCCTCGAGCTCGGCCACCGCCTTCTCGCTGAAGCGGAGCTCGACCTCGTCCGGCTTGGGGGCTCGGGGACGCTCGTTGGGACTGCCGATCTGG
>JBDNCL010000179.1:0-5865 GCA_046719655.1 Fimbriimonadaceae bacterium
GCCGAACACTCGTCGTCTTTGCGATCCTTCGCGTCCTCTCCGGCATCCAAATTCGAGGAGCCGCGAGAACACCCAGGCGGCGGCCGATCGTTGTCGACCACCGCGGCCATGGTCCCCCGGCAATGTTAAGGGCGGGTTGCGCTTGGGACCGTTCGACTCCCCGTCCTCGAACCTTAACGGCGGGACGGTTCCGGAGATCCTCCAGCCCACTCGGGTCGAAACCCGGTCGGAGGGGGCGCCGTTGGGTGCGGGATCCGCGAGAGGGTACAATGGAGTCTCGCCAAACGACAGGCTGTGCGCTTTTCGCCCATGGCCATCGGTGTCCGTCTTGGAAATCCCCGCTGGCGAGGCTCAAATGACGATGATCTACCGGCCGCTTCGATACGAGCAGATCATGAAGGCCGCCGAATCCTACGATGTGAGGGCTCGGAGGATGTTCAACGGCATGGGAGTCTATACCGGCGAAAAGATGTTCGCCTTCCTCTACGATGCCGAGATCGGTCTGAAGCTTTCTCCCGAGGACCTCAACGAGGCGATGCAGCTTCCCGGCGCGGAGCCTCTCCGGCCCGCTCCCGATCAGGAACCCATGAAGGAGTACGTTCGGATGCCGCAAGAGGTGCTGGACAACTACGACTCCTTTGTGGCCTGGGTTCAGCGCAGCGCCGACTACGTCCGCCGCAAGGCCCAACTCTGACGGGCCCGGCGGCGCGACATCCGGAAGACGGAACGCCGAGAAGTCGGGCGAGAGCTTTGCGCCGGGGGAACGTTCGGCCGAGCAGACTTGTCCATGCATTTCGGGGCTCGCTCCGAACGCGGTCCCGTCCAGGTCCGATCGCATGCCCGAATCACCGACTCCGGTCGTCAAGCCCAATCCGCCGATTCCGCGCCTGTCTCGGCACCCGGCGGTTTGGGCGATGGTCGCGTTGGCGTTGGCGGGGGCGTGGTTGGCGGGAGCGGCGGGCAACCGGCAGGTGTCCTCGGGTCTGGCGATCCAGCGCCAGGCCGCGGCCCAGGCCGGGCTCGTGCTCGATCTCGGCGACATCCCCCGAACGACGGTCGATGCCGAGGCGGACGCCGCCCCCGCCTTGGCCCAGATTCGGGCGAGTTGGCCCGCCCTGGCGGCGAACGTGGACCGGAGCTTTTGGCCGCTGGCGCGGGCTCTTTCCGAAGGCTTCGTCGACGCCCCGGCGCTGGAAGCGTTCCGCCGCACGCGTCCGCGGCTCCAGGAGCTGTTCACCCTCTTCGACGTCGCCGCCTCGCGCGCCGACCTGCTCCCGAGTTGGGACGGCGGCGAGCCCCTGCGGCCGGCCGAAACCCTGTTGCCGATGGCGGCCGAGGTCCTGCTCGTCGCCGATTTCCGGTATCAGGAAGCGGTCGGCGACCGGGATGCGGCCGATCGGGCTGTCCGGCGCGTCGTTCGGCTCGCCCGTCTCATCGGTCGAGACGACACGGCCTCGGCCGCGATCCAGTCCGCAAGACTGGAGTCGGCGGTTCTGCGGGCTTGGGCGGACGCGGTCCGAGCGAATCCGAACGAGGCGACGCTGGGTCTTCTGCGCGCCCTGCGCGACGGGGAAGAACGGCTGGACCAACTGCCGGTGCCGTCGATCCGGCGGGTCCTGACCATCGAGGCGGCCCTGGGAGCCCGCGAACTCCGGCAGACGCCGCGTCCGGGTGCGCCGTCGGTCGAAGACACGTCGCCGTCGTGGTACTCGGTCCTCGAGGCGCGTTACTGGATGACCTGGCGGGGCGTCTTCCGCCGGTTGCCGGAAGACCCGTTGGACCTGGCCGCCGCCAAGCGGGCGCTGCAACGGGAATCGGAGTCGGTGCGGGGAGCCGGCGTTCTGTATCGCATGGCCTTCGAGCGGCGGTCCGTGCAGTGGGTTCCGATGGCGGAAGCGGTCGGGCTCCTGGCCGCCGACCGAGGGCTGGCCGAGGCCTACGCGGTTCTGGTCCGCCGGAGCCTCGCGGGCGAGCGGGTGCCGGACGCGCTCGCCGAGCTGGGGCTCGAGCTTCGAGACCCGTTCGCGCCGGCCCCGATCCGGTTGCGTCCGACCGATGACGGGTTCGTCGTCTTCAGCGTCGGGCCCGACCTCATGAACGACGGCGGCGAACCGGCGCCGGCGTCGATCGCCGGCCCCCAGCGTTCGGACCGGGTTCTCCGCTTTCCGTGACCGCTAGTTGGGGTGGATCCACTCTTCGAGGTCGGACATCGTCAGCCGGTAGGGCACGCTGGGGTCGATCATCTGGCTGCGGAGTTCGTCGATCTCGCTCAGCTGGCGTTCGAGAATCGGGATCAGACTCGCGAGCCGCTCCATGGTGTCGGTCGTCTCCAGAAGGCGCTGCTTCTCGAGGTTCTCGATCGGCAGCAGGTTGGCGATCGTGAACGACAGGGCCACGGGGTCGCTCGGGTAGACGATCTGGACGTTGAAGCCGGGACGGGCCAACAGCCCCTCGACGAGTATCTGGAAGCATTCCTGCGCCTTGAAGACCAGGGCGTCCGAGCGGGGCGAAGTCTCGGTGTCCCGCTCGAGCACCGGCTCGACGAGTCCGGTGAGATAGGGTCGCGACTCGTCCAGCCGTCGTATCCGGAACCGCCTTTCCCCTTGGACGTGCAGATCCATCCGCCCGTCTTCGTACGTGTGGATGTGTCGGATGCGCACGGCGGTGCCGACCAGGTAAGGCTCGGCGTTCGGGTCGCCGATCTCCGACCCCGTCTTCAGCAACACGATGCCGAACGGCCGGTCGTATTCGACACACTCCCGCACCATTTCTCGGTAGCGGTCTTCGAACACGTGCAGCTGAATCGATGCGTATGGGAAGAGCACCGTTTCGAGCGGGAAGAGGGGGAGTTCCTCGAGGTCTTCCGGCATCCCAGTTCATTATAACAAGGTCCTGGCGAGCCCGGCCTGAAGGGCACGATTCCGGCGACAGCAAGAAACATGGGAAGGTAATCTCTAACCTGAGTTCAAGGTGCGCCCATCAAAAGGAGCATGGATCCCCGCAGTCCCGGAGCCGATATGACGAAAGACGTCGCCCAGCTTCAAGAAGTGATCGCCTCGCTCGAGGCCCGAAACAAGGAATTGGAGGGTCAGGCCGCCGCCCTCATGGCGCGGCTGAAGGAAGCCGAAGGCAAGCTGGGGAAAGCGGAGGCCCCGTCGCCTGCTCCCGAGCCGGGTCAGCGCGAATCGGTCGAATCGGCCCTTTCCGTGGCCCCGATCAACGAGGCGGACGCCACGCTCCGCCGCCTCGTGATGCGGATCGCGATGATCCTGCAGGCGGAGAAGATCGTGATCATGTTCCATGATCGGGAGACGGGCGAGCTGCGCGGCATCCCCCCCGCCTACGGCATCGACGAGGGCTTGCTGAACGTCTTCAAGGTCCGTGCGACGCAGGGGGTGTCGGGCCAGGTTTTCCGCGACGGCGAGCCCGTGATCTTCCACGACGCGACCAACGACCCGCGGACCCAGCGAGACCCTTTTGCCCTGCTGGGAGCCCATAACGGCGTGACGGTCCCGCTCGTCATCGAGCGCCGCGACGAAGAGAACCGGGTCATCGATCGGACGACGATCGGCGTTCTGCACAGCTTCAACAAGCGGCACGGCGAGGACTTCAACGACGAGGACGTGCGCCTGCTCGAGCGCATGGCGCGGAACGTCGGCGCCATCATCGCCAACCTCCAGCTGTACCGCGAGGTCGTAGAGGAGCGCGAGGAGCTTCTCCAGACGTTCGAGTCGCTGGCCGCGGGGTTGGTCTTGGTTTCGGCCGAAGGTCGCCTGCTCCAGATGAACGCGTCGGCGCGCGCGATCTTCGGGGTCGGCGGCGAGGCGGTCGGCAAGCACTACGCCGACGTCATCTCGAACACCGAGTTCCACAACATCATCCAGGCCGCGGCGCGCAGCGAAGACACGCCGCGGGGAGAATTGAACACGACGATCGCGGGCGCCGAACGCACGTACCAGATCCAGGCCGCCCAAGTCCGCAACGAAGAGGGCAAGGACATCGGGGTGGTGTCGATCCTCACCGACATCACGGAGATCAAGAACATCGAGCGGATGAAGAGTTCGTTCGTGGCGATGGCCTCGCACGAACTTCGCACTCCCCTGACCGCGATCAAGGGATTCATCAGCACGCTCCTGATGGACGACGCGTTCAGCCCCGAGGAGCGGACCGAGTTCTACATGATCATCGACCAAGAGTGCGACCGCCTGACCCGGCTCATCAACGACCTCCTCAACACGGCCCGCATCGAGGCCGGCGAGTCGTTGAAGCCGAACTACACCCGGGTCGATCTGCGGGCGTTGCTCGACAAGGTCGTCATGATTCAGAAACAGGCGACCATGAAGCACCAGATTCAGCTCGAGGTCGAAGGCGAGATTCCGCCCATCATCGGCGACGAAGACAAGATCGACCAGATTCTGACCAACCTGCTCAACAACGCGATCAAGTACTCGCCGAACGGGGGCACGATCACGGTGTCGGCCAAGGTCGACGGGGAAGACATCCTGATGGGGGTCAAAGACCAGGGGATGGGCATCCCGGCCGATCACCTCACCAAGGTCTTCGACCGCTTCCACCGGGTCAACAACGAGGACAACCGGAAGATCTACGGTACGGGTCTCGGACTCTATCTGGTCAAGCACCTCGTCGAGCGGGCGCATCTCGGGAAGATCTGGGTCGAGTCTGAGGTTGGCGTCGGTTCGACCTTCTGGGTGCGGATCCCCAAGAATCTGGACGTGGAGCAGGCGAAAGCGGTCAACAACTGACCCCTCGCCCGGCAAAACAGACGAAGGCCTCGGAACGCCGCTCGTTCCGAGGCCTTTGGGTTTGGGGCGCGATGGACGCGCCCCTCCCCCAAAAAGGGATTGCGACCCGCCGTTGGGTCGCCCCAGCGTCCGCAACCCAGCGACCGCTTGACGATTACTATAGACGAAGTTTGCCCTCTTGCGCCACATCCTCGTCGAAACTTGGGTTTCGCCGAGGAAGACGGTTGAAGCCCCGTTTCGGCGTCAAAAGATCCCGAGATCCCGGTAAATGCATTCACCCGCTTTCGCCGGATAGTGTATGTAGCTATCGGTACACTCGGACGTATTCGATTTCGAATCGGCACGGAAAAATCGCGTCGTCGACCCCTTTGGATCCGCCCCACGTGCCTCCGATCGCCAAGTTGAGGATGAGGAAGTGGGGTTTGTCGTACGGCCACGATGCCTCTCCCTTCCCGTCGTTGGCGTACGTAAAGACTTTCCGGTCGTTGAAGTAGAAGTCCAGCCGGTCCGGCCGCCAGTCGAGCCCGTAGGTGTGGAACGTTTCCCAAGCCCGCGGTACGGTGACGGTGGCCGACTTGTGGGTGCCCCGAACATGGTTGTAGGCGTCGTTGTGGACCGTGAAGTGGATGACTTCCGGATCGAAGCCGACGTTCTCCATGATGTCGATCTCGCCGCATCGGGGCCAGCCGACATAGTCGGGAGTTCCGTGCTTTCGAATGGAATCGCCCAGCATCCAGATGGCGGGCCACGTTCCGCGGCCGGTCGGAAACCTGGCGCGGACTTCGACGTACACGTGAGTCCACGATCGGCGAGACTGAAGGCTGGCCGACGTGATCTCCGACCCTTCGAAAGGTTCCTTGCGGGCCTCGAGGACGAGCATCCCGTTCTCGATCCTCGCGTTCTCGGCCCGTCCCTCGGTGTAGAACTGCTCCTCCCGGTTGCGGATCTTGCCCACCTCGTACACCCACTCGTCTCGGTCGGGGGGAGTCCCTCGGTCGAACTCGTCGGCGAAGACCAGTTCCCGTCCGGCTCTGGGGTTGAAATTGGGTTCGTTCGGCATGAGAATCGCTCCGGCGACGATGGCGGTCAGCATGGTCCTTGT
>JBDNCL010000018.1:0-20962 GCA_046719655.1 Fimbriimonadaceae bacterium
GCCGGAGTCGGCCGGCAGCTCCGTGCCGACGCGGGGAACGGCGCCGCCCCCGGGCTTCCGGCTCTCGTAGACCGGATTCCCGTCGTCGACGTTCTTCCCTGCGGCTCGTCGGTCCGACCGAGGGCGCGTTCCGTCGCAAGGGTCCCGCCCCACCCGCGACGGCGCCGGACGTTTCCGTGGACGAGGGCGTCGCGCTCCCCGTCCATCGCCGCGCCGGGGTCCCGCCGGGAGCGCTCCGCTACAAAAGGCGATCCCTCTCGGACGGTCGCGAGAGGGTTCGCGTTCGGCCCGACGCCGCGGCGGCAGGCCGAGGTCAGCGTCCGAGGTTCTGCTGGACCTCCCGCTCGGTCTCGACCAGGGTTTCGTAGTGCGTCCGTGCCCGCTCCTCGTTGCCGGAATGGAATTCGAGAAACGGGGCCCGCTGTTCGGAGGTCAGGGTGGTCCAGCCGGCGGGGCTGGTGCGCGCGACTTCGGACATGCGGGGCAGAAGGGCCTGCTGGGCCGTGTCTTCGATCGGGGCCGGTTTGGCCTCGGTGGCGACGGGGGCGGTCTGGTCGGCGGGACCGCCGCACGCGACCACAAGTCCGAACCCCAAGATGGCGCAAAGGGTGCTTGGGAACGTTCTCATACCTTTTTGCCCGGGATGGCGACCGGGCCCCGGTCTCCGTTGGCCGGGGTCCCGAGAAGGGGGTGTCAGTTGCGGACCGGGAGCCCGGTCAGCGGGTCGAGAAGGGGCTGATTGGCAGCCGTCATCATCGACGCACCCCACATGTAGCGATCCGGCGCGATGGTGCGCGAGAACTTCGCGTACTTGGCCGATCCGTCCACCATTCCGTAGTTGTCTCCGTCGCTCCAACGGTCCCAGCTGTGGTAGGTGATGAGGGGAAGGTTGCCGGCCGGATTGGTGCGGCAGCTCGCGAGAGCGGGTCGGATTCTTTCCGAGTTCAGGGCATAGAGCGGGCTGACCGAGCCGTCCTGGTTTTCGCCCAGGTATTGGACCGTGTTGTCCGCATCGCGGGTGGCGGCGTTCGTCGACCGATGGGAGCTGTTGCGGAGTCCCGTCCCGAGAGATTGGCCGTTGAGGCACGGGAGATTGTCGACCAGGCCCGCGATCAGGATGGTGTTGGAGACGTTTTCGACCGTCGATTGGCTGATCACCTTGATCCCGCCTTCGGTCACGTCTCGGATGTTTCGCAGGCGCGGCATGACCGCGGAGTTGACCGTGTAGCTGATGCGGGGCGCCTGATCGTCGACGATGAACCCGCCCAGTTGGGGCGTGCCGGGAGGCGTCGAGCCGCCCACCGGGCACCGGTCGGCCTGCTGTCCGGTCGGCCAACCGCGTCCGCTGTTGTTGTTTGCCGAAGCGAAGCAGGTGGGTCCATGACCCCCGATCTTGTCGCCCGGGCTGACGAAGATGTCGATGTTCTTGACGTAGGGCCTCACCATCCCCGACCAGTGGATGTACCCGCCGGCGGTGCCGCCCGCCGCCGGGTTGAACGCGCGGTGGAAGTACGCGCTCGGGTAGATGTCGTCGTAGTCGGCGATGTAGATCAGAAGGGAGGTGTTCAGCTGTTTGACGTTGCTGAGGTCGCTGGACTTCTTCGCCGCGGCTTTAGCCTGGGCAAAGACAGGAAACAGAATGGCCGCGAGAATCGCGATGATCGCGATCACAACGAGAAGCTCGATAAGCGTGAATGCTTTCTTCATGTTCTCTCTCAGAGCCGGATGAGTCCAGAGTTTGTCGACCGGCTCCAAACAAAGAGATACAAGCTCCCTGTTAAGTGCTTGTTGTCGGCGAGAAGATGGGCCGGCAGGTCGCGTAAGGATTTTCGACTATATCGATACTTAACGAAAGGGTCGTCTTTCGGAGCGAAGAGGGCGAGAGGAGACGGCGAGACTCGGTCCTGGGACCTGCGGGCGGATTTTTAGGGTTTCGGAAGGAGATCTCGCCGCCCGTTTTGAAGAGAGCGGCCGTGAAGCCGGTTCTCGTCTGGGACATCCCCGTTCGACTGTTTCACGTTCTCTTGGCCGTCGGATTCGTGACCGCCTACTCGATCGCCCGTTTTTGGGGAGAGCACCACCCGGCGTTCGTTCTGCACATGATCGTCGGACTCACGCTCGCGACGCTCGTCTTGGCCCGGGTGGTCTGGGGCTTCGTGGGGACTCGTTGGGCCCGCTGGTCCACCATCGTCCACGGTCCGGCCGCGTTCGCCGACAACGTGGGGCACCTCTTCCGCAAAGGGGGGCGGCACTTCACCGGGCACAACCCGCTCTCTTCGCTCGGCATCGCGGCGATGCTCGGATTGACCCTGGCGCTCGCGGTCACCGGATACGCCATCGGTCAAGGCAACGAAGCGCTCGAAGACGTGCACCCGGTCCTCGCCAACCTGTTTCTGATCGTCGTCGTCGGCCATATCGCGGGAGTCATCCTTCACCAGATCGTCCACGGGGGACGGCTGGTTCTCGGGATGGTGGACGGGAAGAAGGTCGCGCCCGAGGAGGATGCGATTCGGAGCGCGGCGCCGCTGGGCGGCGTCCTGTTCGCCGCGCTGGCGGTGTGGGTCGGCGGAGGAATGTGGTCGAACCTCGATCCCGCCAACCGAACCACTCGGGTTCCCGGGGTTCCCGTCACGATCCCCCTCGGCGAGCGGGAGTACGAGCGGAGCGAGACGCCGCGCCTAGGTGCGTCGTCGATCGACGGCGGGAAAGACGGCAGCCGAGGTGGGGAGGACGCCGCGCGGCGCGAGGCGCACGAACGGGAGAGAGACGAGCACGGGCGGCACCGCGAGCACGACGACTGATCCGGGTACGTCCGAACGTCGGCGCGATCAGGCCGCGTCGGCGGCGATCTTGCGGTACTGAACCTTCACGAGGTGCGTGATCGCGGCGATGCTCGACTCGAGGACTTCGCCCGGCAGACCGACCTTGGCCACGACGTCGTTGCGCGGTTCGGCCACCAGGTCCCAGATTCCGACCCGGAATCCGGCCATCCGCGCGATCAGGTCGGCGTAGTGCAGGGCGTAGATCGCAGGGTCGCAATCGGGGTGATCCCAGGGCGCTTCCAATTTCCTCATGACTTCGGCGAAGTCGGGGGACAGGGCCCACGACTCCAGCAGCTTCAGCCCGAGCCTCCACATGGGGACCCCGTAGGCTGCTTCGAACGCGGCCGAGAGCGACGTCCCCCTATGCTGGACGTGCTCGACCAAGGCCGAGAATTCGTCCGGAGCGAGCATCCACAGCGTGGCGACCGGCAGTTCGTGGATCACACCGGCCGCGAGCAGTTCGTCGGGCGACCAGAGCGACCCGAACCTCTCGTGGTGCAGACCCTGTTCGAGCACGTGCGCCGCCATGCACCCCACGAACAGAGAGTGGGACGCGAACCGGATCGTGCGGAAACATGGTCCGTCGGGTAGCCGCTCGAGGAAGCCCTGCACGCTCATCGAGATGGCGATGTTGCGGACCGCCCTCGTGCCGAGGCGGAGGATGGCCCCGTGAACCGTGGTGTAGCTGCGGTCGTGCGGTCCGATCGGCAACGCTTTGCTGGCGGCCAGGACCCTGGCCGCCAAGGCCGGATCGCTCACGATGATCGACTCCAGGGCCGAGGTGCTGTTCTCTTCGTCGATCGCTTCGATCAGGTCCAGCGCCCGTTCCCGCAGATGCGGTGCGTGCTGAGCCCGGCTGAACCGAATCTCGAGTCGCCGGAAGTCGAACTGCTGGACCATGGCGTGCGGAAATCCCTCCCCTAGAAGGAATGATCGTCCTGTGTCATCCATCCTGGATACCGCAGTGTTGCCGGAAAGCATCCGCGCAGGGCCGACCGGAGGTCGGCCCCGCGACCGGATTTCGGGGCGCCGTCAGCGAGACACGACGATCGGAGCTTCCGCCCGGACCTGAACCGGAGGCTCGGACGCGAACTCGTTCTTCTCGAACGGGGAGTAGAAGAAACCGGCCAGGGCCGCGTACCCCAGGAGGGTGATCACCACAAACGCACCCTTGGCGACCTTCCACAGCGCGTTCTGCGCCTGCTCGCTGATCGTGATCCCCCACCGGATGCAGAAGCTCCACAGACCGTACGCGAGGTGGTACGAGCTGGCGGTGACACCGATCACGTAGACGGCGAGAAGGAAGTAGGGGATCCCGAACACCGGGGCCGACAGCTTGTCCGCCCAGCCCTCGTACTGGATGATCGTCTTGTCGCCTGTCACCTTGGAGGCGATCGATGTGGCCGTCACGTGGTAGCAAAGGAACAGGAAGATGATGATTCCCGACGCTCTCTGGAACGTGTAGTAACGGTTCTCGCGGTACTTGTAGGCGCTCTGCGACAGGTTCGGCATCGCCCGGCTGACGATGAACAGTCCGTAGACGGCGTGGAACAGCACCGGCGCCCAAACGAACAGGATGGTGATCGCCAGCAGAAAGTGCAGCGGCATCGCGTGGAAGAAGGCGATGACCCCGTTGAATTTGTCGGCCCCAGCGAGGCTGAACGAGTTGAGAGTGAGGTGCTGGACCAGATAGTAGCCCACCGGCACAATTCCAGTCAGCGAGTGCACCTTGTGCCAGAAATAGTTCTCGCGAGCGACGGAAACCGCCATGTCCTGATGGTATCTCATTGGATTCGAAGCCTGCTGGTGCGGTCTACGAAGGCTCGAACGCGTTCGTTGCTTTGCGTAAACTCGGGCCATGTCCTCTCCCGAGCGCGGCCTGCCCGCCGTACCGAACCTGCCCGAACCGCCGCGCGTGCGCCTGGTCCAGCTGCCGACCCCGGTTCACCGTCTCGACCGGCTTTCCGACGATCTCGGGATCGACCTTTGGATCAAGCGCGACGACCTCACGGGTTTCGCGCTGGGCGGCAACAAGGGGCGCAAGCTCGAGTTCCTGATGGCGGAAGCCCTGGCCGAGGGGGCGACCGCCATCGTGAGCATGGGCGCGACCCAAAGCAACTTCCTGCGCCAGCTCGGGGCGGCGTGCTCGGTGTTCGGGCTGAAGTGCGCGGCCGCCGTGATGCGCATGCCGTACTACGGGGCCGCCGGTCCCCCCGTTCGTCCCGATGGCCGCCCATACGAGGGGGAAGCCGACGGCGGCAACGTGTTGATCGACGAGATCCTGGGAGTCGACCTGCGACTCTTTCCAGACGGGGACTGGAACGAGCTGGCCCGATGTTCGGAAGCGGTCGCGCTGGAGTACGAGCGCGAGGGGCACAAGGTCTACCGCATACCGATCGGGGGGTCCTCCCCTCTCGGGGCCTACTCGTTCCTGCTCGCCGCCTTGGAGACGACCGAACAAGCGGGCCGGTTCGACGTCGTCGTGTGCCCGACGAGCAGCGGGAGCACCCACGCCGGGCTCGCGTACGCCTTCCACGGCACCGGCACGCGGGTGATCGGCATCAGCTGCGACCCCGACCCCGACATGGAGCTTCGGGCCGACGTCGCCGACCTGTGTCGGGATCTCGACGCTCTGACCGGACTCGACCGGCGCGTGCGCCTCGAGGACGTCGACGTCCGGATGGACTACTTCGGCCCGGGGTACTCGATTCCGAGCGAGGCCGGGAACGCCGCCATCCGGATGATGGCTCGACGGGAAGGCGTGTTCCTCGACCCGACCTACAGCGGCAAGGTGTTTTCGGCCGTCGTCGACTTGGCCCGGAAAGGAGAGATCCGGGGCCGCACGCTCTTCTGGCACACCGGCGGGACCCCGTTGCTGTTCGTCGCGGACCGAGAGAGCCTCGTCCGAGGCTGAGCCGGATGCCTACCGGTCGAGCGTCGGCGGGCGCTCGCGCATGTAGGCCGGGAACCGCTCGACGCCCGCCTCCGGGGTGGCGAAGAACCGCCACGCGCCGAAGACCACGTAGGCGACGAGGTACGTGCCCAGTGCCCAGCTGAACGCCCGCGTCACGGTGTCGATCCGGAGCCCCCGGGCAAACGCGTACAGGGCGAGCCAGGCGCTGACCGTGTAGGCCCAGTAGGTGGGGGGGCCGAACGGGTTCGCCTGCAGCGCGGGGCCGATTTCAAACCGGACGGTGTGGGCGAAGCTCGTCGTCATCCCGCATCCCGGGCACGGCTTGCCGAAAAACAGCATGCTCGGGCACGGCGGAAGCCCGAGCTGGGTGTGGGTGCCGTGTCCCGCCGGGTCGGGCCTCAGGTAGAGGGCGAGACCGGTGATCGCCACCCATCCCAAGAACCATAGGAGCTGCCCCGCCAGCCGACGTCGGTTCGCTTCGGGGTGAAGGAGGATCATGGCTTCGGGTCGGGCGGGTTCAGTCGCGGATGGCGGTCTCTATGGGGAGAACGCACTCGGGCTGAAGCTGGTTTCCGATCACGCGGGCGATCCCGAACACCAGGCCGTCCGGGTCTCGGACCGACACGAGGGTCTGGTCGATCGGCTCCTCGATCGGAATCCGCCTGCCTTGCCGGATCGCGGCCTCCTCCAGCGGGCTGAGGGCGACGGACGGCATCGGGGCGAGCGCTTCGGCGAGCGGCATGAGGCGTTCGGCCGAGATCTCGTCCATCGACAACGCCTGACCCACGTGGAACCGGCCCGCCCGGGTTCGCCGCAGCTCGTTCAGGTATGCCCCGCAACCCAACGCCCGACCCAGGTCGTGGGCGAGGGTGCGGACGTACGTTCCGCCCGAGCATCGGACTCGGAAACGGGTCCGGTCCGCACCGGACTCGAGGATCTCGATTTCGCCGATGTGGACCGACCGCGGCGCTCGCTCGACTTCCTGCCCCGTTCGGGCGTATTTGTACAGGGGCTTGCCCCCGACCTTGACGGCCGAAAAGGCGGGTGGGATCTGCTCGATCAGTCCGAGAAATCGGGGCAGGACGCCGAGGAGGGCGGCTTCGAGGTCGGACGGAACCGGCTTCGGTTCGCTCAACTCGCCTTCCGCATCTTGCGTCGTCGACTCGCGACCGAAGACGATCTCCCCCGTGTACTCCTTCGGCTCCAGGGACAGGTACTGCAGAAACCGGGTCGCCGGGCCCACCGCGACGACCAGCAGTCCGGTCGCCATCGGGTCGAGCGTGCCGGCGTGGCCGACGCGGCGGGTGCCGACGCGGCGGCGGACGACGTCGACGACGTCGTGCGAAGTCATGCCCGGAGCCTTGTCTAGGAGGAGGATGCCAAGCACTGCCGCAGTCGGGGAACGAGGGTCTCGACGACGGCGTCGATCGAGTCGTCGAAGGAGCATCCGGCCGCGTTTCGGTGCCCGCCGCCCCCGAATTCGCGGGCGACTTCGGCCACGTCGATCGGTCCGCGCGAGCGCAGACTGACGCGCACCCGGGAAGGGCGCGGTTGGCGGATCAGGGCGGCTACCTGGACGGTTCGAATGGCGAGCAGCTCGTTGACGAACCCTTCGGTGTCTTCGTCCTGAGCGTGGCAGAACTCGAAGTCGTCGAGGGTGAGGGCGCCCCACGCGAGCCTTTCGCCGCACTCCAGCTGCATCTTCTCGAGCAGGGTTCCCAACAGGCGGGCCGCCGACAGCGGCTTGTTGTGGAACACCTCTTCGCTGACGAGGTTGATGTCGGCGCCCAGCTCCAGAAGCCGGGCCGACAGGGCGAGCGACTCGGGGGTGGTGTTGCGGAACCGGAAGCTGCCCGTGTCGGTGACGATGCCGGTCAACAGGCAGGTCGCCACCTTGGCGTCGATGGGGATATCCAACGCCAGAAGGGTGCGCATGAGCACGACGGCGGTGGCGGGAGCCTTCTCGTCGACGATTCTCAGGTCGCCCGGTTTCTCGTGGGGGACGTGGTGGTCGAAGAGCACCAGCCTCGGGCACTCGCGGAAGAACGGTTCGGTCGTTCCGAGCCTCTCGAACGAATCGAGGTCGAGCACGATCCCGAGGTCGAACTTCGGTTCGGCCGGCTCTTGGCGGACCCGTTCGATGCCGGGCAGAAACTGGAGGTTGGGAGGCGGTTGGTTGTGGCAGATGACCTCGTTTTCGATCGCCATCTGGTCGAGGACGTGGGAGATCGCGAGGGCCGAGCCGAGGGCGTCGCCGTCCGGGTTGCGGTGGGTGCCGATCAACACGGAAGAAGCCCTTTCCAGCTCCTCTTTGAATCTCCGTGCCAGACCGTCCACCGCGTTCAACATCGTTCCCTGGTTGCTTCGGGGGACCCCGAGCGCGTTCACGATACCCGAAGCCGGCCGCCTCTTCCGTCCGGAGGCGGCGTGGACGCTCGGCGGCGCCCGAGGTGGTTGCGCGGCCCCGACCTGCCGATAATCCCGGTAATCATGCTGGCAGACACCCGATCCCGCCGTCATCGCGGCGCCCCGATGTGGGCGCTGGTCGCCGCCGCGGCCGCATGGACCGCCCTCGCGTCGGTCGGATGCGGCGGTGGAGGTGGAGGCGGTCTGTCCGTGCTGCCCGGAACGGGACCCGGGGGCGGGACGGTCAGCGGCGACCCGTTGCCGCCCGTCATGCTGGCGGTCAAGGAGGTCGGCATGGTGTCGAACATCCTGCTGATGGACCCGGACGGCAAAAACCAGCGGGCGTTGAGCCTGAACTCGTTCTGGCCGACCGACGCGTCGCTCGATCGCACCGGGTCGTGGGTCGTCTACACCGACACCGGCCTGTACTCGGCCATCCGGATCGCCAAAGTGGACGGCACGCTCGACCGGGTGCTCGTCGAGGGGCCCCACGACAACTTCGAGCCGGCCTTCAGTCCCGACGGAACCAAGGTGGCCTTTGTTTCGAACCGGACCGGGATGCCGCAGATCTACACCGTAAGCTCCACGGGCGGGTCTCCGAAGCAGATCACCAACCTGCCGAACGGCGCCGTCCAACCCCGCTACAGCCCGGACGGCACCAAGATCGTGTTCGTGACGGGCGTGGACGCGGACGGAATCTACATCATGAACGCCGACGGCAGCGAGATTCGGGCCGTCGTGGATACTCCGGCCGACGAGTCGCGACCGTCGTTCAGCCCCAACGGGGAGTGGATCGTCTACGAGGCCAATCTGGCCACCGACGGTTCGTACGTCGGCCAGATCATGATCGTACCGGCATCGGGCGGCACGCCCATCCGCCGAACGCACAGCCTCCAGTACGACGAAGATCCGGTGTACTCGCCCGACGGCACCAAGATCCTGTTCACGCGAAGGATCGGGGCGAACGGCGCCCGGGAGATCATGTCGATCCCGGCGTCCGGCGGATCCCCGAGCCAGTTGACCGCCGACGGCGCCGTCTACTCCGGACTCAGAAGCCCGGCGCTCTGATTCGTCGCCTGGACCGCCGGACCGGCGCTGACCCGATGTCGGTCGGGACGGGGGCGCCGGTTTCTATTTGAACACGTCGAGCCTGGAAAAGTTCTGCCCGAGAACCACGGCCGAGTCTCCTCCCAGCCATTGGTCGAGGGCTGTCGCGTACACCTGCCGAAAGTCGACCTTGAACTTCAGATCGCCCGCTTCGAGATCGCCGAGGTCGGGAGGGGGACCGTGCAGCCCGCCGCGGACCGTACTGCCGACGAGGAACATCGGCGCCGCCGCTCCGTGGTCGGTACCGAGACTGGCGTTTTCGTAGGAGCGCCGCCCGAACTCGGAGAACACGAGGAGGACCACCTTGTCGGCGCGTCCCGTCGCCTCCATCTCGCGCTGGAACGCGAGCACGGCGTCGCCGAACCCCTTGAGCAGACGCTCGTGAGCTTCGGCCTGACGGGCGTGGGTGTCGAAGCCCCCCGCGCTGAAGTACACGACCCGGGTCGCCGGCGACGCGGCCACCAGCTGAGAAATCTGACGGAAACCCTGGCCGAACGCGTCGTTTCCGTACGTCTGCTTCGGCGTGAAGACGGCGAGTCGCTTCTTGAGTTCGGCCATCGCGTCCAGAGCGGCCTGGTTGGCCTGCTGCACCGTTCGGGCGTCGCTTCCGGCCGGGGCCGCGTTGCCCTGAATCTGTCGGAGCATCCGTTCGGCGTCCGGATCGCCGACCATGGACTGGATGTCGGCGAGGCTGGCGAAGCACGGAATGCTCGCCTCCCGCCCCTCCAGGGCCCGAGGCTTGTCGGTCGACAGGCCGATGGCGATAACCGGGTTCGTCGGGCCGGTGAGCATCTGCTGGTCGATGTGGCGTCCGATCCACCCGTAGCGGAGGGTGGAGTCCGGGCTGGCCGACTGCCAGATCTCCATGCTCTTGAAGTGAGACCGGTTCGGGCGCGGGTACCCGACATTGTGGATCACGGCCACCTTCCCTTCGGCGTACAGCTCGTGCAGGCCGCCGAGGGCCGGATGAAACCCCACCCGGCTGTCGATCTTCAGCAGGCGGCTTTCGGGAATTCCCAGGGTGGGTCGGAGCTCGTAGTAGCGACGGTCCGCGTAAGGGACCACGGTGTTGAGCCCGTCGTTTCCGCCCGAGAGCTGGCACACGACCAGGACGGTGTCCTTTCCGCCCCTGGCACCTCGAGCGGTGCGCAAGACCTGGGCGTGGGCGATGGTGGAAAGCCACTTGGGGGCGGTCAAACCGACCGCGATCATCCCGCCCACTCGGAAGAGGTCGCGCCGGCTCAGAAGCTCTTTCATGGTTGGCACCCGTCGAGGGTTATGGTACGACAGACGTTCCGCCCGCCCTTCGGTTCAGTTCGTTGCGGAAAGCCTCAACCCGGGGCGCCCGGCTCGTCGCCGACCCTCGCGCCGCCGCGCGGCGACGCGGCACGGGTACAGTCGGTGGCATGCGGAAGACCGCCCTGTCCGCTTCGGTGTTGCCCGCCGCGATCCTCGCCGTTCTGACGCTCGGCGTGTTCTGGTCGTTGCGGGAGTACGGGCCGGAGACGGCGCTCCGCAAGTTCCACCGCGGAGCGGTCCAGCGCGAGATCGAAGAGGTGTACCGGGTCACGGTGCCCAACCCGAATCCGAACACGGTGGGATTTCTCGCCACCCGCATCCATCAGTTCGCCCAACAGGGGGCCCGCTATCAGGTCCGATATGTTCAGCGTCGAGCCGGCTTCGTCGTGGCCGAGGTCGAGTACGTGTTCGACCGCCGGGGCATTCGGGTCCCGATGCTGTACGTCGTTCGAAAGGTCGACGGGCAGTGGCGCGTCGACACGGACGCCTCCATCGCCCTGATGGCGCGCGGGCTGCTGCCGAGCCGCACGGACCCGGGCCAACCCGGCCGATAGAACCTCGATTCCGGTGGTCCGGGAACGGTCGGCCCAGGACGGGCCTTCGGGTTTAATAGAACCCATGCTTCGCGCCGGAAAGGTCCACATCATCCCGATCCTTGCCGCGGCCGGAATCATCCTTCTCGCCGGATTGCTCTTTCTCGCGCGAGAGTCTCCCGTGTCGGCGGCGGATCGGTTCCTGGTGGCGTTGGCCAAGGGCGACGTCGACCAGCTGATGGACCTGAGCTACTATGCCGGCGACCGGGAGGAGCTGCGTCGGCAGTGGGAGTTTGCCACGCAAGAGGCGGGCAAGTACTACCGCTTCCGATACAAGATCCGATTCGCGCGCGAGGTCGGCGATACGGCGGCTGTGTCGCTCGAGTTCGAGCGCGACGCCTTGAGCGGGGCCTCGTTCCCCGAGAACCGACAGATCCCCATGGTTCGGGACGGCGGACGTTGGAAAGTCGACGTCGCGGCCATCACCCGGGACCTGTATCCGGCCCTCCCGCGCTGATCTCAGTCGCCCCAGAGTTCTCGGAGGACCCGACCCAGCTTCTCGGTCGGCAACCCGACGACATTGGCCGTCGACCCGTCGATCCGGGTGCAGAAGTCGTGGCTGGCGTCCTGAATGCCGTAGGCTCCGGCCTTGTCGAGGGGCTCGCCGGTGGCCACATAGGTCCGGATCTCCTGTTCGGACGCGGGGCGGAACGTGACCCAAGAGGCGTCGTGGAACGTGCGCTCGCCTCCCGGCCACACCAGGCAGATGCCGGTCACCACGAGGTGGGTCCTCCCGGTCAGCTTCCGGAGCATCCGAACCGCGTCCTCGGCATCGGCGGGCTTGGCGAGCATCTCCCAGTCCGACGACGCGTCGTCGGACTGGGAGATGGCCACCACCGTGTCGCCGCCGATGACGACGGCGTTCGGGTGCCGATGGGCCACGGCCGACGCCTTGGCTCGCGCCAACCGTTCGGCCGTGGCGTAGGGGTCCGCACAAGTGATCGCTTCTTCGTCGACGTCGGCGGGAACGACGGCAAACGCGGGGATCAGTTCGGCGAGCAGGCGTCGGCGTCGCGGGGAGGCGCTCGCCAGGACGACGGGAAAAGGGATGCACGGCATAGATCGCGACTCCAACGATACTTGAACGGCGCCGGCCCGGCTCAGCAGATGCGCGGCAGCTGCTCGCCCGAGAGAAGATCCAAGATCCGCTCCACCCCGATTCTGCTCGTCATCGTCACGCGGCCGCCGGGCGCGGCGCGGACTTCGCCGACGCGGGTCGCCTGGCGGGAGACCGGGTGCCGCCGCAGGCACTCGACCGCCCGATCCGCCGCTTCGGCCGAAACCACGGCCACGAACCGGCCTTCGCAGGCGACATACAGCGGATCGAGACCGAGGATCTCGCAGAAGCCTCGGACCTCGGCGTCGACCGGCACCCGGGCCTCGTCGATCGTCAGGCCCAGACCGGACTCCGAAGCCAGCTCGTTCAGCACACTCGCCAACCCGCCGCGCGTCACGTCTCGAACGCAACGCACCGGAATTCCGGAGCGGACGAGGTCGAGAACGGGTTCGTGGATGGGAGCCGAGTCGCTGACGATCCCCGACTCGAGTCCTTCCCGAGCCGCCATGACGGCGGTCCCGTGCCGGCCGAGGTCCCCGCTGAGGACGAGGGCGTCGCCGGGCTCGATGCGCGAGGGCGACAGGGCCTCGTCCGAAACCAGAACGCCGATCCCGGTCGTCTGGATGTAGATTCCGTCGGCTGCCCCCCGTTCGACGACCTTGGTGTCTCCCGTCACGACCGCGACGCCGCACGCCGCCGCCGCATCGCGCATCGCCAGAGCCGTCTCCCAGAGTTCGTCCATCGGCAGGCCCTCCTCGAGGATCCACGCCGCCGACAGGGCGACGGGGCGCGCCCCGATCGTGGCGAGATCGTTCACCGTGCCGTGAACGGACAGGGAGCCGATCGAACCTCCGGGAAAAAACCGGGGGCGCACGACGAACGCGTCCGTGGTGACGGCAACCCGCCCCGAATCGAGGCTCAACAGCGCGGCGTCGTGGGAGCCGGAATCGGGAAAGAGAGCCCGGAACACCTTCTGGAGCAGGTCGCGCATCAGTCGGCCGCCCCCGCCGTGGGCCAGGAGAACGTTCGGATAGTCCGAAATCGGGATCGGGCACCGGGGGCCGTTCATCGGATGGGCGACTCCTGCCGTCGGGTCCCCCGGTAGCGGAAGTAGGCGGCGCACGCGCCTTCCGAAGAGACCATCGGCGCGCCGAGCGGCTTTTCGGGCGTGCAGCGCACCCCGTAGGCCGGGCACGCGGACGGTCTGATGAGGCCTTGGAGGACCTCGGCGGCCCGACACTCGGAAGACTCGGCGGCGGTCACCGAAAACACGTCGAATCGCCGCTCGGCGTCGAACTCGGCATAGGCGGGGCGAAGCCGCAAACCGCTGGCCGGAATCTCGCCGATGCCCCGCCACGTCCGTTCCGCGACCTCGAAGACCTCGGTCACCATGCTCTGGGCGTGGGGGTTGCCCTGCCGTTCCACCGTTCTCGCGTAGGCGTTCTCGACCTCGGCTCGCCCCGATTCGAGCTGCTTCACGCACATGAGGACGCCCCGCAGAATGTCGACCGGCTCGAAACCCGTCACGACGATCGGAACCCGGTACTTGGCGGCGAGCGGCTCGTACTCGGTCCAGCCCATCACGGTGCAGACGTGCCCGGCGGCCAGAAAGCCCTGCACTCGGTTTTGGGCTGACGAGAGGATCGCCTCGATCGCGGGCGGAACCCGCACGTGGGCGACGATCACGGAGAAGTTCGGGATGGCCTGCCGCTTGGCCTCGTGCACGGCCATGGCGTTGGCCGGCGCCGTGGTCTCGAAGCCGACGGCCAGGAACACCACCTGCCGACCCGGGTGGTTCTGGGCGATCTTCAGAGCGTCGAGCGGCGAGTAGACGGTGCGCACGTCGGCGCCGCGCGCCTTTTCGGCGAGCAGGTCGGTCTCCGAACCGGGAACGCGCAGCATGTCTCCGAACGAGCAGAGGATCGTTCCCGGGCGCCGGGCGATCGCGATGGCGCGGTCGATCGTCTCCACGGGCGTCACGCACACGGGACACCCGGGGCCGTGCACCAGTTCGATCTGGGGCGGCAACAGAGCGTCGATCCCGAATCGGACGATCGCGTGGGTCTGGCCGCCGCAGATCTCCATCAGCGTCCAGGGCCGGGTCGTCGCCCGGGCGATGGCCTGGGCCAGCTTGCGGCACGCCTCGGCGTCTCGGTACTCGTCCAGGTAGCGCATGGTGGGAAAGGTTGGGCGACCGCTAGGAAGGAGGGGGGCCGCCTCCGATCTCCTCCTCGATCTCTCCGATCTGGTCCAGGTACGAGAACACCTCTTTCGCCTCGGCTTCGTCGATGACGCTCAGGGCGACGCCGACGTGCACGAGAACGTAGTCGCCGACTTCGGCTTGGGGCACAAACGCGAGGTTGACCTCTCGAACGGCGCCGCCAAAACGAACCCGTCCGCGACGCTGGGTTTCCTCGCCCTCGACGCTCAACAGCTGACCGGGTATCGCCAGGCACATCCTATTTCATGGTAGCGCGAATCGGCCGGGCGTTGCGGACGGTCCGCCGATCACTCGGCCGGATTCCAGCCGATCGCCGCCGCCAACTGGCCGAACGCGAGCCCGCCGTCGTTCGGCGGGATGTCGGTTTGGGTCCAGACCCGAAACCCCTCGGCTTCCAGGCGGTGGAGGACGGCGGTCGCCAGCCGGTCGTTCTGAAAGCACCCGCCGGTCAGCAGAACGTCAGGAACCGCGATCCGCACCGCCACCGCTTTGGCCGCCGCGGCCAGCCAGGCGTGGAAGAGCGTGCACGCCTCCCCGACCGATTCGGGAGGCGTGCGGAAGCACAGTTCGACGATTGCGGGCAGCAGATCGACCTCGAGCGCTCCGTTCTCAGCCTCTCGACATGGGAAGTCGGCAACCGCGCTCGAGGTCGACGGCTCGCGGGAGCACACCCATTCGACCAGCATGGCGGCGTCGCCCTCGAAACGCGAACGTTGGCTCAGGCCGAGCAGCGATGCCAACGCGTCGAACAGCCGCCCGACGCTGGAGGTCGCGGGCGCCGAACCCGGACGCGCCAGCCGCGACCGCCAGACGGACTCGCCCGCCGGCGTCATCGCTTGCCGGACCGGATCGGGGAGGTGTTCGGCCCAAGCTTCGCCGAAAACGGCATGCAGAACCCCGACCGCCGAACGCCAGGTCTGGCGCGAAGCGGCGTCCCCGCCGGGAAGGACAAACGGCCGGAAGCGCCCGACGCGCCGAACCTGGACCGGGCAGGAGTCGGGGACGAGGCCGCCGCCGGTTGCGCCTCCCGGCTCCAGCCGGAGAAACTCGCCGCCCCAGACCGTGCCGTCGGGACCCCATCCCGTCCCGTCCCAGACGACGGCCAGGGCCGGGCCCTCGAGCGCGTGTTCGCGATACGCCGCCAGAGCATGGGCGGCGTGGTGCTGGACGGGCAACGTCGGCAAGCCGGTGCCGAGGGCGTATTGGGTGGAGAGGTAGTCGGGGTGGGCGTCGTGGACGACGCCGCGGACCGGCGTGCGGTACAGGTCGGAGAGATCGCGGATGGTCGCCTCGAATCGTTCGAACGTCCGGGCGTCGTCGAGGTCGCCGATGTGGGGAGAGAGGACGGCCTGGTCCTCCAGCGACAGGGCGACCGCGTTCTTCATGTGCCCCCCGACGGCGAGCAGGCCGGCCGGGACGCCGGGGAGCCGGTGGGGCCGGGGGGCATAACCCCGGGCGCGCCGGAGGACGGTGGGCCGACCCGCGATCGGCCGCACCACCGAATCGTCGACGGCCCGGGCGATCGGCCGGTTGTGGACCAGGAACCCGTCCGCAATCCCCCCCAACCGGGCGAACGCCTCCGGCTCGCGGGTGCAGATCGGCTCCTCGGACCGGTTTCCGCTGGTGGCGACGACCGGACGCGGAAACGCGCTCAGAAGCAGCGCGTGCAGAGGGGTGGTCGGGAGCATGACGCCGAGATTCGGGCATCCCGGGGCGACCGCGGGGGCGACGTCGGGCGGACGGTCCGTCCGCCGTTTCAGCAGAACGATCGGCCCGGCCGCTCCCGCCAGCGCTTCCCGAACCGACGCGTCCACCTCGGCCGCCGACTCGACCCATTCCAGAGAAGGCGCCATCAGGGCCAGCGGCTTGGCCTCCCGCCCCTTCCGCTCCCGGAGTCGCCGCACCGCCGCCTCGTCGTCGGCCCGCACCAGAAGCTGAAACCCGCCGATTCCTTTGAGGGCGACGATCTCGCCCGCCTCGAGAGCGTGCGCGGCCGCAAACAGGGCGTCGTCGCCCGTCCGGTCCGGGTCGCCGGGCCGATGCCACGTCAGGATCGGTCCGCACGCCGGACACGCGATCGGCTGGGCGTGGAAGCGGCGGTCGCGCACGTCCTCGTATTCGGAACGGCACGCGGGGCACAGGGGGAATCCCGCCATCGTGGTCAGGGGTCGGTCGTACGGAACTCCGGTGACGATGGAAAAACGGGGACCGCACCGCGTGCAGTTGGCGAACGGGTACCGGTACCGCCGGTCGGACGGGTCGGCGATCTCGCGTCGGCACTCCTCGCAGACGACGAGGTCGGCCAGGACGACGGCGGCGGCGTCGCCGGAGGGGTCGCTGGGGACGATGCGGAACTCGGAGTCGCCTCGGGGCGCCGTCTCGGTCCAGGACAGGGTCTCGATCTTTCCCGGAGCCGGCAGCTCCGAAACCAGGGCCCGGGCGAACGCTTCGATCTGACCGGGGTCGCCCTCCACTTCGAGTTCGGCCCCGGTCGACGAGTTCGCGACCCAACCGGACAGTCCGTTCCTCTCGGCGAGTCGGAAGACGAAGGGACGAAATCCGACTCCCTGGACCGACCCGGCGACGTGCGCGCGCTTCCTCTGCCGAGACCCGGCCATGCCCCTTTCTACCCGGGCCCGAAGTTTCCGGACGCCGGCGCGCGGCGGGCACAAATGTAGAGGGTACCAAACGATCTCTGCGAAGTCGGCACGCGTTCCGCCCTCCCGGCGCGCCCCGGGATCGGCCGCGAACCGGTTTGCCGGCGCCCCCGTCCGGATCGCCGGCCGACCGACTCGCGTACTTTTGCCGGAGTTTTGCCGCGCCCGAGACCGGCTCGGGTTCGGGGGAGGCGGGTTTCGCCTTCTTCTCGCGAGAACCGGCATTTGTCCGTGGATTTCCTCGTTCGCAAAACCGAGAATCACCTTAGGAACGATTGCGCGGTGCGCATGGGCCTGATGAGAAACCAGAAGGAGGCAGAGGAACCGAATGCCCTATTTCGCATACACGGCGGTCGATAGCACAGGGCGATCCGTGCGCGCGGTGATGGAGGCTGAGAACGAGAACTTCGTTCTGGCCAAGCTCCGGGATCAGTCCCTGCACGTCACCGACATTCGGGCAGTCAAGAAGGCGGCAAAAACTCGTTCGTTCGGCACCAAGAAGATGAAGCCGAAATCGTTGGTCGTGTTCTCGCGCCAGTTCGCGACCATGATCGACGCCGGCATTCCGATCTTGCGTTGTCTGGACATCCTGGGCGGCCAGACGAAGGACCCGGCTCTGAAGGCGGCGGTCGAACAGATCGCGGTCGACGTCAAGGGCGGCGTCGCCCTGAACGAAGCCCTGGCGAAGCACCCTCAGTGCTTCAACAAGCTCTACGTCAACATGATTCGAGCCGCCGAACTCGGCGGCATCCTCGACCAGATCCTAGACCGTCTGTCGGGGTTCCTGGAGTACGAGGCCGAGGTCAAGGGCAAGATCAAGAGCGCGATGATGTACCCGACGCTGGTGCTCATCTTCTCGGTCATCATGCTCTTCGCCCTGTTCAGCTTCGTCCTTCCGAAGTTCAAGGACATCTTCAACGGCATGGACGTCGAACTGCCGCCCGTCACGGCGGCGATGTTCAAGTTCGGCGACTTCATGAACGCCAACTGGTGGCTGATCCTCCTTCTGGTGGGCGGCGCCATCTTCGGCATCAAGGCGTACGGGCGCACACCCAAGGGTCGATACCAGATCGACTATCTGAAGCTGCGCCTGCCGATCGTGGGGGAGCTCTCGCTCAAGATGAGCGTCGCGCGCTTCACCCGCACGTTCGGCACCCTGATCAACTCGGGCGTCCCCATCATGCGGAGCCTGGAGATCGTCGGCGAGACTCTCGGAAACATGGTCCTGTCTCAAGCCGTCGACGAAACCCGCCTGAGCATCCGGGAGGGCAACAAGCTCTCGCAACCTCTCACCACGTCGGGCCTGTTCCCGAACATGGTCACCACGATGATCGACATCGGCGAAGAATCCGGACGGCTCTCCGAGATGCTGGTCAAGATCGGCGACTTCTACGACAACGAGGTTGAAGCCACCGTCAAGGGTCTCACCTCGATGATCGAACCCATGCTGATCATCTTCATGGGCGTCATCGTCGGGTTCATCGCGATCTCGGTCATGACGCCGATCTTCAAGCTGGTGAACAGCGTGAAGTAGCCGGCGCGGAAAGAGACCTTCGCGGTCGACAACGCAAAACACGTCTTCGGGCCGCTCCCCAACCAGGAAGGATGGGGATGGCCGATCCGCCGGAAGGCGGACTGAAATGGCAATCAACGGAGTGATGGATGTCTCAGTTTCTCGGATATGGTGAAGATCCGGAGAGCTTGGTCCTGCGGTACCTCGATGACCCCAGGCCTGATCTGAAAGACCTGATTCTCGTCAGCTACGGCAACCTCGTCGAGCGGGTGGCCCGCAAGTACAGCGGCCTCGAGGCGCACGAAGACCTCGTCCAGGTCGGTTTCATCGGGTTGCTCAACGCGCTCGGCAAGTTCAATCCGGCCGAACAGGTTCGATTTACCACCTATGCCACCTACTTGATCTCGGGCGAGATCAAACACTACCTTCGGGACCGGTCCCAGACCATCCGCCACCCCGCGTGGCTTCAGGAGCTGCGGCACCGGGTCAACAAGACGATCAACGTTCTGCAGCAGCAGCTCGGCAGGGGCCCGACGGCCCGCGAGATCGCGGAGGTCCTCCAGGTGAGCGAATCCGCGGTGAACGAGGTTCTGCTGACCCAAGACATGATCAAGGTCGGTTCGCTCGACAGCCTCCCGACCGAAGAAGACGGAGACAGCGAAGTCGATCGCCTCGACGCGGCCGACTTCAGCCCGGAACAGCTGTCGGTGGAAGACCGGCTGACGCTTCAGGCCGCGATGAGGCAGCTCCGGGACCTGGAGCGACAGGTCCTCGTGCACTTCCACTTCGACGCGATGAACCAAACCGAGATCGCGGCCAAGCTCGGCATCTCGTGCAACTACGTGTCGCACATCCTGCGGCAGAGTCTGAGCAAACTCCGCAAGATTCTGTCCAGCGACGAGCAGCGCGACCGACTCCTTCAGCGCCAGGAGACCTCGCTCGACTACGACGTGGTCGACTCGGTCACCGGCGTGTACACCGACGGGTATTTCCGTGCCCGGATCGAGGAGGAGTTCCACCGGGCATCGGCCCAGGCTGGAGCTCTGGCCTTGGTGCGGGTGGAGATCAAGGGACTCGAAGAACTCCGGCGCTTCTACGGCGAGGAGAGCGTGTCCGACTTCCTGGCCGACGCCGCCGACTTCCTCAAGAACAACGTGCGGCGCCTCGACATCGTGTGCCGGTTCGGAGCAACCGGATTCGCCATCCTGCTTCCGGCGACGGGGGCCAACGTCCACGTCGTCCGCCAACGCATCACCCAGCGCATCGGCCAGTGGATCGAGCAACGGTTCTCGTTCGGGAGGGGCGTGACGGCCGAAGTCGGACAAGCCGCCTACCCGGACGATGCCTTGTCGGTCGTCGAACTGATCGCGAAGGCCGAACCCCAGCCGAGCGACGCCGGCGCCGAAAACCGGTCGATACCGATCGCCGCCTGATCCCGGCCCGGCGGCGGATGTCCCGCCGCAAGAACCGAACCGGGGCGAGAGCCGAACGCTTTCGCCCCGGTCGCGCCGGTCAGCGGAGTCTCTCGACCGTCGTTTCTCTCCGAAGGCGATCGAGAACGGACTGCCGTCCCGCGGAGCGGAAGATCGTCCGCAGTTCTTCGAGCGCGGCGCCTCGGGCCTCGGTCCCTCTCTGCTCGAGCCGAAAGATCTGGATCCCGTTGGCGGTCTGGGCAGGCTTGGTGATGTCGCCGGGCCCGATCCGGAGGAGCTCTTCTCGAACCGATGCCGGGAACGCCGATCTCTCGCGCCAACCGAGACGGCCGTTGGTCTGCAGGGCGGCCGGATCTTGAACCGACTTCCGCAGAACCGCGTCCCAGCTCGCGCCGCGCTTCAGTTCGTCGTACGCCTTTTGGGCCCGCTCGATCGCGGCGGCCAGATCGCTGGCCTGCTCCGACTTGGGGGCAAAGATGATGGTCGAGACGTCGACGAACTGGGCGGGATCGAACTCTCCCATCACGATCAGATCGAGCAGCATCTGAGTGTGAATCCGGATGTAGAGTCGGGACTTCGGGAAGCCCTCCAGCCTGAGCTGAGCCTCGACGTTGGTTCCCGGCGGGTACTGGCCGCGGGCCCGGGCGATCTGCGCCTCCAGCTCCCGTTCGACCACCTCGGGCGACAGGGCGATCTTGCGCTTGTTGGCCTCGTCGAGGAGCATCCTCCACGTGATGACGTCCTCCATGACCTCGCTTCCCCGCCAGTCCCAGAGCAAACCCTGGATCTCGCGGGCCAGGACCGGTTGCCCGTTCACCCGGAGAACGGGCGTGTCGGGCGCGGGCGGGGCGGGCAACACGGTGGGCGGGATCGGAGGCAGCGTCGAGGCGGATTGGGTCGCCGAGCGGTCGACCGAACCATTTCCGGCAACGGGTGCGGT
>JBDNCL010000180.1:0-5865 GCA_046719655.1 Fimbriimonadaceae bacterium
CCGCGTCCGCCCGAATCGCGTCCCTCGGCGAGCGGGATTCGCCTCCGACTCGAAGGATCCGGCCCGCCGGCTGCCGATTCGACGCCGGGGTGGCGTCGGACCGACTTCTCAGCGTCGTTTCGGCCGGACCGATCTCCGGGACGGTCTCGGTCGTGAGGCGGAGTCGCGCGAGAGGGGAGCGACCCCCGGAACGATCTCGCGAGGGCGAGGTCGGTCGGCCCCGTCCGGCGGGGGCCGGCCTGCCGCGAGCGGGCCCGACCCTTGCGGGCGGTGCATCCCTCTCGTGCCGGCGAAGCGTTCGGCCGGGCGGCTTCGATCCAAAACGCGCCCGCCCGCGACGGCGTTGCGCCCGGTGCCTCGTTCCGGTCGGGGAAACCGCCGTTCTCGGCGTCCTCCCGACCCCCCAACCGGCGCCCCGAAGACGAGGGGCGGTCAGCGCTGTTGGTCCGGCGGAATGGCGTCGATCTTGTCGAAACGCACCCGAACCACTCGGCCGTTCGCGTCGAAGGTGACGATCCCTTCGTCTTGCGTGAACCCGCCCGACCGGCGAAGGTCTTCGACCGACGTGCGGCGGTAGGTGTACTCGAACGCGCCGTCCGGCAACTCGACGATCTCGTTGGGTTGCCCCAACCTTTTCTCGACCTGAAGAAACGTCATGCCGACCCGCACGTTTCCTCGGCGGATCTCTTCGACCGGGTTCGGCCGCGGCGCCGGTCCGAGCAACCAAGAGAGGCCCAGGACCGCGACCACGAGGAATGCGATCGGGCCGCCGTACAGGACGGCGTAGTCCAGCTTGGTTGGCGGCTCGAAAGGCGAGTCTGGCCGGGGTGGCCTACCCGAATGAGCCGACGGGGAATCCTTCGGCTTGGCCATGGTTCTCAGCTCTCTATACGCCGTCGGAACGAACCGCGATCGGTCGAGCCGCGCCGGAAGCGGCGTTTCTCAGGTCTTCGGCGGAAGGAGGTGTCCCAACTTCTCGCGCTTCGTCGCCATGTACTTGGCGCGGTGGGGCTGTTCCGCCGCGACCAGGCTCACATGCTCGGTGATCTCCAGTCCGTAGCCTTTAAGGCCGGCGACCTTCGAAGGGTTGTTGGTCAGCAGACGCAGGCGCCGCAAACCCAAGTCGGTGAGGACTTGAGCGCCCAGACCGTAGTCGCGCAGATCGGCCTTGAAGCCGAGAGCCTGGTTGGCCTCGACCGTATCCAATCCCCTGTCCTGAAGCTCGTACGCCTTGAGCTTGTTGACGATTCCGATCCCCCGTCCTTCCTGGGCGATGTAGAGGAGGACCCCGCGCCCCTCCTCCTCGATCATCTGGAGCGCCATGCCGAGCTGGTCGCCGCAGTCGCAGCGCAGCGAGCCGAGGATATCGCCCGTCAGGCAGCTCGAGTGGACCCGGACGAGAACGGGGTCTTCGGTGCAGACGTCCCCCTTGACCAAGGCCAGATAGGGGTGGGCCTCGACCTTGGGCTCGTACACGTAGAGCGTGAACTCGCCGTATTTCGTGGGAAAGTGGATCGGGCCGGCCTGCCGCTCGACCAGGACCTCATGATGGCGGCGATACGCGATCAGGTCGGCGATCGTGATGATCTTGAGGTCGTGATCGGCCGCGAACCGGAAGAGGTCGTCGCCGCGCATCATGGTGCCGTCCTCGGCCAAGATCTCGCACCCCACCGCGACCGGCTGAAAGCCCGCCAACTGGCAGAGGTCGACCGCCGCCTCCGTATGACCGGCCCGCCGCAAGACCCCGCCCGGTTCGGAGCGCAGCGGAATCACGTGCCCCGGGCGCATGAGGTCGTCGGGAGTGGCGTTGGGGTCGCAGAACACCTTGACCGTCGCGGTGCGGTCGAAGGCGGACACCCCGGTCGTGGTGCCGTGACGGGCGTCCACCGTTTCTGCCATCGCCGTTCCGAGGCGGGCCGTGACCTGCTTGGTCATCATCGGGATGCCGAGCTGGGCGAGACGCTCCGGGGTTGTCGGGATGAACGGCACGCCGCCGCCATGCTTGATCATGAAGTTCATCGCTTCCGGCGTGCAGAGCTCGCCGACCATGATCAGGTCGCCCTCGTTCTCGCGGTCGGGATCGTCCACGACGACCACCATCTTCCCCCGGCGGAGGTCTTCCAGAGCCTCTTCTATGGTCGCAAACTCCATCATCGCTATTCTACGTGTTTCGAGCCGGGCGCCTCGTGGACGATATGGGACGCATCCGCGCAACGGCGAGCCGGGCGTCCCCAGAGCGTAACCGTCCGTGCTCGGAAACGTACACATACCGATGGTGCGCTCGATCTCGCTTCTTGTTTTGACGGCTCTGTCTCTAGGCGCGAACGACGCCTCGAGCCAGATGTTGCCCGGCGTGCCGGGGCCACAATGGAGGACGTTCCACAGCGGGTCGGAGAGCCGAGTCGGCCGAGAGCAGACGTTCGTTCTGCAGACCGAGGGTGCCTGGCAGCAGTATTGGGCCGAGGCGCACGGGCTCGGGCCGGAGCGTGCTCCCCGCGGTCCCGACTGGTCGCAGTGGATGGCGGCCGCGATCCACCTGGGTCCGAGACCCAACCCGGGGTTCAGCGCGTATGTCGAGTCGGTCACCCTTCAATCGGGGGTCGTCACGGTTCGGTGGGTCGAAGCGGCTCCCGGCTTTCCGCCCATACCCCCGCCGCCGGGCGTCCGTTCGCTTTCGCCCTACACCGTGGTCTTCATCCAGAGGGTCGCGGGCAACATCCAGTTCCAGAAGCGTCTCGGCTCGGCTTCGGTCGGCGGCGTTCCGGCTTCGGGCTCGGTCGTCGGCGTCTGCCCCGATCCGTGGTGCCCCTTCCGGCACGGCTATCCGGTCGTGATCGGGGTCGAGGTGGATTTTCCCGCCGCCCGAGACGGCGGCCGCATTCCGACGTTGCCGGGCGAGGCCGTCCGGTGGGGGACGGTCCACCGCAGCGCGTTCGGACGGATCGCTCAGCCCACGACTCGGGTGATCCGCACGGAGGGCGACTGGCAGACCTATTGGGCCGCCGCTACCGGCCAACCCCCCCAGAACGCTCCTCGGAGCATCGACTGGATGACCGAGATCGCGGTCGCGATCCATGCCGGCGAGTTTCCGTCCGGCGGAGCTTCGGTGGCCGTGACCGGCGTTCGCCGGGAGCGGGGCGATATCGTGATCGACTTCACCGTTCGGACGCCCGCCCCAGGCGCTCCGTCGGCCACCGTTATGACGGCGCCGTTCACCGTGATCCGCTTAGAAAGGGTGGCGGGGAACATCCGGTTCAACCGGACGAACCGAGCGGTCGCCGATGGGACTCCCCGCCCCGGACACTGTCTTTGCGGCAGACGGCTGGCGGCGCCCCGATGACCGTTCGCCTGCGGGCGCCGACCGTGCTTCGCGCATAATGGAACGGCACCGGCCATGACGAATCGAGCCCAATCCTCGCAGGCAGCCTCCGAAGAGACCCCGAGTCGGTACCGATCGGCTGTCGGGCACCTTTTGGGGATGGTCAAGTGGGGCTTCTTCGCCTTCATCTTCTTGGAGCTGTTCGGACAGGCCACGGGAAGGATGTCGAACGGTCGCTGCGTCTGCCCGTTGTGCATGGCCTTGAACGTTGTGCCGCCGCAAGTTCAGACTCCGGCCGCGCCCGCCTCCGAGTCGGGGGACGGGTCTTCCACGTAGCCGGTCCAGTTAAGGCTTCTTAACAAAGGGCGTCGCTCGGCGAGCCGCCGCCATAATCCCGGAAGCCGCCCGTCGGCGAACGCGTCGGGGTGGGCAACCCGATCGGAGGACACCGTGGAGAAGAGGAACCATTTCGACGACGACCCCATCGTTCGTTCCGACGAGGGCCGCGGGCTCTCGTTTGCCGAAGTCGTCGGCCGCCGGCTCAGCCGCCGATCGATGCTTCGAGCCGGGCTCGTCGCCGGCGTCGGGTTCGCCATGGCCGGACCTCTCGGACAGTTCGCCCAGGCCGCGCGGAGCAAGACGCCTCGTTCGGTCGCCGATTCCAGCCCGACCGGTCTGAACTTCGAGCCTCTCGTGCCGGCCAAGGGGGACGACGTCCGCGTTCCCCGCGGTTACCGGTCCGACGTTCTGTTGCGCTGGGGGGATCCGATTCGGCCCGGCCTGTCGCCCGACCGCGACCCCACTCAGATGACGGCCGCCGACCAGAGCGCGTGCTTCGGCTACAACTGCGATTTTGTGGGTTACCTCCCTCTGCCGTTCGGATCGGCGCGTTCGGACCACGGCCTCCTCGGAGTGAACCACGAGTACATCAACCCCGAACTGATGTTCGAACGGGGCCGGCTTTCCCAGCTTTCGAAGGAGCAGGTCGATCTGTGCATGGAGGCGATGGGCTTCAGCGTCGTCGAGGTCCGGCGAATCGACGGCCGGTGGGAGTACGTTCCGGACAGCCGATTCAACAAGCGGTATACGGCCACCACGCCGATGCTCTTGACCGGTCCGGCCCGAGGGGACGACCGCATGAAGACGGGTCAGCATGCCGACGGCACCACCTGCACGGGAACGATGCACAACTGCGCGGCGGGGAAGACGCCCTGGGGAACGGTGCTCAGCGGCGAGGAGAACTTCCAGGGGATGTTCGGGAACGCCGAGTCTCTGACCTCGGAGAAGGACCGCCGTTCCGCGGAGCGCTACGGCCTCGGACGCCGGAACAGCGAATACCGTTTCGAGCGCCACCTCGACCGTCTCGACTGCGGCAAGGAACCGAACGAGGCGTACCACTTCGGGTGGGTCGTCGAGATCGACCCCTACGACCCGGAATGGACCCCGCGAAAGAGGACGTCTCTCGGTCGGTTCCGACATGAAGCGGCCACGTCCCACGTCACCAAGCACGACCGGGTCGTCATGTATTCGGGCGACGACGCCCGGTTCGAGTACGTGTACAAGTTCGTCTGCGCCCAGAAGTACGACGCCGAAGACCGAACCGCCAACCGAGACCTTCTCGACAACGGCGTTTTGTACGTCGCCGTGTTCAACGACGACGGTACGGGAGTGTGGAAGCCCTTGGTTTACGGCGAAGGGCCGCTGACTCCCGAGAACGGGTTCGACTCTCAGGCGGACGTGGTGATCGACGCCCGCATCGCCGCCGATCTTCTCGGAGCGACCAAGATGGACCGCCCGGAGGACATCGAGGTCAATCCGGTCAACCAAAAGGTATACGTCGTGTGCACCAACAACCGGGAGCGGGGCCGGGAGGGCCGAGACCCGGTCAACGCGGCCAACCCGCGTCCCGAAAACCGGCACGGACACATCATCGAGTTGACGGAAGACGACGACGACCACGCCGCCACCACGTTCCGGTGGGAGATGTTCCTCGTCTGCGGCGACCCGGCCGATCCGTCGACCCACTACGCGGGCTTCGACAAGTCGCAGGTGAGCCCGATCTCCTGCCCGGACAACATCTGCTTCGACGCCAAGGGCAACCTCTGGATCGCCACCGACGGTCAGCAGGCGACCATCGACCAGCGGGACGGGTTCTTTGCCGTGCCGGTGGAGGGACCGGACCGAGGCCGGCTCGTACAGTTTTTGGAGTCGGTGGAGGGGAGCGAGGTCTGCGGTCCCGAATTCACCCCGGACGGCACCACCGCCTTCCTCGCCATCCAGCATCCGGGCGAGGGCTCCGACTACGCCGATCCGTCGACCCGCTGGCCCGACGGGAAGGGGGTTCCGCGCCCGTCCGTCATCGCGGTCCAGGCCGAGGGCGGCGGCGTGATCGGGGAGAGGGGGAGCGCGTCGTCGATCAGCCGGCGCGACTTCTTCGCCCGCAAAGTGTGAGGACGACGCCGGGCGATCGGGGGCTGCGGTTCGCCAGTGCGCCCAGCCGACCTTGCTTGGGGCGGGCCTTCAGAACGTACGCCGGCGGACGTGGT
>JBDNCL010000181.1:0-5826 GCA_046719655.1 Fimbriimonadaceae bacterium
CGCGGCTTCGTCGTCTTGGATGTGCTCGAAGATGTCCAACCCCACGACGGCGTCGAAACGCGCGTCGGCGAACGGCAGGGCCGTCCCGTCGCCGCGAACCAGCCGACCGAGCCCGCGTCGGTGGCTGTAGGCGAGAGCCCTGTCGGAGAAGTCGAGCCCGACGCCGTCGCCGAGACGGTTGAGCTCGCTGAGAACGATTCCCGTTCCGCAACCGACGTCGAGGATCGACCACGGTCGGGCCGTGTCGTCGAACTCCAGCACGAGACGGAGGGCGAGATTCCGTCTTCCGACGAACCACCAGTAGTGCTCTTCGAGCGCAAACATCCGGTCGTATTCCGCCGGATTCATGCCGGGCCTCCGCATGGGCGACGGCCGAACGTCGGCGGAAGTCCGCCCCAAGAGCCCGCGCAACGAAAAGCCTCAGCTCCCGGTCTCGAGGCGAGCGGGAAGCTGAGGCGGTCCGGTCGGCGGCGACTCCCGTTCATCAACCTGCGCCAGTCTACCAACGTCGGTTGAGGTCGGGACTCGGCGGCCGATGCTAGGGGGTCTGTTCGGTGATGTTCGCCTTGCGGCTGTCGTCTCGGTACCAGTGGGTCGAGATCGACGAGTCGTTCGGTTGCGGGGTGTAGTCCAGTCGCGGAGGCCGGAGGACAGACGGCCGACGTGGCACGAACTCCTCGGGGGGCTCGGGGCCGTCGGCGCGATCGGCCGACACCATACGCGAGAGGTCCTCCTTAGACGGAGCCGGGCGCGGGGCGCCGGTGACCTGGTCCGAGTTCTCCGCCATCTGCGGCGGCCGCTCCGGCGGGCGCACCGTCATGATCATCAGGCCGAAGACGAACACAACAAGGACCGATATGAGGGCGATCGGAGATTTGCGTTTCTTCATGGGTGGGCGTCCGGGGCAAAAACAGCGATGTTCGGCCTTTCATACTAGCAGGAATCGCGCCAGTTTCCAGGGCCTCCTCGATGTCTCTCAAGTCTTCTGACGCCGTTCGACTGTCCCGTGTCGCCATCGATGCCCGTTTGGTCGGCGGCACCTTTACGGGAGACTCGACCTACTGGCTCGGACTGCTCCAAGGCCTCGCCTCGCGTGCCGACGATGCCGAGATCCTCCTCGTCGGGAACGCGGATCGCCCGGAAGGCCTCCCCTGGCGTCCCGGGTTTTCGTGGCTGAAGGTCGACGGCCGGAACCCGAGATGGTGGAGTCTGGTCCGGTTTCCGCTCGCGGTCAGGCGCTGGGGGGCTCAAGTCGCCCATGTGCAGTACACGGTCAGCCCCCTGCTCGGGCGTTCGGTCGCCACGACGATCCATGATATCTCGTTTGCCCTGCACCCCGAGTGGTTCCGTTTTTCGGATCGCGCGATCTTGAACCTGATGGTCCCGCTGGCGATTCGTCGCGCGTCTCGGATGCTCACCGTCTCTCAAACTTCAGCCCGCGAAATCGAGACCCGCTACCCCCGGGCCAAGGGGCGGGTCCGGGTGACGCCGCTCGCCCTCAACCCCAAGATTCGACCGGTCGAACCGACGGAGGCCGAATCGAGGGTGCGGGCGAAATTCGGCATCGGCGGCCCCTACATCCTGACGGTCGGCACCAGCTGGCCGCGGAAGAACATGGCCTTGGCCGTAGCCGCGTGCGAGGCGCTGCCTCCAACGGTTCCCCACCGGCTCGTCGTCGTCGGCAAGTCGGGTTGGGGGGCCGAACTCGAAGGGTCGCGCGTACTCCGGACGGGCTACGTCGACGACGACGATCTCGCCGCCCTCTACAGCGCCGCCGACCTCTACCTGTCGCCGAGCCGCCACGAGGGATTCGGTCTCACGCTGCTGGAGGCGTTCGCATGCGGGGCTCCCGTGATCTGCGGACCGGGGGGCGCTCTGCCCGAAACCGCCGGCGGTGCCGCTCTCGTGATCCCCGACTACGAGGTCGGAACGTGGTCGGAAGCGATCGAGGGTTTGCTCGGGAATTCGAGTAAGCTCAGGGAGATGCGGGAGCGTGGGCGACGCCGCGTGCTCGATTTCTCTTGGGAATCGATGGCCGAGCGCACCTTCGCCGCCTACGAGGAGGTCTGGCATGAGACGCGATTCCGATGAAGTCCCGATCCTCGACCCCGAGTTGATCAAATTGCTGGGTTGTCCGTTGGACGAAGCCCGGTCCCCGTTGATCCAGATGGGCGACTACCTCGTCTGCGAGTCCTGCAAAATGGGTTTTCCGATCGTCGACGGGATCCCCCAACTCCTTCCGGAGAACGGCTTGCCGCTCGACCAAATTCGGAAGGAGATTTCGCATGGCGGTTAAGGAACTCCGGGTTCTTGTCCTGCACGGTCCGAACCTCAACCTGACCGGCTTTCGCGAGCCGGACGTCTACGGCAAGAAGCCGCTGGAAGAGATCGACGCCGAGATTCAGGCGGCGAGCAAGCGGCTGTCGATCGAGGTGCGCATCCTCCAGTCGAACTCGGAGGGGGTTCTGATCGACACGATCCACGAGCACCGCCGATGGGCGGACGGCATCGTGATCAACCCGGGCGCCCTGACGCACTACTCGATCGCGCTTCGCGACGCCCTGTCCGCCGTGCGGCTTCCGATCGTGGAAGTTCACCTGAGCAACATCCACGCCCGCGAGGAGTTCCGCCGGGTGTCGGTCATCGCGCCGATCGCGGTCGGGCAGATCGCCGGGTTCGGCGGGCGGGGATACGTGATGGCCCTCGAAGCCCTGCGCAACCTCGACGAGGAGACGGTATGACCCATCTCCAACGGCTTCGCCGCGCCATGGCGGAGGAGGGAGTGACCGCCCTTCTGCTGAGCCACGCCCCGAGCGTCCGATGGGCGACCGGCTTCACCGGCTCCACCGCCTGGGCGATCGTGACCCCGAGCGGAGGGGTCTTTGTGACCGACAGCCGCTACACGGTGCAGGCGGCGGAAGAAGTGGCCGAGCTGCCCGTCGTCAGCTTTGGGCAACCGAAGACGGCGAACGAGTTCCTCGGCGAGCAGGTGCGGGCTCTGGGAGTCGGCGAGCTGTGGTTTGAATCGGCCTTCGTCACCCACAAGACGTGGAGCGATTGGACCGCCGCCTGGCCCGACGTCCGGTTGACGGCCGCCCCGAACCTTCTCGGGCCGTTGAGATTGGTCAAGTCGCCCGAAGAAATCGCCAAGATTCGGCGGGCGTGCGAACTCGCCGACGCCTGCATGCAGCACGCTTTCCGGATGATCCAGCCGGGAGTGACCGAGTACGACATCAACCTCGACATCGAGTTTTTCATCCGCCGGCACGGAGCCGAGATCGCGTTTCCGCCCATTGTCGTGAGCGGCGAGCGAAGCGCCCGACCCCACGGCCGCGCGTCCGAAAAGCCGCTCGCCGCCGGAGACTTCGTGACCATCGACCTCGGAGCCAAACTCGACGGCTACTGCAGCGACATCACCCGGACCGTCGCGGTGGGCAAGGCGAGCGATCGGCACCGCGAGGTCTACCAGTCGGTTCTCGAGGCCCAGCTGGCGGCCCTGGAAGGCATGCGCCCCGGCATGACATCCAGGCAGGCCGACGCCCTGGCCCGCGAGACTCTGGCCCGGCACGGTCTCGACCGGTATTTCGGGCACGGGCTCGGCCACGGGCTGGGAACCGAAGTCCACGACGGCGGCGTCCTCAACCCGTCTGGCACCGACGTCTTGGCCCCGGGGCAGGTCTGGACGGTCGAACCCGGCGTGTACATCCCGGGATTTGGCGGGGTGCGCATCGAAGACGACGTCGTGCTGAACGACGACGGTCTCGAGGTCTTGACCCACACCCCGAAGGAACTCCTCGAACTTTCGTAGTCCGCCGAACTCGGGCGTGAACCGGGCCGTGCCATGATGGCGGTGTGAACGACGTCGTGCTGTTGGGAAAAGCCCTGGCCGACCCGACTCGGGTCCGGATTCTGTACGCGTTGCTCGAGTCGAACCTCTGCGTGTGCGAGATGGTCGACGCACTCGAGATGGGACAAAGCACGCTCAGTTCGCACTTGCAGACCATCCGCCAGTCCGGCATCGTCGAGACGACGCGGCGCCACAAGATGGTGTCCTACGCGCTGACCGAAGAGGCGCGGAGGCTCCTGAAACTCGTGTTCGAAGCCTACCGCGACGCGTTGGAGGCCGACCACCGCATCCGCCGCGACCGCGCCCGCGTCCTCGAGAGGATCCGCCTGCGCGAAAACGGGTGTTGTGTGCTGGGACCCGGCCAACTCGACCGCTGACGACGGTTGGGCCGTCGCTGCTCGATTGCCGGAGACGGGGCGCCGAGTCGGTCTGGGCTCTGCTATGGTTCAGACATGACCGTCCTCGACGTCACGACATTCAGCGACGCTCTCGGCAAGCAGACCTCGCTTCGTGTTCTTCTGCCCAGAAAAGGGGTACCGGGTCCTTACCGGACGTTGTATCTGCTCCACGGACTATCCGACGACCACACGGCCTGGACCCGCTGGACCAGCATCGAGCGTTACCTCGAGGGTTTGCCCCTGATCGTGGTGATGCCGGACGGAGGCCGCGGTTTCTATGCCGACGCCCATCGGGGTTTCCGTTACGCAACCGCGATCGGCGAGGAGCTGCCCGCGTTCGTCGACGCGACCTTTCCGACCGACGCCCGTCGCGAGAGCCGGGTCGTCGCCGGGCTGTCGATGGGGGGTTACGGCGCGTTTCACCTGGCCTTGAAGTTTCCGCAAACGTTCGTCGCCGCGGCGAGCCTCTCCGGGGCGCTGCATTTTGCCCACAGCGACAGTTGGGACACCCGCTACGGAGCCGACGAGTGGCAGCGCATCGCCGGGCCAAAGTCGAAAGGCGGGCCTTGCGACCTCTTCCGGCAGGTGCTGGACGTGCCCTCGGCCGAACGCCCGGCCCTGTGGTTCGAGTGCGGGTCCGAGGACTTCCTGATCGAGGCGAACCGAGCCTTCCGCAACCACCTGTCGGCCAACGCGGTGCCGCACCACTACGACGAGCACCCGGGCGAGCACAACTGGGCCTTTTGGGACGCCCACATCGTTTCGGCGGTCGCGTGGCTGAACCGGGTCATGGATGGGGCCGAGCCGGCCGACCGGCGGGAGCCGACCGGCCCGAATCGGCCTCCGCTCTAGATGGTGTGCGTACCCGGCGGCAACACGGCCGACCGACCTTTCCACCTCAGTTCCGCCTCGACGGGCGTCTCGATCGTAAGGCGATCGTCTTCGTACCGGACCCGCAGCATTCCGTCGGGATGGGCGATCTGGGCGTCGAAACGCCGGATGCGACCCGGATTCGGATCGATCAGCGCCCGCTTCCAGGCCGGCGCGATGCTCGTGACCCCGGCAACGATCTGGAAAAAGCCGAGGATCGGGTGGGCCGACCAAGCGTGGCAGTCCGACCGGGTCCGACCCGGATTCTCGGCGAAGGTGGTCAAACCGTCCTCGATCATGGCCCACCAGGGGCGGATCTCCTCGAGATAGTCGGCCGGCCTCATCGCCATGTGCTTGTAGTAGCTGAAGTAGTACGTGCACTTGGCGGCGCCGGCGGCGTCCAGCTCTTGTTGGTGCCAGGGGTCGGGCTCGATGCCGACCATGCGCTGACAGATCCGGAACAGAGCCTCGGCGTGTTCGCTGACCGCCTTCGTCGGATCGCGTCGGTGGGTGTGGCTGTGGTCGGCCGCCTCGACGAGGTCGTTCACGAGTTCGTCGGCGTGGACCGCGGCCGACACGAAAGGCTGACCGACCAGCATGTCGGCGGTCGCGATTCGGGCCATGAGCTTGGTGAGCAGGTGGATCGAAGACGTCGGCCCGCCTGGGGGAACGCCCCACGGCCACTCGGGAACCCAGTCCGCGAAGTTCCAC
>JBDNCL010000182.1:0-5692 GCA_046719655.1 Fimbriimonadaceae bacterium
GGTTCTCCAGGTCGCGCGCCGAAACGACCAGTTCATCGAAGACCTTCACGACCTCTCGTTTTTCGGCGAACCGCTCCATCGGTGGGTGCTTCCGGTCGTCGGTGCCGGCCTGTTCGCGCTCAGCCTTTCCGGAGTGGTGATCTACTCCGTACCCGTGGTGCGACGGATGAGGTTTCGTCGGTCGGGCCGGTCGGCGGCCGGCCGATGAGGAGTCTTTCGGCCGACTGGGAACCGGGCTCGCGTCTCGGTTGTACGATCCCGATGTCCCCGCCGTGAGACGGACCCGATGGACGCCGATCCCCAATCTGCAGAGAGGAACCCCGCGCCGACCCCTCCGGCCGATCCCGTCGGGGCGCCGCACGCCTGTCGACGCCGAATTTCGAGGCGGGACGTGCTCCGTCTCGGGCTGGCCGGTCTGGTTGCGGCGCCGGGCGTCGAGAGTTTGGCTTCCACGCACTGGATCGGAGTCGATCGTCTGACCCTCGAACTCCCCCGCTGGGACCGAGACGGGTTCAAAATCGCTCTCATCGGCGACCTCCACATCAACCGCGACGTAGACGTCCGGCTGGCGCGGAGGGCGGTCGAGGCGGCGATGGCCGAGTCGCCCGACGCGGTCGTGTTCATCGGCGACTACGTGACGATGGGCGAGGCCGCCGGTCCCGATCTTCTCGCCGCCGCCTTCCAGCCTCTCGCGTTGGCCGTCTGCCCGCTCCTGGCCGTTCTCGGCAACCACGACGTCGCGGTCGGGCGAGACCGGGTGGCCGAGGCGCTCAGACTCAGCCGGATACAGGTCCTTCGCAACGAGGCGGCCCAGGTGGACGGGGTGAACTTCATCGGATTCGACGATGCTCTGTTCGGGTACCCCGACTACGCCGGCTTCGAGCGGTATGCCGACGGCCGTTCGAACGTCGTGCTCCTCCACGAGCCCGACTACGTCGACTACGTCCCGGTTTGGGCGTCCCTCCAACTGAGCGGCCACAGCCACGGCGGGCAGATCCGGTTTCCCGGCGGGGTCGCCCTGTTGACCCCGGTGGGGGCCCGGCGCTATGTCGACGGCTTCTACCCGGAGGCTTCGGTTCCCGTCTTCGTGACCAGGGGGGTCGGCACCCGCCAGTTTCGGTTTCGCGCCTTCTGCCGTCCCCAGGTCGCGATCCTCACGCTGGTCCGACGAAGCGGCCCCCGAACCTCCGAATAGACCCGGCAAATACACCAGCTTGGTCGGGTCCACCCCCGGAAATGGATTCAATCTTGCACGAAGGGCGTTGATACCAAGGGGAGCCGTGGCGGTGCGATAGAATGTGCCGGAAATGGCCGAAGTCTTGATTGGAGTCTAGATGACAAAGGGAGAAGACAGTTGAGTTCAGTTGAA
The DNA here is from genome assembly GCA_046719655.1 of Fimbriimonadaceae bacterium. Lineage (GTDB taxonomy): Bacteria > Armatimonadota > Fimbriimonadia > Fimbriimonadales > Fimbriimonadaceae > JBDNCL01. The sequence continues at coordinate 1,370 of JBDNCL010000182.1, forward strand.
CCGGTGAGCACCCACCCGAAGGCGGCAGCCGAATCGCAAGAACTGGGAACCGACTACGTCGGCCTCGTTCGCGATTTCTTCGTCAAGGCGGACAAGCGCGACTTGGCGGCCTGGGGCCTCGTCATCGCCGGTATCGGCATCCTCTTCTGGCATCTGTTCCTGAGGTTGCCCAACCTGTGGTTCGCGGCCGACACATACTACGCGCACGGGGTGATCATTCCTCTGTGTTCGGCCGTGATCGTCTACGACCGCTGGGACAAGATCAAGCAGCTCAAGGTCAAGCCCGTCTATCTGGCGATCGTCCCGGTCTTGTTCTGCGCCTACGTCATGTGGGTCGGGACCGGGAACAGCACCCGGATGCTGATGTCGATCGCGTTCCTCGCGACGATGATGTTTGGGGCGTTGATGGTGTTCGGCTGGGCGATCTTCCGGCAGATCTGGCCCGCCATCATGTTCCTGGCGTTCGCGCTGCCGATGTGGGACGCATTCATCGACCGTCACACCCAGACGCTTCAGCGGATGTCGACCGACATGTCGTACGTTCTGCTGCAGACCATCGGCCAGAGCCCGTTTCGCAGCGACCCCACCCTGATCATGCTGGACAACTTCACGCTGAACGTGGGGGCGCCGTGCAGCGGTCTGAAGCTGATGCTCGCCGTGGCGTCGATCGTCGTGTTCTTCGTCCTGATCGGGAAGCTCCGATGGTGGGGCAACCTCATCCTCCTCTCGTCCGCCGTTCCGCTGACTCTCGCGATCAACGGCATCCGCATCGCCATGATCGGCATCGTCGGCAACATGTACGGTTCGGAGGCGGGCATGCAGTTCCACGACTACAGCGGCTATATCTCGCTCGTCATCGCCTTCATCGTCCTCATGAAACTGGCCAAGGCCTTGGGGTGGAAATAATGCGCGTTCCTCTGCTGATCCTCGCCGCCGTTCTGATTCCGGCCGGCATTGCCGTGAACTTCCGCGGTTCCACGAAGTCGGTCGCCATGTCGCAGGAAGCCCTCGAGGAGTTCATGCCCGAAAAAGTCCAGGGCAGCCGTGCCCTTTTGGGTCAGGACGGGAAGCCGCTCCTGAACAACTGGAACCCGGAAACGCGGGACGCCCTGATGGCGTCGAGCATGTCGGGACGCAAGTATTCGCACAACGGCAACCTCTTCGAAGTCCTCGTCATCAACAGCGACCGGGGCGAGTCGTTCCACAACCCGGCCGCATGCTTTGCCACCCAGGACTGGAACGTGACGGAGCAGAAAACCGTCACGCGAGATTTCGAGGGCGTCGGAACGGTGGCGTTCACGTTCCTCGACATGAACATGGTCCGCGGCCGGCGAAAGGTGCTCTTCACGTACGAGTTGGGCGACCGCTTCATCTCCGACCAGGGGCGCCTGATCCGAACCATGTTCCTCGAGGAGCTGAAGACGGCCCGCCGGCAGGAAGTGAACATGTACCGATTCATCGGGGAAACGGAGACGGTCACCGAGGACGAGCTGCTCGATTTCGCGGGAGCCTTTCTCCGAACCGTCCGGGAGAGCCGGGCCGCCGCTCGATCCTAGCGTCTCCCGAGGCCAGGGTCTCCGGGGTAAGGTCTCCCCGGAGCCCCCCATATGCGCGTCGCCGTCTTCAGCACCAAATCGTACGACAAGGCCTTCCTGGAACGATCGAACTCGGCTTCCGGGTCTCGTCACCAGTTCGTCTTTCTCGAGCCGAGGCTGACCATCGATACGGCGCCGCTGGCCCGAAGCTGCGAGGCGGTGTGCTGTTTCGTCAACGACTCGATGACGGCCGAGGTCCTCGAGGTTCTCCATGCCGGCGGCACCCGGTTCATCGCTCTTCGGTCCGCCGGCTTCAACCACGTCGATCTCGCGTCGGCCGAACGACTCGGCATCGAGGTGGCCCGCGTTCCGGCGTACTCTCCGTATGCGGTTGCCGAACACGCCGTGGCCCTCATCCTGTCCCTCAACCGTCGCGTGCACCGCGCCTACAACCGGGTGCGGGACGGGAACTTCGCTCTCGACGGGCTGCTCGGGTTCGACCTGCACGGCAAGACGGTCGGAGTCGTGGGGACGGGTAAAATCGGCCGCATCTTCGCCCAGATCATGCACGGATTCGGGTGCCGCATCCTGGCCGTCGATCCCTACCCGCACGCCGAGGTCGAGGCGTTCGGAACGTACGTCCCCATGGACGAACTCCTCGCCGAGTCGGATATCGTCGCGCTTCACCTCCCGCTCTCCCCGGAAACGTGGCATCTCATCGATGCGGAGGCGATCTCGAAGATGAAGCACGGCGTGATGCTCGTCAACACGAGCCGGGGAGCCCTGGTCGACACCAAGGCGGTCATCGACGGGCTGAAGACCGGGAAGATCGGCTACCTGGCGATCGACGTCTACGAGGAGGAGGAGGACCTGTTCTTCGAGGACCTGTCGGGGCGGATCATCGACGACGACGTGTTCATGAGGCTGCTCACGTTCCCGAACGTCCTCGTCACCGGGCACCAGGCCTTCTTTACCGAAGAGGCCCTCACGAACATCGCCGACACCACCGTGCAGAACCTGACCGGTTTCGAAACCGGCGAGGGGACGGTTCATCGGATTCCGGCCCGATAGGGTCGCCCAGACCTCCTTCGGGAATCGCCGTTGAAGGTTCTGCTCGCCAGCCTGCCGATCTTGGTCGTCCTCGGCCTCATGCTGGGGTTGCGTTGGCCTGCCTTTCGGGCCGGGATGGTCGGCGCCGCCGCCGCCCTGCTGGTGGCGGGTTGGGGATTTGGGTTCGGCGTCGAGGTGTTGCCGCAGTTCGGCTTTGTCGGCGCGGCATCGGGAGCCGCGCTCGAAGCGGGCTTTCTCGCCGCGACCATCCTCTGGATCATCTTCCCGGCTCTGTGCATCCACGAGCTTCAGACGCGGACCGGGGCGCTCGATCGGCTCAAGGCGTCGATGGCCCGGGTCACCGACGACCCTCGCCTCCTGGCTCTCGTCGTGGCGTGGTTCTTCGCCCTGTTCATGGAGGGCGCGGCTGGATTCGGGACTTCGGCCGCCCTTGCGGCTCCGTTCTTGCTCGCAGCCGGGTTCTCCCCGGTTCAGGCCGTGACGATCGCCCTGGTCGGCCACGCGGTGGGCGTCTCGTTCGGGGCGGTCGGCACGCCGATCCTGCCCCAGGCGGCTTCGACCGGGCTCGCCGGCGGCGACATCGCGGCGGAGACGGCGGCGTACCACCTGATTCTCGGCTGGATCATGCCGCTCCTCGTCGTCTGGCTGGCTCCTCGGCCGGCGTCCGGATCGATGGGGCTTCCGCTTCTTTGGGGCCTGGGTGCCGGCGCCGCGTTTCTGCTACCGATGTACGGGATCGCCCGATTTGTCGGCCCCGAACTGCCGACCCTCGGGGGATCGCTCGTCGGCGGGGCGCTGTTCGTCGCGATCCTCCTCGGGCGGCGTCGGAGGCCGCAGGCGGGTCCGCCCGCGTCGGACGCCTCGGCGGTGCCGCGTGGCGGCGTCGCCCGTGCGGGCCTCGTGGCCGCCGTTCTGGCGACCCGGCTGGTCGAGCCGGTTCGGAGCGTACTGGGAGGGATCCAGATCGCCTGGAACATCGAACCCTTCTCCGGGAGCTTTGCCCCCCTGTTCCACCCGGGAACGATGCTCCTGATCGGCTTTTTCGCGGGAGCGGCCGCCCAATCGGCGACGCGCGGCCAGATCGTCGGCGCCATGCGGGCCGCCGCCCGTCGGCTCGGTCCCGTGACGATCGCCCTCTTCGCCATGCTCACGCTCTCGCGGGTGATGGTGTACGCCGGAATGATCGACACGCTGGCCGCCGCGTCGGCCGACGCGGCGGGAACGGCCTGGCCGCTTCTGGCTCCGTTTGTCGGTGCGCTGGGCACGTTCGTCACCGGTTCGGCCACCGCGTCCAACGTGCTGTTCACCGACTTTCAGGTTGCGACCGCCGAGCGCCTCGGACTGCCGGTCCTTCCGCTTGTGGCGGCTCAGGGGTTTGGAGCTGCGGTCGGGAACATCGTCTGTCCCCACAACGTGATCGCGGCCGGGGCGACCGTGGCCTTGGCGGGCAGAGAATCGGACGTTCTCGCGAAAACGCTGCTGCCTGCGCTGGCGTACGCCGCGCTCGGCGGGCTGTTGGCGTTTGCGTTCTTCACCGTCGGCTGATCGTTCGTCTTCGACCCGGACGTCCGCCCCATCCGGGCAAAGAAAAACCGTCTCCGCGAGGGATCTCCCGGCTTGGGGGGCGGCTGACGCCGCTCGCCGAGTTTCGGAGGCTCTCTACCGGAGACGGCTCGTGTTTCTGGTGGTGACCTGCAGACTGCAGATCCGGGTCAGT
>JBDNCL010000183.1:0-5628 GCA_046719655.1 Fimbriimonadaceae bacterium
CCCCCCCCCCCGCCGATTCCCCGGTCTTGGCCTCAACCGCGCACGGCGGCTCCGGCGAGGTCGATGTGGAGGAAGTGTCGGAAGTTGAGCGACGGGGCGGACGTCTGGACGCGGAACCGAACGTTGCCGTTGGCGTCCACATATTTCGCCGGCGACGAAAGGACGACCGTGGTCACGTGGTCGTCGGAAATGGCGCTCGGCCAGGCCGTGACCGCTTCGAACTTCTTGGTCTGCCAGTTGTAGACGAGGAACGTCAGACGGACGGCCTGGTCGGTGAACGCCTCGATGTCGAACTCGAGCTGGGCGCCGGCGGGCGGCTTTCGGACCGTGGCCTGGAACTGGACGTCGGCCGAGAGCGCGCCCGCGTAGCTGCGCTTCGGGCTGAGGGCCTCGACCTTCAGGAACACGTTGTCGGAGTCGACGACCTGGGTGATCGACGGCGAAAACGCCTTTCCGACCAGAACCTTCATCTGGTTCGGAACGTGGGTCGTGTAGGTCGGGTTCGGCGCGGGCTCCGGATCGGGCTCGGGATCGGGCAGCGGCTCGGGGGCCGAATCGACGTAGTCGACCGCCGCATCGGCGTCCACGAGTCCGAACGAGACCCAACCGCCGGCGAGCGGGGTCGCTGTCTTCTCGATGGCGTCGCGGACCTTGACGTTCGTGGCCGCCGACCCGAGCTTCGACCAGACCAGCGCGGCTTGACCGGCGACGAACGGGCAAGCCATTGACGTTCCCTGCATCGTCGTGTAGCCGCCCGACTTGTAGGTCGAGTAGATCGATGTGCCGGGAGCGGCGACTCCGACCCACGATCCGAAGTTCGAAAACGAGGCCTTGTTGTTGTCGCCGTCGGTCGCCCCGACCGCGATCACGAACGAAGAGCCCGCCGGGTAGAAGATGGTCGACGAATTGTTGTTGCCCGCCGCGCCGACGAGCAACGAGCCTTTGTTCCAGGCGTACTGGACGGCGTCCTCGAGAATGAGCGAGGTGCCCTGCAGACCCAGAGACATCGAGATGACGTGGGCTCCGTTGTCGGCCGACCATCGAATGCCGTTGGCGATCCATTCGGTCGATCCGGAACCGGTGTCGCTCAGGGCCTTCACGGCGAGGATCTTGGCCCCAGGCGCGGTTCCGGCGATGCCGACTCCGTTGTTCGTCACGGCGGCGGCGATGCCGGCGCAGTGCGATCCGTGACCGTGGCGGTCGACGTAGTCGTTGGCGTCGGACGTGGTGAAGTTCCGCCCGCCGACGATGTTGCCGGCCAGGTCGGGGTGCGTCACGTCGACCCCGGTGTCCACGATCGCAATGCGGATTCCGGCCCCCGTGGATTTCGCCCAGGCGGTCGGAGCCTTGATGCGCAGAAGTCCCCACTGGCTGCCGAAGGACGGGTCGTTCGGGGACGCGGTGGTCCACCATCGGTTCGGTTCGGCGTATTCGACGCCCTCGAGCGAGTTGAGGACCCCGGTGATCCGGGAAGGGTCGGCGCTGGGATTGATCTTCAGCTTGAGAAGACCGGGGACGGAACTCGGCGCCTCCTTGCCGAGAAGCCTTCGGGCGAAGTCGCGCGCGGTATTGGCCTTGGGGCCCGAATACTTGACGAGGATCTCTCCCGAGACCCAATGAGGGTTTGGGGCGGCTTGGGAAACCGCGGCGCCGGCCACGACCGGTAAGGCGGTCAAAGCAATGGAAGCGGCAAGCAAAAATCGCCTCATAGGCCGGACATACCTTCGAGAGGGGTCCTCGGGGACCCGCAAAAGTCGGGGATTGGCCCCGATGCCGAGAAACGCGGAGGGCCCTGCGAGGGGGTCCCCCAAAACCCCATACACCCTTTGGGGGGACTACCCGATCAGCTGGACCACGACGGTCCGTTCGCGGGGGCGGGTGTCGAATTCCAACAGCACGATCTGCTGCCACGTGCCGAGCGTCGGCCGGCCATCGACGATCGGCACGGTCAGACTCGGACCGACGACCGACGCCCGGACGTGGGAGTGCCCGTTGTCGTCGCCCCATCGGGCCTCGTGGTGGTAGAAGGCTCCCTCGGGCGCGAAACGCTCCATCGCCGCCGCCATGTCCTGCTCGAGACCGGGCTCGAACTCGATCGTGGTCAGGGCGGCGGTGGAACCGACCACGAAGAGCACGGCGACGCCCGCCGCCACGCCCGACTCGCGGACCGCGTCGGCGAGACGCCCCGTCAAGTCGACCATGTCGTTCGGTCCCCGAGTGTCGACGCGGATCTGCCGGGTCACCACCATCGATTTCATGATGACGGAACCGGCTTTCCCGAAGCCAGGAGCCGGAACGGCCCGATCCAGACCGAACAAACTGAACCTTTACGCTCTTTCAGGAGTACAATCCAATGTCGCGCCATGGAGGCGACAAGGGAGGACCTATGCCCGAGAGACGCGCTTTCACCCTGATCGAGCTGCTCGTCGTGATCGCGATCATCGCGATTCTGGCCGCGATCTTGTTCCCGGTCTTTGCCCAGGCAAAGATGGCGGCCAAGCGCACGACGACGGTCAGCAACATGAAGCAGATCGTCACGGCCACGATCATGTACGCGGCCGACCACGACGACGCCCTCCCTCGGACGATGGAGACCGAGTCGACCGGCTTCCCCACCACAGTGAGCTGGTGGGCGGTGTACAACTACCAGGAGGCCCTCAACCCGTACATCCGCAACAGCCGCGGAGGCGTCGACGCGAGCGGGAACGCCCGCGGGCGCAACTCGGTGTGGTTCTGCCCCGCCGACCCGGACCGCAACGCGCCCGCGATGTGGGGCTCCTACTCCGACAACGGCCTCATGACGGGCATGGACCGCCGGATGAGCACGATCGGGAGTCCTTCGGAGACGGTCTACGCCACCTTGCGGCAGAGGAACTGGGACCGGGCCGTCGGGGTCGCGGTTCCGTCGCCGCTGCCGTTCAACAATCCGGCGCACCCGTTCTGGACCAGCGAGTACTTCGACATGTGCATCGACCCATGGTCCGAATCCAACGACCCGGCCGACCCCTTCCACTGGACCCGCGGCCGAGCCGTTCCGCCATGCTCGATCTTCCCCAACGACCCAAACTGCTCGGACTGGGATTCGCTGATCGAGGGTCAGTGGAACGAGAACCTCGACGGTCTCCCGCTCCGCGAAGTGAACCGGGGCCGATTCGGGCGCACGCTCCCGTTCTCGTTCATGGACGGAAGCGTCCGTTCGATGCCGTTCGCCCGGACGTACCGGTCCGCCGACGACAACATGTGGGACATCGAGTAGGCGCGTTCTCCCCGAGCCGCGGCGGCGGGCCCCGAGCGACGGTCGGCGGGGCCCGCCTTCAGTTGTCGGCCCTCGCCAGGGCTTCGACCGCACGACGGAGCCGGGCCGACGAACGGCCGGAAAACCCAATCTGGATGTGCCGGACGACGCCCTCCCGGTCGATCGCGGCGAAGTGGGGAATCCCCGAAACCGCGTAGGCCGTGAAGTTCGACCTCGGGCCGAACACGGTCGGCCACGGAGCCTGCAGGTCGGCGACGAGGGTCCCGACCCGGGCAAATTCGACGTCCTTGGGCATGTCGCGGTTGGTTGCGTTTTCTTGCCGGAAGTACCCGTAGAACGTGGTCGCGGCGACGAACTGGACGCCCTGGGGACCGAGTTCCTCCGACAGCACCTTCAGTTCGCGGAGGGCTTGGAGACAGGGCCCGCACCAGTGGGCGAAAAAGACGACGACCACGACTTGGCCGCGCATCGAACGCAGACCGCCGAACCGGCCGTGGGTCCGCTCGACGTCCAGTTCGGGCGCCCGGGCACCGATCAGGCTCAGCTGGGTGCGGCGGGTCTGGAGCTGGCGTCGGGAAGGCGAGTTTTCCGGGAGGGCCAAAAGCCCCCGGTCGAGCTGGGCGATGGCGGCGTCGCGGTTGCCGGTCCGGACCAACAGATCCGCCATCGCGAGGATCAGCGTCACCCGGTACCCCTCGGCGGTCTGCCTCTGTTCGGCCGGGACGGTGGCGTCGGACGGAGACCCGAAGGCGGCCCAGGCCACCCGGGCGTCCATCGCTTCGAGCGTCGCGATCGCCTCCGCTTCTCCCGCCGCATCGGCGATCAGGTCGGCGTGGACGGCCGCGATCGACGCCAGCAGCGCCTTCTCGAGGTTCGTCGCGGGCTCCATCGCGAGGAGCGTCCGCCGGAGCGGTCCGCCCCTGCCGAGGGACGCGTACAGCCCGACGAGGGCGAACTGCACATCGAGCTTGGCGGATGGTTCTCGGTCGACGGCGAGGAAGCGCTCGTAGGCTACGACGGCCGACTCCTTCTGGTCGGCGAACACGAACAGGTGCCCCCACAGGTGGGCCCGGTCGGACGGGACGGAAGCGGCGTCGATCCCGTCGACCGCCTTCTTGGCGATCTCGAGGATCCGAGCTCGGCGCGCCTCGACCTCGGCGGGAGAGGCGCCCGGCGCCTCCGCCTCGATCCGGGCGATCTCGGACAGCGCGGGTCGGGGGTCGGGAACCGACACCGAACCGGCCGCAAACACCAACCCCAAGAGAGACGGAACAACCCAGGCCAGACGATTCATGAGACGCGTGCCACCCGTGTGCCTCTGATCGGACGCCCGCGACGGACTCTCGTATCGGGGCCGACCGACAAAAAGTCGAACCTCCCCATCCGAGATCGGATGAGGAGGCTTCGGGACCGGACCGCCCGGATCAGCGGGCGTAGAACTCGACGACCGCCTGCTCGTTGAAGAACTTCGGAAAGTCCTCCCGCTCGGGCAGAGCGATGATCTTGATCTTGAAGTTCGGAACGTCGGCCTCGATGTAGGCCGGGATCGCCGCGCCCTCGTAATGGTTCATGCGGGCGATCTTCTTGCTGGAATCCCGGTCCCGCAGCTCGATCACGTCGCCGACTTTGCAGCGGTAGCTGGGAATGTCGACCGGACGTCCGTTCACCAGGATGTGGCCGTGCGACACCATCTGGCGGGCCTGAAAGATCGTCTTCGCCCAGCCGGCGCGCCACACCAGGGTCTGCAGACGCATCTCGAGCAGGCGGAGGAAGTTGAGGCCGGTGTTGCCGTGCATCCTCTGAGCCTTCTCGAACGTGTTGCGGAACTGCTTCTCGAGCAGGTGGTAGTAGCGTCGGATGACCTGCTTGGCCAGAAGCTGCTCCCCATACTCCGACTGCCGACGGTCCTTCAGGTTGGGACCGTGCTGACCGGCGGGGTACGGGCGCTTCGTGCTCGGGCACTTGGCTTGGCCCCAGATGTTGTAGCCCACTCGGCGGCAGATGTCGGTTTTTCGTCCTCGGTAAGTTGCCATGTCGGGTCGGAAGGTTCCTTGCTCTATCGCTTGCGACGTCGGACCGTCAGACGGGACAGCCGCAAGCAGGCATTATACCACCGGGTTTGGGGCGGTGCGACCATCGTCCGGAATCCAGCGCGACGACGGCCGGACCGACGACCGACGGAATTCCGGACGCCGGGGGCGGACGCGGGAGCGGCGGCCCCGTTCCCGCGCGAGCCTCGAGCCGATCTATACTTCTCTATCATGCTGACCGCCTCGATTTTGGCTGCCGCCGTGGGCCTCGCGACCATCCCGGGGACCGCCGCCGATTCCGTCCAGGCCGAGGCCGCCGGCATCGGGAGGGTCTGGCTCGTC
>JBDNCL010000184.1:0-5551 GCA_046719655.1 Fimbriimonadaceae bacterium
GCCGGGGCGTCCCGGTCGAATCGCCCCCGCTGCTCGAACGGCAGCCCCAGATTCGTACGGGTCAGCAGGCCCGTCTGGTCGAGGAAGGCCACCATCCGCTCGTGCCCGATCCGCAACGCCCACGTCGCGGCCGAAACGTTGCAGCTTCGGGCGATCGCCTGTTCGGGATCGGTCGGGCCGTGGGCCCGCACGCCGCCGTGCGCCGCACACCGAATATACTGGCGCCCGACTACCCGCAGAGAACCGGAACACGGGATGATCTCGTCCGGCCGCGTGACCCCGAGTTCGAGCGCCTCGGCCAGGGTCAGAATCTTGAGCGTGGACCCCGGCTCGTAGAGACCTCGGTAGGCCAGGTTCAGGCTCGAAGGCCGCTCGCCCGACACCACCGGCTCCCCCAGCCGCATCGGATCGAGAGACGGCCAGTGGGCCATCGCCCAGAGGTCGCCCGTCTTCGGGTCCATCACGACGATCGCGCCGCCCGCCGCCCCGTTGCTCTCCACCGCATTCCGAATCGCGGTTCCCGCCGCCAGCTGGAGCTGGCTGTCGATCGTCAGCACGATGTCCTGACCGTCCACGCGGGGGACCGTGCGGTCGTCCAGACGCATGGGAAGGAACGCCCCTCCTCGGTCCACGAGTCCGATCGTCCGGCCGTCCCGCCCGCTCAGAACGTCGTTCTTGCTCAACTCCAGGCCCGCCTTCGGTTCCGAGTCGATGAGGAATCCGACGATTCCCGCCGCCGCCTCCCGCATCGGGTACCGCCTCTCCCCGATCCGCCGGAGAGAGATTCCGTCCGCCTTCCAGCGCCGCTTGACCGACTGGATCGCCGCCGCCCGACTCGGCGAGACCGCGTCCCGCCAGAAGCGCCAGCCGCTTGCCGAGGACGCCAAACGCTCGAATTCGGCCGCCGGAATTCCCGACGCCTCGCCGAGGTCCAAAAAGAAGCCCGGCGCCCTCGGCACCCGACCGAAGTGGACCCCGAGCTCCGACGCCTCCACGTCGTGGGCGAGCAGACGACCGTCGGACGTCCAGATCGAACCGCGCCGTGCCGACTCGTCCTGGGTGACCAGGTGCCGGCCGGACTGGGTCCCCCGGTCGAGGATGTCCTTGCTCCCGAAAATCTGCACCCGGGCCTGAGCCAAAGCGGCCACGAGGAACAGGAAAACGAACGGGAACAGGACCGCCCGAGGCAACCGGTTCGGGCGGCCCCCCATCTTTCGTCTCTCGACGTCTCTGTGAACCATGTGCGTCTGCTTCGAAACTTCCCGCGCCGTCGGCCGAATCGGAACGCGCCGGGCGGCCACCTCTCGGAAGCCGCCCGGTACGCCGACCGACCGTCCGGCGGCTCAGCGCCTCGCGAGGCGCCCTGTCTGTCCAGACGAGTCGGCCAGCCGATCCGGAGCGACGAATCCGCGCGATGCGGCCCATCGGTTGACGGCGGTCAGACTCGATACCGCGTCCAGCCGCTCTTTGAGCACGACCTCCATCCGCCGGGCCTCCCGCGCCCGGAGGTTCGCCTCGATCCCGGCCCGCCTCTGCGCCTCGAGCAGCACCTGCCCGACCACGCTGAACACCATGTAGCTCAGCCCGACGAGGATCAGGAAGACCGACACCTGGGTCATCACGCTCGGACGCGCCCGATGGCGCACCACCGGCTCGAACGCGGTTCGGGCCCGAACCGAGGCGATGGCCTCCTCCGAAGGCAGGCGCGGAACTTCGCGATCCTGGGGCACGACCTTCGGCTCGCTCGGCACGAAACCGGGTCGGGTTCGGTGTCGGTGTCGGGTGATCGGAATGGCGCTCATCTCGTTCTCGTTTTCGGTCTGGGTTTCGTTTGGGGCTGGAAAGGCCGTCCGTGGCCCTCGAGCCTGTCCGTGGCGACCGGCCGACGGTCGACCGGAATTCAGGTCGGCAACCGGCGCAAGACGCGCAGCTTGGCGCTGCGGCTCCGTCGGTTGAGTTGGATCTCCTGATCGGTTGGTTCCAGCGGCTTGCGGTAACGCTCCTCGTAACCCGCTCGGCCGAGTTGTCGAAACACCTGCTTCACCACCCGGTCCTCGCCCGAGTGGTAGCTCAGGACGGCGATCGCTCCCCCCGGCGCCAGCCGCTCGGCCGCGTCGCGCAGGGTCTCGGCCAAGCCCTCCAACTCTCGGTTGACGAGAAGCCGAACCGCCTGGAAGGTGCGCGTGGCCGGGTGGATCCGCTTCTCGCGGGCGCCGACCGGAATCGCGGCCAGCACCGCGTCGACGAGGTCCTGCGTCGTGCGGAGCGGGTGCGACTTGCGACGCTCGACGATCTGCCTCGCGATCGCGCGGGCCCAACGTTCGTCGCCGTAGTCGCGGAGGGCGTCCTCGATCTGCACCGGCGACAGGCGGTTCAGCAGGGCGGATGCCGGCTCGCCCCGCGATCGGTCCATCCGCATGTCGAGCGGCCCGGGCTGAAGGAAGCTGAATCCCCGGTCCGGGTCGTCCACCTGGGCGCTGTTCAAACCCAGGTCGAGGAGCACGCCGTCGAGCCGGAGTCCGAGCTCGTCGACGACGGCGGCCAGACCCTTGAAGTCCGCGTGCCGCAGGTGCCAGGTCACGCCCGGAATGCCGGCCAGCCGCTCGCGAGCCTCGGCGAGCATGGACTCGTCCCAGTCCAGCCCGATCACGGTGCCGCCCGGGGCCACCCGCTCCGCGAACCGTCTCGAGTGCCCGCCCAGACCGAGGGTCCCGTCCAGCACCACGGCCCCCGGCCGAAGCGGCAACTCGGCCAGGATCTCGTTCACCATCACCGGCTCGTGCTGAAGATCCAACGCCCACTCTCCCGGCCAACCCCAAGGCGGCCGCAAACCGATCCAGTTCCGATCGAGATCCCGACAACGCTCGGCCAGCGCGTCCGCGCGGTGCCATCCGACGGCGCTCACTCCGTCTCCTCGACCGTGTCGGTCCGAACCGCAGTTTCGACGCGCGTCGCCCGAGCCATCGCGTCGTAAACCTTCTCGAACAGCTCGCGCCGACCCTTCTCGTAATCGTCCGGGCTCCGCTGGAAGAACTCCCACTCCCGCTCGGCCCAAATCTCGACCCGGTCCCCGCAGCCGATCAGAAGAACGGTATCCCGGTCCCGGATGCGCGCCTTTTCCCGAAGCTCCTTGGGGATCACCATGCGGCCCTGGGGGTCGCACCGGAGGTCGTCTTCCGCCGCGCTGAGCACCAGCCTCGTGTACGCCTCGCGGGCGGGATTCAGAGTGGGTACGGCGAAGATCTCGGCGATAAGCTGTCTCCAAATCGGAGTCGGATACAGAATGAGGCAGCCCTTACCCAATACCAGAGCGCACGAGTCGCCGAGACGTTCTCGCTTCTTCTTGCTTATCAGAACCCTTCCCTTGTCGTCGATGTTGGCGGTTTCGGTTCCGATCAGCGGTTTGAAATCTAGGGGCAGCGTTCCTGCCGACAACGGTGCGACTTCCTGCTCGTTCCCGATTCGGGGGTTTGGAGGTAGAGCGGCCGACATCCCTTTCGACCGCCCCGACTTCTTGGCTCGAGCACCCCTTCGCCCTCACCATCCCGACCGTTTTGCCGGCCATCCTGGCCACGGTCTTGTTTGGGATGTTACTGGGATTCGATCTGTTTTCAAAGCCATTTTTGGCCTCAAAAAAGGGCTTTTCTCACCACTTGATCGCCATTTGATCGTTTAGACAGACTTGCGTCTACCTTCCGACCGCAACCGGGGTAGACAGGTTGCGTCCACCCCGTTTTGCCCCGTCTGCCCGTTCGGCTTTCGATTTTTCCCGACGTCGGGAACCGCCGAAAAAGCGGGCGGGGAGCTTCGCTCCCCGCCCGCCCAGCGCGCAAGCGAGATTCCCGAGATCACCAGCGGGACTGGCTCGTCCCAAAGCGGGTGATTTCGTAGTACCCGCGCCGTTCGGTCAGACGGTACCAGTGGAATACCTGCGACCAGCGCCCCCACGGATCGATGAACTCGTGGCGGGCGACGACCTCGGCTTCGTCCCGATTGGTCTGAACCGACAAGATCTCATAGCGCCGGGTCCGCGTTCCCAGCGTGACGTCCATCATCATCTCGTAGAAGGTGTCGCTCTCCAACGAGTACACATAGCGACCGTCGATGAAGATGTGGATGCGGTCGCGGGCCGGAATCAGCCGCCCGAGAGCCCGCTGGTCGCGGCGGTTGAACGCGCGGTCGATGTCGTCCAGCGCCTCGTCGAGCGCACGGTTGCTCCGATAGGACGGGCCGCCCCGCCAAGGGTCGAACGAGCTGTCGGAATAGAAGCCGCCGGCCCCCCGGGTCCACACATACCGCACGCCCCGAATCGGCTGGAACTGGATCTGCAGGATCTGCACGTAACCCAGCGGCACGTAGGCGGGAAGGTGCGGGTAGTAGTACCACGGGCTGCAGTGGACCGGGCGCCGCCACGGGTCGAACGAGTACCCGCGAAACCAGAAGTCCTGGTCGATCCAGTAGGGATCGTAATGGAAGTAGCCGACGCGGAGCCGGCCGCTCTGCAGGCGGATCTGCTCCTCGCGGGACACTTGGCTCCGCAGCGAGCCGGAAAACACGTCGATCGGCGCCCGGCCTATGGTCGAAACCTGGGTCGCCTCGCGCAGACTCGCCCGGTTGTTCTCCGACCTCTGGCTGTTGTCTCGGCTCGGACGACGGCCGATCGGGTCGTCGATCCGTCCCAACACGTCGCGACCGTCCGACGTCGGAGCCGGCCGGTTGGGCGCGACCAGCTGAGGACGCCCCTCGATTCGGTCCCGGTTGCCCGGAACGCCGATCGGGTTGCGGTCCCGCGGATCGGGAGTCGGAGCCGGCATCGGGCGAGGCTGAGGACGCTCATCCGGGCGGACCGGGACCGGCTGGGGCCGCGGACGCTCTTCCGGGCGGGCCGGTTCGCCCGGCCGACCGCCGGGATTGCGGTCCCGCGGATCGGGAGTCGGAGCCGGCATCGGGCGAGGCTGAGGACGCTCATCCGGGCGGACCGGGGCCGGCTGGGGCCGCGGACGCTCATCCGGGCGGACCGGGGCCGGCTGGGGCCGCGGACGCTCTTCCGGACGCGACGGGTTGCCCGCCGGTTGCCCCGGACGGGGCCGGTCCCGATTGAGCGGATCGTTCGGCAAGGCCGTCGACAGCCCCATTCCGAGCACCGCAGCCACAGCGAGAAACCGAAAGCCTTTCATGACACTCCTCTCACGTTCGATCATAGTATGCGACGAACCGCCGAGTCGGCCGTTTCGATGGCTCGATTCCCCACGCGAGACCGCCGCCCCGCGCCGCATCGCCCGCCCGGACGCCGCCGCCGAATGAAGGAAACTCCGCAAGCCCATCCAACAATCCGGGCCACCGAACGACCACAATCTGTTAGAACACAAAGGCGACCAAACTCATGGAAAAACGACGAATCGCCGTGATCCCGGGCGACGGGATCGGTCCGGAGATCACCGAAGCGACGATCAAGATTCTCGAGGCGACCGGCTTCGAGGCGGAGTGGGTGTATCTCGATGCCGGACTCGGAGCCATCGACAAGGGCAAGGAGGCGCGCCTCGGCCAACCC